>CALFCG010000239.1 GCA_937951315.1 uncultured cyanobacterium
CGGTGGGGGCTCCGTTAACCTCGGTGAGGGGGGGCCTTCATGGTTAACCTATACGGAATAAATCGCAATGTTCCAATTCCGTCAAACAGCTTGCCAGAGAGGGTTTCAGCCTGCAATGGTAAGGTGCAAAATATGCTAAAATAAACCACATAATCTACGCATTAAATAGTTCTGAAGGCTATTTAATTGTTCTTCGATGATTTTTGTTGCCTAAGCGGCAAAAATCTCATTTTTTTGGAGTTTTCCCTATGGCCCTAGAGTCAGCCCAGGATCGCATCATCTCCATCAATTTACGAGATGAAATGTCGCGTTCCTATCTTGAATACGCCATGAGTGTGATTGTGGGGCGAGCGCTCCCCGATGCACGAGACGGTTTGAAGCCGGTGCATCGCCGCATTTTGTTCGCGATGCATGAACTAGGGCTCACCCCTGAACGCCCATTTCGTAAGTGCGCCCGTGTGGTGGGGGAAGTATTGGGTAAATACCATCCCCATGGTGATACTGCGGTGTATGACGCTCTTGTGCGGATGGCCCAAGATTTTTCGATGCGGATGCCGTTGATCAATGGCCACGGAAACTTTGGCTCCATTGATAACGACCCGCCTGCGGCGATGCGATATACCGAATGTCGTCTGCAGGCTTTGAGTAGTGATTCTCTGATCCAAGATATTGATCAGGATACCGTTGACTTTGCTGACAACTTCGATGGGTCGCAGCAGGAACCCATTGTCTTACCCTCGCGGCTGCCACAACTGTTGATCAACGGTTCTTCCGGTATTGCGGTGGGGATGGCCACTAACATTCCGCCCCATAACTTGGGGGAAGTGGTGGATGGGCTTGTGGCCCTTATCCATGACCCTGAGCTGACCGATGCCGATCTGATGCGGTATATTCCAGGGCCAGACTTCCCGACGGGTGGTCTGATTCTGGGGACGACGAGTATTCGGGAGGCTTACACGACGGGACGTGGCTCGATCACGATGCGGGGTGTTGCGACAATTGAAACGCTGGAGCAGGCAGGCCGACCGGATCGTGAGGCCATCATCATCACGGAATTGCCCTATCAGACCAACAAGGCAGCGCTGATTGAGCGTATTGCTGAAATGGTGAATGAGAAGCGGCTAGAGGGCATTTCTGATATTCGGGATGAAAGCGATCGCGATGGGATGCGCGTCGTGATTGAGCTGAGACGAGATGCCTATCCACAGGTGGTGCTCAACAACCTCTACAAACAAACGCCGATTCAGACCAACTTCGGTGCCAATATGCTGGCGTTGGTGGAGAACGATCCGCAACTGCTGAGCTTGAAGAAGTTTCTGACGGTCTTCCTAGAGTTCCGGGAAGAGACAGTGATTCGCCGTACGCGTTTTGCGTTGCGAAAGGCCCAAGAGCGAGATCATTTGCTGCAGGGGTTGCTGATTGCTCTGGATAATCTCGATGCTGTGATTCAGTTGATTCGACAGGCGGCGGACTCTGCGTTTGCCCGTCAAGGTTTGATGGAAGACTTTGGGCTTTCCGAGCCGCAAGCGGATGCCATTTTGCAAATGCAGCTTCGGCGTTTGACGGCCTTGGAAGCTGAGAAAATCCATAAAGAGCATGATGATCTGCAGGCCAAAATTAAAGACTGCGAAGATATCCTGAATCGACGGGAACGGCGGCTGGAGATTATCGAAACTGAAGTTACGGAGCTGAAGACTAAATTTGCTACGCCACGCCGGACCCAGCTTGTGTTTGGGGCCGGTGGTCAGCTTGATGATATGGATCTGATTGCTAATGAGCAGTCCGTCATTTTGGTGACCGAACAGGGCTACATCAAGCGGATGGCAGCCAATACCTTTGAGGCTCAGAGTCGAGCGACTCGGGGGCGGGCTGGAGCTCGCATTAAAGAGAATGACGCTGTTGAGCATTTCTTTGCCTGTTGTGACCATGACAGTATTTTGCTGTTTAGCGATCGCGGCGTCGCTTACTGTGTCCACGCTTATCAGATTCCGGTGGTGTCGCGGACGGCTCGAGGCGTACCGATTGTCCAGTTATTACCGATTCCTCGCGATGAACGGATCACGTCGGTGGTCCCCGTAAGCGAATTTAGCGAAGATGAGTTTTTGGTGATGATGACCTCTGGGGGATTCATCAAAAAAACCGCACTGTCTGCCTTTGGGAATATTCGTTCCAATGGCTTAATTGCGATTTCCTTGGAGGAAGGCGATCAGCTTCGCTGGGTGCGCCGGGCCCGCGTCGAAGACAGTATTGTGATTGGGTCCCGTCAGGGGATGGCGATTCATTTCCGGGCTGATCATCAGCAGCTTCGGCCTCTGGGAAGGGCGACACGAGGTGTGCGGTCGATGAATCTGCGGGAGGATGATGAACTCATTGGGATTGATGTGTTGCCCAGTGCTGTCATTGCTGGATTGGCTGAGACCGATGATGATACTGAGGTCGATGATCTTGTCGATGATGAATTGCAGCAGGATACCCCTGGTCCCTGGATTTTAGTGATTACCACTAACGGCTATGGTAAGCGGGTTCCGGTTGATCAGTTCCGACTCCAGAATCGTGCGGGTAAAGGACTGATTGCGACGAAATTCAAGGCTAAGAAAACGAAGAAGCAGGATGACGACCAGTTAGCAACGCTGCGGGTTGTCAATGCGGAAGATGAGCTGATGTTGGTGACCAGTCGAGGTGTGATTATTCGCCAAGCGGTGATCGATATTTCTTCTCAGTCCCGTTCTGCAACTGGGGTTCGGGTGCAGCGGTTGGATGAAGATGACTTTATTGCTGCAGTCGCACTTGTACCGCCAGATGAGGAAGATGAAGAGGGAGAAGAGGCTGAAGGTGACGAGGCTGATACTTAAGTGAGGGCCAGCGTGGAATCGGTGATTTGATGTACCGATCGTGATTGCTGATTCTCGGGTCCCAAATGGTTCAATTTATACGTCTATACATAGATAATTTGTTGCTATGCGTCGCGATCGCATCTTTGCCATTGCTTTAATTGCCCTTTGCTTTATTTCTGCCTTCGGCAATTGGCTCGGCGGGAATCTCGAAAAATCTTCGGTCAAGCTTTCTAGCCCTTTACCTGCTCAGGTTGCCCTCTTTGATATCTACGGTGGCATCAGCGATAGTGCTGCCTCAGGCGGCGTTTTGAGTCGGAGTAGTGGCGTCAGCTCCAATGCTGTGATCGCTGGTATTCGAAAAGCCCGCGAGGATGACGTTAAGGCTATTTTGCTGCGGATTAACAGTCCTGGTGGAACAGCGGCTGCCTCCCAGGCCATTTACGATGAGCTAATGCGCGCACGTAAAGAAACGGATATCCAAATTGTTGCCAGCCTTGGCGATGTTGCGGCTTCTGGAGGGTATTTTGTCGCTAGTGCTGCCCACCACATTGTGACGAACCCCACCACCGTTACGGGGTCTATTGGCGTGATTATTCGCACCCAAAATTTGTCGCCCTTGCTCGATAAAGTGGGGGTGGAAAACAGCACAATCCAGAGTGGTGAATACAAAGATATTCTATCGCCTTATCGTAATCCCAAGCCCGCTGAGACCGAACTGCTGCAAGGGATTGTGACTGAATCCTATCAGCAATTTCTGAATTCAATTGTCGCTGGACGTGATATTTCGCTGGAGAAGCTGAAGCCCTTAGCTGATGGCCGGATCTTCACCGGAATTCAGGCGCAGAAGGCGGGGCTTGCTGATTCATTAGGCAACTATGCCGATGCTCTCGATCAGGTCGCCGAATTGGCCAAAATTGAAGGAGAGCCGCGGGTTCGTGACTATATGAGAGGCGGCGGAGTTCTGCAGCGTGTTCTCGGAAATTCGTTGTCTATCTCATTAGACCAGTTGCTGCCAGGATATCAGCAGACCCGCTTTTCCAGCTCTCAGAAAGTGCCGTTGGCTCTGATGGAATGACGCGATGTTGAATACGTTCTACACGACCCTCTTTAAGCCTAGAGAAAGTCAAGCCAGCGCATCGATCAGTTTGATGATTGGTGGTTTAGCGGTCCTCATTTTAGCTCTGAATGCGGCAGGGACTTTCCATGTCGGCGTGTTCGGATTGATGGTTATTCTGCTGCTATTTGTGCTGGCAGGAGGTCTGGGGTGCTACTGGTTGTCAACTTCACTGCATTTCTGGGCGCAGCTATTGGGTGGACAGGGGAATAGCGGACAAACCTTCCAGGCTGTTGTGCGAGGGCTATGGCCATTAGTGCTTTCAGGCAGTGCGATCGCATCTAAAAACCTATTACCGACTCTGAGTAGCCTCTTTACTCTCGGGATTTTGGTGGGCACATTGATTACCGTAGCTGGCTCGGTGCGTCAAGTTCATCAACTGACTTGGGTGCAAGCAGCAGTGAGTCTTGCCCTAACGCTAGGAGTCTCTGTCCTAGCACTCCTGGGCTTGATTCTATGGCCCCTGATGTTGCTGGGTGGGCTCTAGAGTCTCACAAAACGCAAAGCTTCCCTATACAACCTCACAACTGCTTTGTGAATCTTTAAATTACAGCGGTTTTTCTTAGAAAAATCGGTGCATCTACGCAGGGTTTCTCATTCTTTTCTGGGCAGAATTAAATAGAATGAGACCGTTCGCTGTACTGGATTACCACTATGTTTACTGAGCCAACTTCCGCTATCTTCTGGGCAACCCTCGCTGTGGAGTTCTGCGTTGCCTTTGGCATTATTACTTTTCTAGTAAAGCAAGAAGAGCGTCAGAATAATCTGTAAAAAATCTAAAATAGGCTCCCCGTTTTACTAAACAGGGCAGGGGTTCCCCCTGTATGCCAAAAAAGCACCGTCTGTCCTGCCTTTAGAATCTGACGGTCAATGAGATCTATTAGACCGCCCATCGCTCTTCCTGTATAGACTGGATCGAGCAGAATACCTTCTAACTTTGCGACCTGTGCGATCGCAGTTCGCTCTCGGTCACCCACAACGCCATAGCCATCACCCAGATAATCTGTGTTGATGACTATGGGGGCGAGTTGTTCGTTCGTCAGGTTGATTTTGTGGGCGGTCTCCTTAGCCAATTGAAAAATTTGAGTGGCTAGTGTTTGTGTGGGAAGGTCTGATTTATCAATCCCAATCCCGATGAGCTGCGTTTGCAGATCTGTGATGGCTTGCCCTACGATTAAGCCCGCATGAGTGCCACCGGAACTCGAGGCAAACACAATCGCATCAAACGTTTG
>CALFCG010000240.1 GCA_937951315.1 uncultured cyanobacterium
GGCTCAGAATCTTCGTTGAACTCAATCGCAGGGAAGAAACCATTATCAATGATGTACTGCAATTGACGAGCAATCTGCTGATCCGTCAAAGGAGGCAGATAGGATAGATTCTCGTAACGGCGCTCTTTAGGTAAAGTCTGCATAGTATTTGGTAGATTACAACAGCAATAGGTCTAGAGTTTGAACTGACAACTACTCAGCGGGAATATCATCCGGAGTGTCATCTTCATCCTCGGCAAAAATCTCTGAATCATTAGCGTCAGAAGCCGCAGTAGAAACTTGAGTCATCCGCTCCAAGTGACGGCAGCGGGTCTCAATATTTGCCTGCTTAATCCCCGTACAAACCATCTCAGGTAAGTACTCGGTCACTTCCTCTGCTAAATGTTCTCGAACCGTCATTATGCGAAAAGCTAGCTCTTGATGTTCCTCCAAAAGGTCATTCAAATAAGCTTCGCCATCTTTAATGCGCTCTGAAGTGGAAAAGTTGTGTAGCCAAAACCCCAACGGCTTATTGGTTTCCCCAAGCTGATTGATCACAGTACGGACCGCTTGGTAGGTGAGATAACTAATCATCACCTTAGTCGTCTCTTTGGCAATACGCTTGATTTCCATCTCGGCCTGTTCGAAAACAGCTAGGAACCCTTGGGTGCTCCTCTATACAAGATAGAAGAAACACCCGCAGGGAACGATTCAGTCTTCAGTACCGATTAGATGGTATCGACAGCGTCATACTCAAACTTGATTTCCTTCCAAAGTTCGCAAGCAGCAGCCAAATCAGGAGACCACTTACAAGCTTCACGGATGACATCAGCACCTTCGCGCATCATGTCACGGCCTTCATTACGAGCCTGGATACAAGCTTCAAGAGCAACACGGTTAGCCGTTGCACCCGGAGCATTACCCCAAGGGTGACCCAAAGTACCACCACCAAACTGGAGTACAGAGTCATCGCCGAAGATTTCAACAAGAGCAGGCATGTGCCATACGTGAATACCACCAGAAGCTACAGCCATCACACCAGGCATAGAAGCCCAGTCTTGAGTGAAGTAGATACCACGAGAGCGATCTTGCTCAATGTAGTTCTCACGTAGAAGGTCAACAAAGCCCATGGTGATGCCTTTCTCACCTTCAAGCTTACCCACAACCGTACCGGTGTGAATGTGGTCACCACCAGACATTCTGAGACACTTGGCAAGAACACGGAAGTGAATACCGTGGTTCTTCTGACGGTCAATTACCGCGTGCATCGCCCGGTGAATGTGGAGCAACAGACCGTTATCGCGACACCAGTGAGACAGAGTGGTGTTCGCAGTGAAACCTGCAGTCAGGAAGTCATGCATAACGATAGGCATTTCGAGTTCTTTGGCGAACTCAGCCCGCTGGAGCATTTGCTCACAAGTGGGAGCCGTAACGTTAAGGTAGTGACCCTTAACTTCACCTGTTTCAGCCTGAGACTTATGGATGGCATCCGCAACAAAGAGGAAGCGATCGCGCCAGCGCTGGAAAGGAGCAGAGTTGATGTTCTCGTCATCTTTTGTGAAATCGAGACCACCGCGAAGACACTCATAAACCGCGCGGCCATAGTTCTTAGCGGAAAGACCCAACTTAGGCTTAATCGTACAGCCGAGTAGCGGACGACCATACTTATTGATTTTGTCGCGCTCAACCTGAATTCCGTGAGGAGGTCCTTGGAATGTCTTCAGGTAAGCAACAGGCATGCGAAGGTCTTCTAAACGAAGAGCTTTCAGCGCCTTAAAACCAAACACGTTACCAACAATGGAAGTCAGAACGTTAGTAACAGAACCCTCTTCAAACAAATCCAGAGGATAAGCAATGTAGCAAATGTACTGATTATCTTCGTTAGGAACGGATTCGATGTCGTAGCAACGACCCTTGTAGCGGTCTAGGTCAGTGAGGAGGTCAGTCCAAACTGTAGTCCAAGTACCAGTAGAAGACTCAGCCGCCACCGCAGCACCAGCCTCTTCAGGAGGCACACCGGGCTGGGGTGTCATTCGGAACGCGGCCAGGATGTCAGTATCCTTTGGCGTGTAATCGGGCATGTAGTAAGTCAACCGGTAATCCTGTACACCGGCTTTATAACCACCCGAAGAAGAAGTTTGAGTTTGTGAATATACCATTGGGTCTCTTCCTGTGAAAGACTGAATCTTTGCGCAAACAACCACTGGACTTGACCACGAGGACAAACCCAGAATCAGCATCGATTTGCTAAAGGCTGACTTACGCAATAATGCGATGACCTAACGCACGGCAGTATGACCTAACTGCTGCACCAGCGATTGGTTTATGTAATCTTAATACTGAATTTATCGTCCTGCGTGCACTAAATCAATAAGTAAGACATTGAATATATTAGAACTTTTGATAAGTGTTGTTTATATTCAAAAAGTATTAAATACCTAAAAAAGCATACCCTACAGTAGATCCAAGGATTTCAAGCATTTTGGGGCATCCATCCTGCTAAGTACATTTGCCTAACACTTTTTCCAAAAAAAATCTATATAGAATCTAAAGCCAGCCTTAAGGATTTCGATGTAATACCTGAGAAGGGCGAACCAGACACAGCAGAGAAAGGGATGAAACCGTTAACCCAATGGCGAATTTTGGCTATGAGAGCATGTGAAAAGCCCACTTCCAGTTCTCCTAACGCGGAGAACTGGAAGTGGGCTTCATCTATAGATAAACGCCTCAGCAGATAAACGCCTCAGCTATACACAGAGACCGATGGATGCTCTAAGAAGCCTGCAAGCGCTTAAAAAGCTGCCCAAGCAGACCCGTGAGAACCGCCCCCCCCATGAGAACACCCAGGGCAGGCGTAAAGACAGGCTCCCAAAGACTTAGCCATAGCTGAAACCCTAAAGGAATACCAAAGCTTTCGCCCAGAAGCGCAACCACAAACCAAAGAAAACTGAAGATCACAAAAAAGACATTCAGCATCAAAAGGGTGTTAAGACCATTGATGAGTTTATCTTTCATAAACTACCCAAATACCCAGGAATGGACACGATTGAGGCTAGGCCAATCCGGCTTACGCTTAAGGCCGTCGGCAAAACTTTCTTCAAGCTCAGTTCTCAACTCAGGAATCATTGCCAGTTGCTGAACAATTTCAATATGAGAACGAACACCCTTCTGACCCGTTTCGAGCATGGCAATGGAAAGGTTAACCCTTGCTTGCGGATCTTCGGGATTTAATTTGACGGCTTTTTGAGCCGCTTTATAGGCTGAGTTAGGCTTTTCGGCTAACAAGTAAAGCCAAGAAAGACAGGTCCAGGCGGGGCTATTTTTTTTAGCGCGATCGCAAACCTCTTTAAAGAGGGGAATCAACGTTTCGGGCGACTCCCCAGAGTTGTACTGCTCTAGACCCTGATCGAATAGAGCTTCAGGTGTTTCACTCATGGATAATTAAACTTAGGCAGAGAACGAAGTCCCACACCCACAGGTCTGGGTGGCATTGGGATTGGTGAACTGAAAGCCACCCCCAATTAGGTCTTCACTATAGTCAAGCACAAGACCGTAGATATAGAGCATGCTTTTGGGGTCAGAGACGACCTTAAAGCCTTCGTCATAATCAAAGACTTGATCAGACTCTTGAATATTGTTGGGATCTTCAAAATCCATGGTGTAGGACATGCCGGAACAGCCACCGCCCCGAACCCCCACGCGGAGGCATAAATCTTTGCCCTGTTTCTCGCGGAGTTCCAGCACATGTTTGAGTGCTGTATCGGTCATCAAAATGCCTTTTTCTTGGGTCTGTGTTGCTTGCGTCATTATTTTTCCTGACTTCTGATGGGATGCGCGGCCTCTTCACTATTGTATAGCAGACATTTAAGAGTCTTCGGTCTTAATCACTTTGGCGATACCTTCGAGCACCTGTTCGGCCACTTGCTCCGCTGACCAGTCTGGCTTAACGACAATGTGAACGTCAGCTTGAGCATAGCGATGCCGTCGCTGCTGCATCAGCTTTTCAAGGGTCTCATAGGGTTTCTCAGTCTTGAGTAAAGGCCGAGAAGAGTCCGACTGAAGGCGTTCCCACAGATAGGCGAGGGGCACATCCAACCACACCACTAGTCCCTGCTGTAGGTGGCTCCAGTTGCTGGCTTCGATCACGATGCCGCCGCCTGTTGCCACCACCAAACGGGTATAGGCCGACAACTCACTCAAAACCTGGGTTTCTAATTTGCGAAATTCAGCTTCTCCCTGTTCAGCAAAAATTTGGTTAACTGAGGTACCTGCCAGTTGGGTAATTAGGGTATCAGAATCAAAAAGCTGATAGCCCAGCTTCTGCGCCAATAATTGACCGGTTGTGGATTTACCAGCCCCCATCATGCCGATGAGGTAAACATTTACGTTTTTGAGATTGAGTGTTGAAGTAGTCACGGAAAAGAGTGGCCAGGATAGCATTAACAGTGAAAGGATTTAGAGGATTTTTTCTAGACCGTAGATAAGCGTCTGGAGCTGGAGAACTTTTCGGATTGAGAGCAAGACACCCGGCATATAGCATTTGCGATCGCTTGTATCATGCCTCAACGTATAAACCTGCCCTTCGGCCCCGAAAATAACCTCCTGGTGGGCAATCAAGCCCGGCAAGCGGATACTATGGATCCGAATATTCTCCTCCGCAAGGCTGCCTCTAGCACCTTGCAGATGTTCTTTTTCTTCCACCGCCGATGGATTATACGTTTTACCCAATTCGGCCAATAGCTCAGCCGTTTTCAATGCCGTTCCACTCGGGGCATCGGCCTTCTGATTGTGGTGGAGCTCAATAATTTCCACATGTTCAAAGTACTGAGACGCCTGTACTGCCGCCTGCTGAAGCAGCACCATCCCAATCGAAAAATTAGGGATTACCAAGCAACCAGTACTGGCTTTATCGGCAAACTCAGCCAGATCAGCCAACTGTTTGGGACTCAAGCCCGTAGTGCCCACAACGGGTCTCACACCATAGGCAATCGCAGCTCGAACATTTTTATACACAGAACTCGGATGCGTGAAATCAACCATCACACCCGGCTGTTTCTCTTGAGAAGCCGCCGCCAGTGTTGGCTCCATCTCATCGGTGATGACCACGCCGACCGCGTCCTGTCCCACCAACTCACCAGCATCCAAGCCCATAACCTCAGGGTTTCGATCAAGGGCACCATATAAAGTCATATTCTCAGCTGCCGCGACAGCCTTAATGACTTCACGCCCCATCTTGCCCGCAGCACCATTCACAATGACTGGAATGGGTAATTTAGTTGCTGTCATGGTTACCTATCTGCACACGATTCACCCTCACATATTACGTTGCCCTGAGCCTGCAGTCGGCAAAATTAGGCACCCAGATTGAAGGGAAACAGCCTCTTGTTGCACACTTAATTACCACACTGCATAAACGCTCTAATATGACCTCAGACATCCAAGTTACTGAGGACGTTCACAGATCAGAGGGAGAGACAATAGATGCCAGTCAAAGATGTAATAGGATAAGATTGAGCCTCCTAGGCTGTTATTTATACATATCGTTGTCCCCTTCTTAAGTTCAGCGATATCAAGCGCACGATATGAATGTATTTATTACAATTCTCAGACATGGGAAGTCTATAGCTCTATGGAACGTTTTAGTCTTTTTATGCTTTTGTGGTGCTTGGCAAAGAGAAACTAAGTTCTGGACTGCCACTGCGAAACTTTCAGTCCCACAAACAACAACCACACAAGAGGGGGCGGGTCTCATTGACACTGAGTCACAAGGAGATCGCCCCACCGCTTCTTTATTAGTGGTTAACCCTCTAAAAACACAAACAGAAATCTTATCCAGCAACAATTTACTCAAGAAAGTATGGCAACGCGATCCTGAATTTGAAAAAATCTCTGATTTAAATCAATACAGAAAATTTTTTGATATTAATGTAGCTGATGACTCCAATGTGTTTTCCATTAGCGCCAAAGGCTTTACCCCAAAGGTTGTCCTGCAAAGGGCCCAGCTTGTAACAGAAACCTATCAGCAACATCTCAACGAACTACGGAGTGCAGATTTTGCCAGCAGACAGGCTTTTTATCAAGCTGATCTGAAACGTGCCAGTCAGGATTTATCCGTTGCAGAATACGAGTTAGCACGCTATCGAAAGGCTGCAGGCCTAGTCGATACTCAAACACAAGCGGAATCTATTATTTCTCTCATTGCCGACCTCAAGAAAATCAAAGAACTAGCGCTTCTTGAAGCCAACAGAGATGAAAGTGAAAGTCAAACACTAGCCAGTCAACTCAATTTTCTTCCTCAGGGAACCATCACTGTCGCCAATGCAGAGGCAGATATTAATGACACAGAGGACAGTCAATATCAAAAGGTTCTTCAGGAGTTAACAGCCGTTAACACAGAACTCAAAGAGAGACGTGTTCAACTCACTGAAAGTCATCCCTATATGAAGGTTCTGTTGGCCGATCGCGACAACTTGCAACAACAGTTAAAACAATATGCACCGGAAGGAATCTTTGACAATGAAGACGGAGAACTGACCGGTGTTCAAGGCAAGAAGCAATCAGAGATTACCAAACAAATTGCACTCTTAAAAAGCAGTGCTAACGCAAAGCGACAGCAGGCTCAAAGCATTGACTTACGCGTCAACCTGCTTGAAGCGAATTTAAGATCACTACCGCGTCAACAATCTCGCCTAGAGACTCTGAAGCGAAGATTAAGTGTGAGGAAAAAAGCCTTCAATGGCCTCATTTCACAGGTAGAGAGAAACAGAGTCGATGCATTTCAGAGTTTTCCAAGCGTTCAGCTTTTAGCGACACCAACCCTTAATCCAATTCCCATCTCTAATCGATTCTGGGTTGCCGTTTATTCGCTCTTGGCAGCAGGTCTTGGCAGTCTCGCCCTTTTACTAATCCTGGAACGGCGAAATCCTCTATTGAAGCCTCGCGATTTAGCCCAAACATCATTTCCAATTGCCACTCGCATTCCTAAACTGCAACCGTCAAGCGATTCAAAGAATACGACACCTCTATCTCTCAGTGGCGGAGAGGCGGCGTTTTTAAAAATGGCCTATGGTCTCTTAATCCAAGAAATTCCCGACCGCTGCCTCATGGTCACCAGTGCCAGCTCAGGGGAAGGCAAGACATTAGTTGCTCTGCATTTAGCGAAGGCTCTAGAAGCATTGGGCCTCAAGGTACTGGTCTTAAGAGAGCAGAAAGTTTCAGACTCAAATCCGACGCTACCAGAATCGCTCGTCGTTGTCGATCACCCTCATCGTCATCAGGGTTCTACGAGGCCTTCGGTCGACAAGTTAGCTTCAGAGAGCATCCAGATCGAGCACTTTGAGTTTTCAAATCACGCTAATTTTGAAACCAAGGTCGAGGCCATTTTAGACACCAAGAACTACGATTTTGTCATTTTAGATGCTCCTCCTGTTCAGGCCGGCAGTTCTACGACCTTAATGTCGATGGTGGTGCCCAACATACTGCTGGTGGTTCGTCCTGGGCAAAGCACACGCTTTGCGGTTCAAGATACGCTACAAGTATTATCTCCCGACCCTTTAAATTTAATTGGCTTGGTGATCAATGACCCGGGTATCTTGGGTTTATCCAATAGAAAAGGTTGGGAAGAGAATTTTGCAATCTCTCAATCTAAAATTACGCCGGTCAAAGTGGCAGCCTAGTTATCCTCCATCAGATTTTTCTTCGAAATGGGGACTTTGAGCGCTCTTGCCGATATTGGAAGCAGCGGATGATATCGCCGTTGAAATCTCACTTCCGTTACTTGAAACCGGCATCCTCTGGGAGAATGGCAGCAGAGTAGCTATTGCTGCGTTTTTGAGGTTGGCTAATACATGAATACTCGGCGCTTTCGCGTTTACCTGATTCTGCTCCTCGTCCTGATCGTGAGCATTCCCCTCGGCCGGGTCTTGGTCGATCTACTCACAGAGTCTTGGTGGTATGAGGCTGTAAATTTTGCCGATATATTTTGGACTCGACTGACTTGGCAAGCTCTCATCGGCCTAGCAACCTTTGTGCTGTACGCCCTATTTATGTGGTGCAACTATTGGGTCGCAATTCGAGGTAGCCGAGATCGTGCATTCCACTACCTGGACAATACGCAATACTCTCCCTATGCCAATCTGATCACCAAAGGTTTGGCGCTGGGACTCATCGGTGTGATTGCCTGGGGCGCGGCAACCGCAAGCGTCTCAGAGTGGGAAACGATTCTCAAGTTTCTACATCGCAGCTCTTTTGATAGCCAAGACCCAATTTTCAATCACGATATTGGGTTCTATCTCTTCAGCCTGCCCCTCTACGAAACGCTACGAGCCTGGGTCATGCTGCTCCTGATTTGGAGCCTGGTTGTGGCGTTGTTTGTCTACACGCTCAAAGGTTCAATCAATCTAGATTCGGGTTGGCGTCGTGCCCTGATTGGTCCCCCCAAGCGACATGTGAGCTTCTTGGTAGTTGCGATCGCAATTTGCACGGCTCTCGGTTTTTGGTTAGAGCGCTACCAACTCCTGTATTCCCCAACAGGTGTGGTCTTTGGGGCTGGATATACCGACGTTCATGCCCGATTGCAAGCCTACGGCATCATGGCCGGGCTTTCTATTCTCCTTGCGGTCCTGGTATTGATTTCAATCCGGAGCAGCCAGGTTGTTCTGCCAGCCTTCGGAATTGGCATCTTCATCGCCGGCCTGATTGTCTTCAATGGCATCTTTCCTTGGGCACAGCAAACCTTGATGGTAGAACCCAATGAACTAGAAAAAGAGAGGCCCTACATTGCCAACAGCATCAAGATGACCCAGGCGGCCTATCAACTCAGTGATGTCCAGCGACAAAACTACGCCGCCAAAGCTGAACTCAGCCCTCAAACACTCCAGCAGCACCAGCCCACCCTGAGCAACATTCGGCTTTGGGGAGCGACGTCTCTCCTAAGTACCTACCGCCAACTCCAGGAAATTCGGCTGTATTACGCTTTCAAAGATGTGGATGTCGATCGCTATACCTTCAACGGCAAAAGCGAACAGGTCATGCTGTCGGCTCGCGAACTCGATACAGATGAACTCGCCCCCAAAGCGAAAACCTGGGTCAATCAACGCCTCAAATATACCCACGGCTATGGACTGGCCATGAGTCCCGTCAATCAGGCAACCGCTGACGGACTACCGCAGCTCTACATTAAAAATATCCCCCCGAAATCGGAGGTGGATCTCCCCATCAAGCAACCGGCCATCTACTATGGCGAAGCCACCGACAACTATATTTTCACTGGCACCACCACCAAAGAATTTGACTACCCAGTCGGTAACAAGAACGCCACCACCAATTACAGCGGTAAAGGCGGCGTCACCATGGCCAATATCTGGCAGCGAACCGCCTATTCCTTAAAGTTCAGCAGCCTGCAGCTTCTGGTGTCAGATTAT
>CALFCG010000241.1 GCA_937951315.1 uncultured cyanobacterium
CCGTTGGCGCCAGCGTCATTGGTCTGGCTCAGCCCCTTTTACCCTGGGGAATGGCCTTCGCTGCAGGAGCAATGCTATTTGTGATCAGTGACGAGATTATTCCTGAGACCCATCGCAAGGGGTTTGAGCAGGAAGGCACCCTAGGAATCATGCTGGGGTTTGTGGTGATGATGTGTCTAGATACCGCCCTTGGTTAGGCACAGACCACCGCAGTAGCAAGGAGTTCGTTACAACGCCCACCGAGCTAAAGGCCATCATAGCCGCAGCGGCAGCAGGGCTGAGTAAGAGGCCAAAGGCAGGCAGAAAAAAGCCCGACGCCAGGGGGATTCCAATAATGTTGTACCCAAAAGCCCAAAAGAGGTTTTGCTGAATTTTGCGGAAGGTGGCCCGGCTCAGTCGAATCGCAGAGACCACATCGGATAGCTGTGAGGCTTGGCCTGCTTTTTGCATCAGGACAATATCCGCTGTTTCCACCGCTACGTCAGTCCCTGAACTAAGGGCGATTCCCACATCAGCTTGGGCTAGCGCAGGGGCATCATTGATGCCATCTCCCACCATTGCCACGCGTTGACCTTGAGACTGGAGAGTTGCGATCGCATCTGCCTTTTCCGCTGGCAAAACCTGAGCCTGCACGTGATCAGCACTGATCCCTAGATCGTGAGCAACGGCTGTCGCCGTCCCTTGCTGATCCCCCGTTAGCATCTGGACCTTGAGTCCCATCGCCTTGAGCCGTTTAACTGTGTCAGCAGCACCTGGCTTCAGGGGATCTTGAATGGCGATCGCACCCTGATAACATCCACCGGTCGCTAGATAAACAACACTGTTCCCCTGAGTCGATAGCTGCTGCGCCCGTTCTTGATCACGAGAGGGCACCTCAATCCCCAGCTCCTTTAACCAGCCTTGATGACCGAAAACGACAGGCTCACCCTCAACCTGCGCCGATAAGCCACACCCCGGCACCGTCTGGCTGTTCTCCGCCTGCAGCGGTTGAATCTGCAATGTCTGGAACTGCTCTAAAATTGCTGTCGCCAGGGGATGGCGCGTATCTGTTTCCATCGCCGCCGCGATTTGCCAAAAGCGTTCTCTCGTGAGCGATGCCGTTTCCCCCAACCAGTCTTCCGTCACAGTGGGCTGGCCCATCGTCAGCGTTCCCGTCTTATCAAAGACAACGGTATCCACCTGATGGACTTTTTCCAGCACATCTCCTCCCCGAATTAAGAGTCCTTGCTCAGCGCCCAGACTGGTCCCCACCAAAATGGCAGTGGGGGTGGCTAAACCCAGCGCGCAGGGACAAGCGACCACTAAAACTGCGATCGCAAGTTTCAAACTCAGCAACAGTCCGCGACTCGCGCCAACATCATGCCCCATATGATGCATCATTGGGACCGCATGATCAGCAACCAGATCCGGCCACAGATGGGCACCCAGCGTCGCCCAGAACAAAAGAGTGAGCGTGGCGATCGCCATCACTCCATAGGTGAAATAGCCCGCCACCAGATCCGCTAAGCGCTGCACTGGCGCTTTACGAGTTTGGGCCGTTTCCACCAAATCAATAATTTGAGCCAATGTCGTACTAGCCCCCGTCCGCGTCACCACCATCGTGATTGTTCCGGACTGGTTTAAGGTACCAGCAACCAACTCATCCCCAACAACCTTCGCCACCGGCAAAGATTCGCCCGTCAGC
Organism: uncultured cyanobacterium; assembly: GCA_937951315.1. Lineage (GTDB taxonomy): Bacteria > Cyanobacteriota > Cyanobacteriia > Thermosynechococcales > Thermosynechococcaceae > RCC1774. The sequence goes on from CALFCG010000241.1 coordinate 1,685, forward strand.
ATCGACTGATCCACCAAGGTTTGACCGACAACCAGTTCACCATCAACGGGAATCTGATCTCCCGGCAACACCCGCAGGTAGTCACCAATCGCAACGTTCTCCACAGGCGTTTGCACAGCCTGATCCGTTGGTGCATCCACCTGCGGCAGCAAATAGGCTTGCGTCGGACGCAGTGCCAACAAAGATTCCAGCGCAGCTGTGGCCTGGCCTCTGGCATAGGCTTCTAACGTTTGGCCCAGCAAAATCAGCCCCACCACCATCACCGGCGCATCAAAGAAGCAATCCCACTGCAGCGCTGGCCACAACAACGCCACGACGCTAGCGCCATAGGCCGTCACAGTGCCCAACCCCACCAAGCTATTCATAGTGGGCGTTCCGCGTCGGAATCCCTGCCAGCCATCCCAGAGAATTTCGCGCCCTGGCCCCATCAGGGCGACCGTCGCCAAAGCCCAATGAAAGCCCATACTGGTGAGCCCTGGTATCACCACACCCATATGACTGAGATGCCCGACCCCAGACAGGATGACCAACACGACAGCCATCACCAATCGCTGAATCTGCCGCATCCAATCTTGACGCCGCCGATCGGCTCGTTCACCCTCATCCGCCTGAATGGAAACCTGACTGGGAAACCCTGCCTCTGTGAGTACCGCTGCCAAACTATCGGGTTGCGCCAAATGTGGCTGATATTCAATCGTCGCCTGCTTCGTAACCAAATTGACAATGCTGGAACTGACACCCGGCTGCTGCTGAAGACGATTTTCAACAGCCTGTACGCAACCGGCACATTTCATCCCATCCACCGTGAGCACCGAGGTGGCAGAGTCAACAGCAGGCCGCTGCAAAGTCGGTATTTTCATGCAATTAAGGTGCTAGGAACAGGATTCTAAACGAGCCAATAGCAGCAACATCTCATCAAAGATGGGGTTGAGCTGGCTCCTAGGTTGATTGTACTGATTAAAAAAGATGGTGAATGCTAAAGGCGAAAACGTTTTACCCCGAACATAACCGGAAAGGTTGGAGACACCTGACATACTGCCCGTTTTCACCACAACTGTTTCCGGTGACAGTCCATCCAACTCTCGGGAACGCAGAGACTTTTTGAAAATATCGGCATGGGGCGAACGATTCATCACCTGCAGCGTTTGCACCAGCGCTTCAGGGCTAACTAAATTATGGCGAGACAGCCCTGAGCCGTCGGCAACATCATAGGTATCCGGATCAATCCCTATTTGAGTCAGCGTCTGTTTCAGCATCTCTAACCCTTGGGTCAAAGTGTCCGCATTTGAATCAGCAGGATTTTTGCGGCCCAGGGTTTTCAGCAAGGCCTCAGCATACAAATTATTGCTGTATTGATTGATCGTATAGATCAGCTCTGACAACGGTGGTGATTGAATCTCCGTCAACAGGCGCTGATCCTCATCAACGGACTGATCTGCATCAGGATCAATCAGCTCTGTTTGATTTACCTTAATCCCCTGCGCCTCAAGCTGAACTTGGAATCGCCGCAAAAAATAGGGGGCAGGATCAACCACAGCAATCCAGGATCGATCAGAATCGCCCCCTGCCCGAAGTTTTCCTAACACTTCAATTTCCAGGACATCGCCGTTAAATCGCCGCACAATTTCAGTAAATTCAGGTTCAGACTCGGAAACCGTGCGCGATCGGTTGATCAACCGCCAAGGAACCGTTGGCTCATGGAGCTGCCACTCTAGCTTCAGTGGCTCACCCAGCGCCTGAGGATACAGACGAACCTCATAGGCATTTTCATTCACCATCAAACTATTGACCGGGGACCCCCAACCGGCCTGGAGGTCTTCCCATTCCCAACTAGGCACCACGGCTGGCCCCCGAAAGACCGTATCATCGCCGACCAGAGTTTTAATCCGGCGTACGCCCTGACCGTAAAGCGTTTTAGCAATCTCTTGTAACGTTGTATCCGAAAAGCTCGGATCTCCCTGCCCGATAATCTTCACGGTATCAAGGGTCGGTGGACGGCCGCTCCCTTGGACAGACGTTTTAATTTGATACTCCGGTCCCAAAGTCGTCAGCGCAGCAGCGGTCGTCAGCACCTTAGTGGTAGAGGCCGGTAGAAAATACCGCTGCGCTTTTTTTTCGTACAGGGGTTCAGAGGCATCAAGGGGTTGCACAGAGATTCCGATACGCGCCCGCTGCAACGCAGGTCGAGCCGCAATTCCATCGAATGCTGCAGCTAAGTCAGCCACACAGACACGATTGTTCTGCTGAATGCGCGGTTGACGCTCAGCCCCAATATCCTTAGAGTCAGCCGCCAAGACAGGGGGAGCAAAGGTCAGCCAAGCAGTTGCCAAGCATAGAAAAAAATGAGGGGCGGTTGAGTTCATAGAGGCTGCTCTAAACAATTTGGTTGCTAGCTTAGCTCGAATTACAAGCTGGGTCCAAAAACACTATTATTTGGTCAAAGTAAATCCATTTAGACAAGCATTACTGATTTTATGTCTATTAGAAGGACAATCCAGAGCATTCAACAAGAGAACACGAGAAAATAAGCTATCTGTTCAGTTATTGACCTACTGTCTAAGCAATTGATGAATTGCCAAATAAGTGAGGTCAACGGAGAATTTTAAATCGCTGTCCCATTGTACGAAGTTTAACGATTTGAGTAGAATATAATTTAGTTGAACTCTTATTCTCTTAAGAGATACATTAGAAGTTAATAGAACTAATGTTAGAGTTCTATAGAATATATTGCGTGATACTGCTAGTAGGATAATAACCATGGCTACAAAAAATGAACCCTTAACGGGCTCAGATTTACTTGATAAAGTTAAAGATCTCAATAGTCTGAGCGCTGAAGCAAAGGCCAAAGAGTGCGGTTACTTCACTGTTACGAAGGATGGCGCACAGCGCGTCAGCATGATGAAGTTCATGAATGCTCTATTGGATGCCGAAGGCATTGAGTTAGATAGCAAATCATCCAACGGGAACGGTCGGGGAGGACGGAGCGCAAGCTACCGAATCAGCGTTCAGGCGAACGGAAACTTACTCATTGGTTCAACCTACACAGAAAGAATGGATTTGAAGCCTGGAGATGAGTTTGAAGTCTCTCTAGGTCGCAAGCATATTCACCTCAAGCAGCTGACTGAGGACGAATAACATCAATATTAAAACTCAGAAATCCAGCCGTGCTTGTCTGAGTTTTGATTAAGGCAATTCTTGCCACAAATCTATCGCTCTCGAAGAGACCACCAGAACCTTGCCATTGCTAGCTTTAAATGGCAAGGTTCTGGTGGTCTTTGATCAATTATTTTTGGTGTTATGGCTCTCAATACACACCGCTTCTCTCAAACAGCCAAAACATTCGGGACTTATATTGTTTTAGTTGCGATCGCAACTATCATGTTGATTCCCTTACTTTGGCTGACCTTAACAGCCTTCAAAGCGAGTACCGAGACGATTTTTCCTCAAACGGAGAATATTATTGAATTTTTCACTGGTTTGATTCCTCGTCAGCCCACCTGGGACAACTTTGTTCGCGTTTTATGCAACACTTCAACACCTGGTTGGGATAGCTGTATGGCCGCCTTATTTGATGCCGATAGCCCCCAACCCTTTGGACGATACTTTCTCAATAGCTTTTGGATTGCTAGCTTAACAGTTACCCTTAACCTGCTATTTTGCTCCCTTGCTGCTTATCCACTAGCAAGGCTTAATTTTGCAGGAAAAGATTGGATCTTTACCGCCGTGGTCTCTACGATCATGATTCCATTTCAAATCGTGATGATTCCGCTCTACGTCTTAACTGTAAAGCTGGGTCTCACCAATACCTACCTCGGCGTTATTTTCCCTACTATCGCTTCTGCCTTTGGCATTTTTTTGCTCCGCCAAGCCTTTCAAGGGGTACCGAAAGAACTAGAAGAAGCAGCCCGCATTGATGGCTGCACAGAACTGGGCATCTGGTGGCACGTAATGCTGCCATCCGTCAGACCCGCTCTCGTCACGCTGGCTATTTTCGTCTTCATTGGCTCCTGGAGCGAATTTTTATGGCCACTTCTGGTATTAGACGAAATCCATTCCTATACATTGCCGTTAGGCGTCGCCCGTCTGGCAAGCTTTGATTCCATTGACTGGCGACTAACAGCGGCGGGCTCCGTGATTTCAATTGCGCCGATTCTCTTATTTTTCTTAATCATGCAGCGCTATATTGTGCCCTCGGAGGTGGGAAGTGGCCTCAAGGGCTAACCGCTCGCTAAAAAGTCTAAAATCAAAGGAAAATTGCCTAAGATCATGCTTTGATCGGTAAGGCAACTCACCTTAGGGGGAAAGCAAGCATGGCTGTGACATGGATTCAGAATTGGCTCACGGGAATGCACCACAACATCATTGGGCAAACAATGCCCCACCTGATCCTGCTAGCCCAGACCTATGAAGATAACTTAGGAGGCAACGTACAGGGAGCCTGGGATAACTTCATTCAGTCCGGTCAAGTTTGGGCATTAGGAATTGGCTTTGTGGTGGGTTATATCTTCCGAAGCATTACATCTTACTAAACTTCCAGATACTCCCCTCTCTCTTCATCAACCCTATCGGCGGAACGATCACCTTGTCTGCTTCTACCCCCAATTCACAACCCTGGAGCCAGCGCTTTGAAGGGGCTCTGCATCCTGCGATCGCAACTTTCAATGCCAGTATCAGCTTTGACATCGCTCTCATTGAGTACGACATCACAGGGTCTCAAGCTCACGCTCAGATGTTAGCCAAAACAGGAATCATCTCTGAGGCCGAAGCCGAGCAGATCACCACGGGTCTCGAACAAATTCGCCAAGATTTTCGCCAGGGAAAGTTTCAACCGGGGGTCGATGCTGAAGATGTTCACTTTGCCGTAGAGCGACGGCTGACAGACCTAATCGGCGAGACTGGCAAAAAGCTCCATACCGCTCGATCTCGAAACGATCAGGTGGG
>CALFCG010000242.1 GCA_937951315.1 uncultured cyanobacterium
TCGCATCTTAGCCATTTTTGATGTACTCACAGAATGGTTTCAGCAACCCGATTTTCGAGGGTGTGCCTTCATTAACTCCACGGTGGAACTGGTGGACCCAGAACATCCTGGATATCAGGTTTCCATTCGGCATCAACAGGCCATTACAGACTATGTATATGAATTAGTGGAAGGGGCAGAGCTGGAGAATCCAGACATGCTTTCTCAGCAATTATTGATTTTGATAGAAGGGTCAATCGTTGTAGCCATGATGCAAAACAACTCCCAAGCCGCATTGCAAGCCAAACAGGTGGCTGCAGCTTTACTTTAGAAGCGAGAGGGACAGGTCATGGTCTCGCGGTCTGTAGTCCGATTGAGATGCAATTGATTGATGTATAGATACATCAGTTGCGATCGCATCCAGCGCTCCCTGCACAGCCGTATCAAACTCTGCAATAACAAGAAGTCGTCGGGATGCTTCTGCCACTCCCAGCAGAAGATCATCCCGACGCTGTAACTCATCCTGTCGATAGGACGGTCCGTTCGCCGTTGAAGCCATAGTCCCGCCTACGGGCCTGCCAAGGCCATGATGAGTAGACTTACTTACCCCCCTAGGATCGTTGAATCATACCCTCCGCTGCCGCACACAGCATCCCAAGGTTCACAAGAAAAGGGTCTAAATTTTATGAACCCACAGGACGTTTCTGAGTGTATGGTCCCACGGCTCAACACCACAATCTTTCATATTCTTGTTCCTGACTATCACAAACTTGCGAAACGGCTCTGAGGTACAAACCACAGCAGAACTCTTTCAACACTTCTTGGGGGTTGAAGCAATTCTTTAAGAGACCGAACAGACGGGGGCGTAAATGAATACTTTCGCCGGAGGTCCCTTCATTCAGACTCTAAATATCCAGAGACATTGACTCGCAAACGCTCATGTTGATTGTCAAGAACTCAAGCTGTATCAATCGAAAGCATGAGAATAATAGCCATGGTTTTTGACCCTATCCGATCGATAAGGGAGCAAACTGTGCGATCGCTCAGTAAACATCCTTCGTGTCTGATAGTCGTCTTTTTTAGGGGAATCTCTCAAAATAAGATTGACTTAAATTGCAGTGGGGGTCCCTCAATGTCACCGATCGACACGATGTCTCTCCCCAAAGATATCGATCACACCCGAGGCCCATTGTCCGCCACACTGATCATGGTGACCTACGGAAATTATCAATGTCCCCAGTCAGGACAAGCACATCAAGCGATTGAAAGACTGCGCCACTCCTACGGCGACCAATTCTGCTTTATTTTTCGCCACTTCCCTCGAACAGATCTGCATCCTCAATCTCAGAAAGCAGCTGTGACAGCTGAAGCCGCCGGCAGCCAGGGGAAATTTTGGGAGATGCATGACAAACTATTTGAGAACCAACAGGCACTTGATGACGCCTCACTGGTGGAATATGCAGATGAACTGGATCTAGATATTGGCCAATTTCTGCAAGAGATTGGCACACACAGTCACATCTCAAGCATTCAAAAGAATGTGGAATGTGCCCAACAAAACGGAGTCCATGAGACACCCACATCATTCATCAGCGTCCGACACAGCAGCACGGATGACTTAGAAGAGGTTCTTCATCAAATTCTGAGTGTCATTCAAGAGAACAGCAACGGTATAGCTGGCGCGAGGGAAACTGATACAACTAACAGACAGAAACCCTGAAACGAAGTTCTGTTGGACTTCGTTTCAGGGAGAGCATTAAAGCCAAGGCTTGGATCATCCCATCAGATTTTTAGCCAAGAAGGTTATTGTCTTCTCCCAGGCATCTTGTGCGGCCTCAGGGTTATATCTCTTGCCCGATGGATTGGCAAAAGCATGGTCGGCATCATCATAGATGTGAATTTCAGCCGTCTTGTTTAACCCTGTCAACGCCGATTCAAAAGCTTTCACATCTTTGACGGGAATACCCTGATCTTGCCCTCCAAAGAAACCGGCAATGGGCATTTGCAAAGGCGCTAATATCTCAGGATCTGTCTGTAACCGCCCATAGTAGATCACGAGCGCATTGAGTTTCTCAGGCAACAGCAGGCCTGTATTCAGCGACCAAGCCCCGCCAAAACACCAACCAATCGAGCCAATGCGTGGGGCTTTTTGTTCCTGCACTAAGTACTCATAGGCCTGTCTTAGATTCTCTTTAGCCGGGTCGGGGTTGTCCATCACGCTCTGTAAAAGCTGCTTTGCCTCAGCGGGCTGATCAACCACTTGACCACCATACAGATCAACCGCTAAAACGCTGTAGCCTTCCCCAGCAAGACGTTCAGAAACGGCTTTGATATTATCGTTCAGTCCCCACCATTCATGAATAGCAATAATGCCGGGTAGCGGCTTATCGACATTAGCGGGCTGCGTCAAAAACCCCTGAACAGTTTGACCATCCACAGTGGCATAGTCCACGTTTTTTGAACTCACCGCCACAGCGGGTTGCTGGTTGGCAATTTCAGTGGCAATCGGTTTATCACCCTGGTGTTCTTTCTCCATCCGCTCCGCAAAGTCGCCGGTCGTCGGCGCACTAGATGGAGTCGTATCAGAGGTCGTGCAAGCCTGCAAAATCATAATCAAACTCAAGGTGAGCGCAAACAGACTGGCAACAAACCGAAAACGACTGAATCTGTGTGTATTCATATCCGATTCTCGAAAAGGGCTGATGGCTTTAATCTAGCGTGTGTCTTCCGCAATACTTAGAAGACGCGAAAATCTGGGGTCACAATCTGCTCAGCATGCGCCTCAATGTAGTCCCAGATCAAGCGACAGACCGGACGCTGCTGTCCCATATTGCAATGCTCATGCAAATCAACGTAGGGCAAGAAGTTGTACTCATTAAAGGCACCTCCTGTTTCAGCCAGAGGACGAGACAGATCGGTCGTGATCAGATCAAAGCCCAGCGTCAGGGTTGTAAACCGGTGCGAGAATTGAATGCAGCGCTCGATAATGCTGGGATGCAGCCGATCAGTTGAGTCCACATAGTCCGCCCCCATGGATGCCGTAATCTTCTCCTGCAAAAAGAAGATCTCCCCTGCAGCTAAAACCGTCTCTAAGGTATATTTGGCCTCACACAACAGCTGTCGACTGGTGTGATCAAAGACCAGTTGATGCAGGGTTGTATGGGCTTCATCACGGGCCATGCGCCCCTCCTCCTGATTGCGAGCCTGGAACAGCTCCAGAATCGTATGCTTTCCGTCACCCACCACATTGGCAGGGCGTCGCTCCACACATCCAGCATATTGATGATTAATGATCAGTACGCGATAGTCGCTCCCAGAGATATGGGACTCGAGCTTAATCACACCCCCACTGGCTTCAATCACCGCAGCCGCCTGATGCAGCTGAGCTTTGGTGTGTAAATTGGGGAATACATTTTTGCTCAAGGACCCTGAATCCGGTTTAGCTACCACCGGAAAAGAGAGCGTATCTAGAGGAATCTCGGCAAACGTTTTGAAGGTTCCATAGGAGACCGGGACCGCTAGGCCATCTTGCCGCATCAGCTCTAGCTTGTGTGATTTCAACTGTTCAGAGTCATAGTCTTGATATTGACGACGAAAAGAGAAGTGACCTGGATAAATTTTATAAATAAAGCCTTTGCCATCCCGCTCAGCTTGAAAAATGCGATCCTCTAGGCTGAGAACCTTAAAGCTAAATCCTCTTTGGATTCCGGCTTGCATCATGGTCCAGATGCGTTTTGTTAGATGGTAGGGATCCAGACCATCAGAATGCTCTGCAGTGCGGACAAATTTGGGGGTCAGTAGCGTGGGGCTATCTGGATGCGCACGGTCTGCGATCGCCTGTGCTTCGCGGGTGGCCTCTCGGATATTGGCCTGGAGAGGGGCTTGCTTCAGGAGGGTTGAGATCGCAACCGAGTTTTCCACCAACAATCGAGCATCTCGATTCACCCCGATCGCATGCTGCCCCTTCGCAGCCATAAAGTCCTCATCAGACTCTCTTGCTGGCAACCAAACAACGGCATTATGGGGTGGGTTCAAACATCCGAGTTGGCTAAAGTCATCGCAGGTCTGCGCAATATCGTGACGGTCTCCCCCCACCATCACAACCCCAAACACTTTGTTATAGAGCGGGGATTGTCCTGTAACGGGCGCAATTTGCACATTGCAAACAAGCTGGAGGCGTTCCAGCAGCTTCTGATACGCCGCTGATCTCGCCCCTGCAAGCCCCACAATCAAAATATCCGCCGCTCGAATCTGATCCAAGAGCTGCAGAAAGACATCTGCCTTCTCGGGCATTCTCACCTCAGACAGCTGCAGATCAATACTCCTGACCTGTTGAGTCTGGCAATTCTGCTGTTGATATCGTTCCGCCACACAGTTCCACAGCGCTGCAGTGTTACTGAGCTCTGGAGATGACTTGAGGGTGCAATTAATGAACAGAACCTTGAGGGAAGCCATAGATCGTAAGCGTCAATTGAAAACAGCATGACAGGATTAGGGGAAATTCTATCCTGTCGCCTGAAGCTGGGCTGATGCTGAACCCATCCTGAGAGCTTTCTGCTCGCCCCTTCAAACCATCGATCCATCTTGCATACATCAGTAATCGACTCGGCCAGCAATCATTGTGCTGTCAGCCTCACCTCATTCTCAGTCCCCCATGATTCAGTAAACTACTGGGTTAAGTTGTCTGTTTAGTCCTCCCTAATGAACGAAATGCTGGCGACCCAGCCTCCCCGCCTCAATCCCCAGGCAATGCTGATTGCATCCCGTGCTCTCGCTGCCGCCCGTCCCGCTCTGATCGCGTTCTTAATTGCGAAAGGCGCAGAGCTAGGGGGTGGGTCCGTCCACCCCATCTCGTTCTGCAACATCCTATTTGTAGGCAACCTCTGTGCAGCCATCGCAGTGGGGAGTTGGTTTGGCTTAGGCAGAATTATCAGCGAGATGAAAGCCCTGCAATTGAAAGCTCAAGCGGGTCTATTTATCAATGGATGTTTGGCCACACTGCTCTCAGCACTTATTTTCTTGGGCCTGCAGTACACCACTGTCACCAATGCAGTCTTACTAGGACGGCTAGGGCCAGTCTTATTCGCTTTAGCTGGGGCCTTGATCCTAGGGAAACGCATTCGTCCAATGGAATGGTTTGGATTTTCGATGATTGCGGTGGGCGTCGTGGCGATCGCCCTTAAAACCAGCAACTTTCAAATTAACCAAGGAGACTTTTTAATTCTGCTTTCAACCCTTGTTTTTGCCGTGTCAGCATTGGTGAACAAGCTGATGATCCAGAAAGCCGCGACGTTGCCCGTCGTCGTGTTTTCACGCAACCTACTATCGTCCGTGATCTTTTTCTTCATTGCCATGAAGCTGTTTGGCCCCAATCACTTTGGTGATGCCTTCAGCGGCAGACTCTGGATCATTATGTCCGTCTACTCGCTCGTCGTGATTGTCCTGGCTCAATTCCTTTGGTATGCCTCCAATGAACGCTTAGATTCCAGAACCATTGGCCGCCTGACGGTGATTTCGCCCATTTTTGGTGTTAC
>CALFCG010000243.1 GCA_937951315.1 uncultured cyanobacterium
TCTCGGAGCCGCGTCACCCGCTCTGGCTCAGCTTTTAGCACTTGCACTGCTCTCAGCGCTGCAGCCGTATTCGCTGGGGACATGCCGACACTAAAAACAAAGCCCGGAGAGGTGTATTTCAGGTATTCCACGAGTTCCTTGGATCCGGCGATGTAACCCCCGCAGCTGGCGAATGATTTACTGAGTGTCCCCATCCACAGATCAACATCCTTTGATCCAACACCAAAATGCTCGCCAATCCCGTGCCCTGTTGCCCCTAATGTTCCGATCGAGTGAGCCTCATCCACCAGCAGAAAGGTCTTGTATTGTTGTTTGAGGGCTACCATCGATGGGAGGGGCGCTAAATCACCGTCCGTGCTGTAGACCCCTTCAATAGCAATCAGGACTTTCTCATGGGCCTGTCGATGCTCCTGCAACAGATGCTCTAATGCTTTGCAATCATTGTGAGGAAATTCGATGACCGTCGCGCCGGAAAGCTGGCAGCCTTCGCGAATACTATTGTGGCTCAGGGCATCGCACAGAATCAGATCTTTCTCTCGGAAAAGATGTCCAATGGTCGTGACGTTGGTTGCATGACCACCGACATAAATAATGCTGTCCTCAGTGCCTAGAAAGTCAGCAATTTCTTGCTCTAGCTGACGATGAATCGGGCGTTCTCCGGCCACAACCCGACTGGCGGATACGGATGTTCCATACTGACGAATGGCTGCTTCGGTCGCTTCAATAATTCTGGGGTCACCGGAGAGGCCTAAGTAGTTATAGCTGGCATAGCTGAGTAGCTCTTGCCCTCCGATTTGGGTGATGTCGCGAGCTGTACCCTCATGAACTTCAAAGAACGGATTGCCCAATTCTTCCACTCGATCCAGATCCTGGCGGAGATTCAGATACTCCGGGGACTTATGAAACTGATAAAACTGATCGGGAATCTCTAGCCGAAGCCTCTTGGCTGGCTGTTTCAAGGGTTCCGGTTTAGTGTTTTCTTCAGGGATTGGGGATTCTAATGCCTCGACCGATTGGGCAATTGCGATGTCTCTCTGAGCAGTGGATTGACTGGTCTCTTTTGGGGGAAAATGCGATTTTGACACCACGGTCGCGGCGGCTGGAGAGGATTCCTCTCCCTCCGTGATTAAGCCTTGATTGAGATAGTCGGCTAAGGATTCGACTGTCGGGTAGTCAAAGAGAGTGGTTTGAGAAATTGTACGGTTGAAACTAGCTTGCAGTCGGTTGTTGAACTCGACGGCCATGAGGGAGTCCATCCCCAGTTCTGCAAAGTTGTCTTGGGGTTCTATGAGGTCCATAGAGCTGTAGCCCAAGACTTTGGATAATTGACTGCGGAGGTGGTTTTGAATGAGAGAGTTGCGATCGCAACTCTCCACCCCAGCCAACTGCTGCATCAACTCCGACGGCCCTTGCTGTTTAAGTACGGGACGAACCTGATCCAGAAAGGGTGTTGCCACTGTTCCGGGTAACTGAGGAATAAACCTGGACCAATCAATCGGGAGAACGCCAACCTGCGCGGAAGATTGGATAAGTAGGTTCTCTAAAATCTGGAGGCCCTGTTCCGGCAAAATGACTTCTATACCCTGATCCACCATGCGTTGTTGATCGATGGCAGAAAGCTTTGCTGCCATCCCTGCTTTACCCCACGGTCCCCAATTGACGCTTAGGCCGGGAAGTCCTTGGGCTTGGCGATGGAGCATGAGGGCATCCATAAACGCATTGGCGCTGGCATAGTTCCCTTGACCGGGTGAGCCGAGCAAAGAGGCCATAGAAGAAAAGCAGACAAAATGATCGAGGGCAATGCCTTGCGTTTGCTGATGGAGATGCCATGTCCCTTGAATTTTAGGTGCTGTAACGGTGGAAAATTGCTGCCAGTTTTGGGTCGTGAGCATTCCGTCATCAATGATGCCAGCGGCGTGGAAAATTCCCTTTAGGGGGTATGGTACCGGTTGATGAAAAGGAGCTAATAACTGAGCCACATCCTCTTTGTGGGTCATGTCAGCTTGCACCACTTGGACCTGGATTTCGGCCTGTTGTAATTGTGCGATCTGGGCTTGGGCTTCAACCGAAGGGGCTCTTCTGCTCGTCAGAACTAAGTGTTTTGCCCCTTGTTGCCCCAACCATTGGGCTACTTCTAAACCCAAACCACCGAGTCCCCCCGTAATGAGGTATGTTCCATCTGATTGAACGCCGGGAGACTGGTGGTCTTCTAGGCTAACGACGACTTTGCCGATATGTTTGGCCTGGGCCATGTAACGAAAGGCATCCGCCGCTTTCTCAATCGCGAATACTTTGTGGGGGAGTGGCCTGAGAGAACCCGCTTCAAACTGGATCAGCAACTGGGACAGCATCGTAGCGATCAATCCCGGATCTTGCTGGGAAACCTCAAGTAAATCAAAGGGGAAATAGGTGATATCTGGGCGATGTTGAGTGATTTGGTCAGTGTCCCAAATGCCAATTTTCCCGATCTCAACAAAGCGGCCTTGGGGAGCTAGGCTATCTAAACTTTTGGGAATAAAGTCACCATTGAGGCTGTTGAAGACGATATCGACGCCTTGTCCATCGGTCAGTGCCATGAGCTGATCAGCAAACTTCAATGTTCGGGAGTTCATCACATGCTCAATCCCCATCTCCTTCAGAAAATCCCATTTGCCGGGACTAGCGGTGGCGTATATTTCAGCCCCAACCTGTTGAGCAAGCTGAACGGCGGCTTGACCCACTCCACCGGCGGCAGAATGGATGAGGATGCGATCTCCTTTCTTAATTTCCGCCAAATGGCACAGACCATAATAAGCCGTCAAAAAGGTCGTGGGTAAGGTTGCTGCTTCCGCAAAGTTGATCTGCTCGGGTTTGGGAATCACGAACCGAGCATCAACAGTGACAAACTGTCCAAGACTGCCGACGGCCTGTGCTGCTATAACATGATCACCGATGGCCAAATGCTCCACATCAGTCCCTAGGGCAACCACTTTGCCAGCACATTCGCCCCCGAAAGGAACATCTGTAGCGTTTGCAAACCCCATTTTTTCTAGATAGGGCTTCAGCATTCCCAGGGCGTTGAGAACATCTCGAAAATTGATGCCTGAGGCACAAACCTCAATCTCAACCTCATTGGCGGAGAGGGGACTGCGCTGTGCAGACAACAACGAGAGGTGATCTAAAACACCGTATTCAGTTAGGCCCAGACGAAAGGCTCCCTCGGGGCGCTGCGAGATTGCCTTGTTAGGACTGGGGATGAGACGGGCACCGTAGCGATCGCAACCTCGTAACGCGATTTGATTTTCCTCATCCGGCTGTTGCAAAGTCTGGACCAGGGCTTCTAAATTTGCCTCAGAAGGTTCGGAATCTAGGTCTACGCAAATACAGTTCATCCCCGACTGCTCAAACCGAATCACGCGACCGAGTCCCCACAGCGGAGCCTGTTGAGGGGCTTCCAGATTCTCAACAGCAGCCTGTGCTCCTGCCGTGATCAGCCAGAGCTTGGGCAGTGAGGTATCAGCAGCAATTGCCTGCAGAAGATGTAAAACAGACCCACAGCTTTGCAGTTGATCGAGCTGTCGATCGTCAGATGGCTCTGAGTGCCCCAGATCTAAGCTCCAAAAATGGAGAATCTGATCGGGATATTGATTGTCTTGTCCTAACGACAACCAGAGCTTTGTGAATTCTTGCGGCTGAGCTGGATGAATGGAATAAGCATTCGCGGGAATTGGGGAATGGTAGGGCGGATAGACCAAAATGCACTGATCGCCTTTTTCCTTTAGGGAATCAGCTGTGCGTTGAGCAAAGCCTCTGCTGTCAGCAAAGATCAACCATCGCTGCGGTTCGCCTAACTCTTCTGAGGATGGGGCCAAGGGCTGTGGCATCCAACTCATTTCATAAAGCCAGTGATGGAGCGGATCTTGCACACCGACTAGTTGGCGGAGGGAAGAAGGACTGACGGACTTGAGGGTTAAACCGATGAGTTGCATTCTGACAGTGCCTGCATCATCCATCAGTTGTAAATCAGCTTTCAGACGTGAAGGCGAACCATCCGTGTGGACCTGGGTGTGGCACCACACTTGAGGACCAGGCTTTTGGTGGAAGAGGATGCGATCGCAACCCACGGGCAGATAGGTTTCGTTGCCCACCAAGATCGCCCCTAGGGTTTGTAAACAGGCATCCAACAAAGCTGGATGAACCTGATAGGCATCAATATCCACCACTGACTCAGGTAGACAAATTTGGCTCAATGCTTGGCCCTCTTGCACCCAAAGTGTGTGAATACCCTGGAAACAAGGGCCATATTCCAGTCCCTGTGCCTTTAGGTGCTGGTAATGTTCAGAGACGTCAACGGGCTGAGAATGCTCTGCTTGAAGCGCTCTAAGATTCTGCTGTTTTGCCGTCATCTCTTCATATGCAATTCGCCCTGTGGCATGGCGCAAAGCATCCTCCTGCTTGGCAATGCTAAAAATCTCTAACTGATAGGTTGCTTGATCAGGCACGAAAACACATTGCAGCGTTTGGGGGGCAGTCAATAAAAGTGGCTGCTCAATGGAAAATGACTCCAGAGAGACGGCATTGTCATCTCCCTCAAAAAGTTGGTGAGCTGCTGCCAAGGCAATTTCGATATAGGCTGCGGCCGGGAATACAGCTTGACTCAATAAACAATGGTCTTGCAGATAGGCAGGACTTTTTGGGCCGACTTGGGTTTGAAAGCGAAGTTCGGAGGAACCTGCAAGATAGAGGTTTTGACCTAGCAAGGGGTGGTGATTTGAGGGCTGATTGCCCTGCAAAGACCAAGGTTGCGATCTCATCCCTGGTAGTTCAGCCACATCCCACCAAAAGCGCTGCCGTTGAAAGGGATAGGTGGGCAGATGAACATATTGATAGCTGGCGTAAAGCTTTGCCCAGTCCACACCGGCACCCAAGGTATACAAATGCCCGACACTCCGCCAAAGTTGAGCTGGCTGTTCAGGGCGTAAGCTGGGTACCCAATGATGCTCGGGCTGGGGCAGACAATTGCGACCCATGCCGCAGAGGATGGGTTTCGGTCCTATTTCGATAAAGGTCTCATATCCCATCTGGTGTAGGGTTTC
>CALFCG010000244.1 GCA_937951315.1 uncultured cyanobacterium
AGTTGTTGAGCAACTGACCCGCTGGGGGATCGGTGGGGCAGACGTGATTGCTGTGCGTTGGGCAGCAGAGCTGTTGAAATCGTCTGAGACTCGCTCCTCTATTGGTTGTCCAGAGACTGTTTATTCCTGGATGGTTGAGCAAATAAATTTTGGTAACCTGCAGCAGGCATCACGCGATCCTGGCGATTGGCACTATCAGGATTGGAGGGCAGCGCGGAATATTCGTGAATTTGAATATGCCAATGGTCCCCGGCTCTGTTTTGGCTGTCGTTATCGTAGCGATGCCTCTCCCAAGGTATTGCTTTGTGCCATCAATCCTTCTGGGCCGGTTGATGGAGTCTGTCGTGATTTTGAAGCAAAAGTGAGGGATTGATGGCAGAACGTAAATGTAAGACTCTTACTGGGAATCGCTCAAGCCCTTCTAGAGGCGGCGCTCGTAAGGGGGCAGGCCGAAAGCCAACTGGCCGTAACATTACAAAAGCGATGACTTTAAGTGAAACCGTTGTCAGTCAGCTTAAGTTGACGGGGAATGCCTCCGAGACGACAGACTTAGCGCTTCGAGCTTGGTTCAAGTCCAACAATTTTGATGAAGCTGTTAGGCGTCAAAAAGTGCCTCGGAATGGCTTAGCCGCAGTAAACCCAAATCTTCGGCCCATTCGTGCCTATCAGATCTGCGCGATGCTGACATTTATTCAAGAGTCGCTAATCACCGATCTTAAATCAGGCGATTTAGATTATGCGGTGGGTCACTCGATTTATTTGCTCGGGGTGTTGCAGGAGCGGATAAAGCCTCTTGTTGAGGAAGAGCATAGTCAAGATTCTTGTTAGCGCTATCGTTCTACCGAGCCATTTTGTGGAGTGTCATGGAGTGTTAATTCGATGTCTCAAAGGAAGCTTCAATTTGCTTGGGCTTCCCGATCTAAAAAAGGAGAAAATCATGCTTCGCCAAGATGTCTATTCAATTGTCAGTCTTGTTGATGATCCGAATGAAGCGGCAAAACTGCTCTGCTGCTATCTGAATGATGTATTGGGGCTGTCGGGTAATGGCTGGTTTGACGATGACCCAGTGTTGGAGCCTGTCTTTTTTGGTGATGGCGTTCAAGAGCGGGATCGGCTGGAGACTGCCGTGAAGCAGATGCTCAGTTAGCGATTGGAACAAGCTTCCACCAGTCTTAGCTGGTCAATGTAAATCAAAATAATTTTGGAGAAAAGTTCTATGTGTGTTGGATGCTATGCGCTTTATGTGATGACTTTGGTTTCCCCTGTCGGTGAGGCCCCTCAAGCTGTCACTGTCCCGGATTTAAATCAGTCAGCAATTCAAACCCAGGTACAAAAGAAATTCACCCCAGCAGAGGTGCGTGCCTCTGTTGACTCTGTTCTTCAAGGGCTTCCGACAACCCCAGATGCAAAACCTCTTCGTGATGCCTTTAGCCAAATGAAAGCGCAACTGGCGGGTGTCAATGACCAAGAAATGGTTTACGCGATTGTGAATCAACAGATGCTTTCGCTCTCGGAACAAGTGGATTCAGCTTCTAACTCGCAGGAGTTACTACAAATTCTGGAAGAACTAGGAATTGAACAATATCAGCCGCAGGCTTCTCTCTCGCTCAACTCCCCCGGATTGCAGTGGGGGTGGCTTGCCTAGCCGTCTTTATCTCTCTCACTCCTTAAACGGGGTGAGAGAGGTCAGCATCCCACGGCTCAAGTACGGTTCTCGGCTCAATCGGCTTTGCCTGCTTTGAAGCAGGTTCTGGAGAACTCAAAAGTTAATTTAAGTGATTTGCAAAGGATATTTCGACCAATGAAACCTAATGATTACGAACAATTGCAGAACGGTTTATTTCGCTTTTGCGCTGAATTAAAGGAACACTCAAGTCCACTCTTGAGGCGCTTAGGCAGAAAAGCGACGATTTTGGCTTTTCTCTTGACTGACCTAGAGCAGGTTGCAAGTGGGAAGATGCCTGAGGACGGTGCAAAAGATGCGATTCTCGCTTTTCTAATGACCCCAACGGAAGGCATTAACGCCGCAGGTTTGGAGCGCATAGAGGAAAAACTTGTAGGTTCAATGCAGTTTTCTCCTGATAGCGTTGAGTCTGAGGAGACTTACGAAGAAAGTTAGGCAATGTGGGAGCAGCTTGATTCTAGCCGCTGCTCTCCCGCAACGTCTTATCTGTTCGGGTTGTCACAGTTAGGGCTGGCGTTTTACATATTATGCTTTGGCTTTGGTCGCAGCTCTTTTTGTCTTGACGGGAGTTTTCGCTCTCGATGTGGTTGTTTTTCTTCCTTTCTTTGGCTTAGGTTCTGTGCCAGTGGTTGCTGCTGTTTTTGGGGTCTTCTCCTCGACGGTTTTAGCAGCTTTAGGCTGGGGGTTCGGTGCTTTAGCTTTTTGACTTGGACTTTTAGGCTTTGCATCCTTTGCAGCATGAAGCATTTGATAGCTTAATGGTGCAGAGGCTTTCCGCCATTTTTTGGAGTTAACACCCTTGTATAAGTTAGTAGTCATCCGTTTGCGTTCAGCTTTAAGGTCTTCACTGCTGAGTTCGCCGTAGAGATATTGAATGATCGCGTCGCGGTGGACTGCTTTGCCTGCCTGTTTTTCTAGGACAGCAGCAATCGCTTCATTCTTTCCCATTTCTTTGTATGGAGGCAGCCGCTTAAGAACGCCGGTAGCCTTAGTCGTTGTCGTCTCTCTCTTTGCTTTGGTTGTTTCTACCTTCGCCTTGTCTTTAGTCGTAGCCACCGGCTTTTGGATGGATGCTTTTGCTTTTGCGCCTGTCTTTACTGTTGCTTTAGGAGTGGCTTGTTTCTTGTTGGTTGCTGTTGCGGCACCCCTTTTTGCTGGTGATACTTTCTTGCTATTACTGCCTTTGAGCTTGCCTTTTGCCCCTTTGATAAGGTAGCTAGAAGGTTCTTTTCCCTTCTGCCATAACTTATTGTGTTCTCCCTTGTACAGCGTTGCTTTCAGCCGTTTAGTCTCTTCTTTATGGTCTATGTCGTTCAACGTGCCAAAGAGTTCTTTGGTCAGGGTATCGGCAGTGAGTGCTTGTCCTTGGTGAGCTAGCAAAATAGTGGTGATGGCTTGCGGTCGGGTTAGTTCTTGATAAGCAGGTAGGGTTGCCCGTGGTCTCCTTCGACCGCCTTTTGCTGGGGTTGGCTTTGATTCGGCTGTCGTTTCAGGCGTTTTGCTTGGGGTTGAAATAGTTTCGGTCTCGGCTTGGGCAGGAGTTAAGTCTAAATGAGCAGTGGGAGTATCAATTTGGGCACTCAGGAGTAGTTCTGTCGTTGGCGTTTCAATCTGTGTTTGTAGCGGTGCTAGGCCATTTGTGGGGACAAGCTGATGGAGCAGCAATGCATCAACATGCTTAATCTGTACTCTGAGATTGGCTGCTTTTGCATCGGCTTCAATTAATTCATGTTCAAACTGAGACTTGAGAGTGATCAGGGAATTGATTGGGGCTTCTTCAGCAATGGAAGGGGACATTATTTTCCGATTATTTGGTTTACTACGGTTTTATTCTGCCTGATCAGAGGGAGGTTACACCATCTCTCTAGAGCTGGAATCTATTGCTGAGGTGTCGATTCCAAATTGATCGTCCGGTTTTGAGCTGAATTTGTATTACAGGGATAGGGGGAGATACTGACGCCCCCTATCTCTGTAATACAAATTCAGATCAAAACCGGACGATCAATTTGGAATCAACATCTCAGCAATAGATTCCAGCTCTAGAGAGATGGTGTAACCTCCCTCTGATCAGGCAGAATAAAACCGTAGTAAACCAAATAATCGGAGAATAAT
>CALFCG010000245.1 GCA_937951315.1 uncultured cyanobacterium
GATCGCAAGCCTGCACCATCCCCTCTCGATATCGCTTGACCAACGCCTTCACCAACTCATCCTTCGAAGGAAAATGGTAGTGAATACTCGCCTTGCGAATCCCAACTCGCTCCGAAATATCAGCATAACTAAAGGCGCTATACCCTCTATTACGAACCATTTCTTGAGCAACATCCAAGATTCGAGTGGCAGTTTTGTTTTCCATATGACAATTATCTACCATCTAGTAGGTAGTTGTCAACACCTTCTTCAGAGAATCAAGATGCCACTCCCCTGAACAACGTTGCTGATTCTCCCGTAACTTAAAGGAGCAAGACTGATTTTCATTCGCAATATTTTCGGGCGTTTTCCACCGTCATCGGGCAACCTTAAAGCAGCTACAACCCTTACTATAAAAGGCCTAAGCGCATCATAAATTCCGTGCAATTACTGATGCTGTCACGTCTTACTCGCAGCCAAAATAGAACTCAATAAGCGTATTGAACGAGTTCCACCCCTGCAACTATCTGCCGTAACTATGAATGATCTATCTGGCCCCTTAAATTATCCATTAAATTATCCGTCTAGCACTCCAACCGACGTTACAAATAAGCCCCATGCTCAGCAAACAATGCCGGGCAATGTTTGCACACCCAAGTTGGAGATGTGGCTAGAGCTACAGATCTCAGAACGAGTCGTGATTTGTGGCGTTATCTACAACCACATAAAGTATCCGGATGGCATGCGTCTTTTGACATCCTCTGTCAAAGACTATAAATCAGATGCCGAAGGCCGAAGCTATGTCCTCACACACAACTCTCGCTATGAACTGGGGACAAAAATAGAGGGTGAGGAAGCCGAGCATCTACTCCGACAAATTTTAGCGACCGGACAAACCTCCAATCCTGACCTCATCAGACTGAGACTCAGGGCAATGAATGCTCTAAACGTTGCATAAGCCCCCTATCCTAGGGCCTCTATCTCATTTCTGACGCTTAGATGTTAAGGCTCGGCCTGATCAGAAGCTGCATGGATTCAGGCTGTAATCAAAGATGACGGACTTTAAAAAAGTTGCGGGCTGTTACACGCCATTAAGACTGTTGAGGCGGAGCAGGTAACTTCTTGGTGACGCGACGCAACACACCATTAATAAAGCGATGTCCATCTTCTGTACTGTAACGCTTGGCTAGTTCAATCGCTTCATTGATAGCCACCCGATCCGGTAACGAGAGATAAACCATTTCTGTGACTGAAATTCGCAGGATATTTTGGTCTACTTTTGCCAGACGTGTCAGTTGCCAATCTTCCAGAGAAGCTTCTAAAAGTTCATCAATTGCCTGCCGGTTTTGATGGCAGGTATTAATGATTTGAATCGTATAGTCTCTCACGTCTTGTTGGTCGCCCAGCTGCATGAGTTCTGGCAGCTCCACCGCAGAGCCAAGACGGTTAATAGCAGTTTGAGTCGATGCGATTGCATCTGCCACCATAGCGCGAGAACTCGTCAGATCCACCGCACGGAACTCACTATTCTTCAGCAGATCATTCCCCCGCTTCAGATCTGCTGATGCGGTTTCTAAGACATCTTGAACCTCCCCTGCCAGTGCACGGACAGCCGTAAGCATAACGGTCTGAGGTGTCTGTTCTTCAAGCTTTTTAGGCTTGCTGGACAACTGACTCAAGCTCAGCAGAGCCAATTCACGAGCAATTCGGCGAGGTTGCATTACAAAGGAAAATAAACGATAGCTCAACCAGTGTAGTGTGTTTCCTAGGGCCCTGCCGGAGTGACATTGAGAGGAACAACACATCAGTTATACAGAGAGCGAATGATATGAGCCCTAACAACGGTTCTCTCTTTCGCCCTAGAACTTTAATACAGAAGATTTCTGCATCTAGGTTATCGCCGGAGGCCAGGAATAGATCAAATTCCCGACCCGTCCATGTAAAGATAATGGACTGAGCACCAACTTTGCCAAGGGTTTGCACCAGAAGCTACCTCTGCATCCAAGAATGGAAGCACGCTTAGCCGCTAAATCTATAATTCATACAGAACTGTATGAGTTGCCCCTCATGCAAGAGGGGATCTTCTTGAACTTTCGTAGAGCTGAGACCGTATGTATCTATCGCTGTGGCCGGGTCAACCCTACCCTCTAGGGGCAACTTGGGACGGTAAAGGCACAAATTTCGCACTCTTTTCAGAACATGCGACGGGAGTTGAACTCTGTTTGTTCGGCAAAAGAGGCCGCGAAACACGGATCCCACTCACCGAAGTGCGGAACTTTACTTGGCATGGCTATCTACCCTCCATTGGTCCAGGTCAGCGATATGGCTTCCGGGTCTACGGCCCCTATAACCCAGCCGCAGGTCATCGGTTCAATCACCACAAGCTGCTCATTGATCCCTATGCCAAAGCATTGGACGGAGAAATTGAGTTTGGTGCCGACATTTTTGGGTATGACTGGGACAATCACGAAGAAGATTTATCCTTTTCAGAGCAGGATGATTCGACTCACGTTCCCAAAGCCATCGTAGTCGATGAAGCCTTTGACTGGGAAGGCGATCAGCTATTACACACCCCGTGGCATGAGACCATCATTTACGAAGCCCACGTCAAAGGCTTCACCAAGCTTCATCCTGAGATTCCCAAGCGATTGCGCGGTACCTATGCAGGCCTTGCCCACCCTGCCGCGATCTCTCACCTGCAGTCTTTGGGCATTACCGCCGTAGAACTCATGCCCGTTCACCACTTTCTCACGTGTCCCGGCCATTTAGCCGATAGTGAGCTCAAGAACTATTGGGGCTATGATTCTATTGCCTATCTAGCCCCCCATTCTGGCTACGTTGCCGGGAAAGCAGAGCAACAGGTACAAGAATTCAAAGAGATGGTGAAGGCCTTGCATCGAGGTGGCATTGAAGTCATTTTAGATGTGGTGTACAACCACACCGGTGAAGGCAACCAAAAGGGACCCACACTTTCCTTACGCGGCATCGATAATGCCACCTATTATCGCTTAGTTGAAGAAGATCCACGTTATTACATGGACTTTACAGGGTGCGGCAATTCCCTGAACGTCCGGAACCCACAGGTTCTAAAGCTGATTATGGACAGCTTGCGTTATTGGGTGCTAGAGATGCATGTCGACGGGTTTCGCTTTGACTTAGCCACAGCATTAGCCCGGGAATTCTATTCGGTAGACCGGCTCGCCTCGTTCTTTGACATTATTCATCAAGATCCAGTGTTAGCCGAAGTCAAACTGATTGCAGAACCCTGGGATATCGGCGAGGGCGGCTACCATGTGGGCAATTTTCCACTGCTGTGGTCTGAGTGGAATGGTAAATATCGGGACACAGTGCGCGATTTCTGGCGCGGAGAAGAAAGTGGCTTAGCTGAATTTGCCTATCGGTTGACAGGCAGCTCTGATCTTTACCAAATCAATGGCCGTCGTCCCCACGCCAGTATCAACTTTGTCACCGCCCACGATGGGTTTACGCTCAATGATTTGGTCAGCTACAACAAGAAACATAACGAGGCCAACAGCGAAGACAACCGAGATGGTAACAACCACAGCCGTTCATGGAACTGTGGCACAGAAGGAGAAACAGACGATCAAGAGATCGTCGAGTTGCGAAAACAACAGAGACGCAATTTTTTAGCCACGCTGTTTCTCTCCCAAGGTGTCCCGATGCTCCTGAGCGGCGATGAAATGGGACGAACCCAAAGGGGCAATAACAATGCCTACTGCCAAGACAATGAGCTCTCTTGGATTGACTGGAATCTGCCAGAAGAGAATGAAGCGCTTCTAGATTTCACTCGTCAGCTCATTGACTTGCGCCGTCGTCATCCCGTCTTTCGCCGTCGAAAGTGGTTTCAGGGGCGAGCCATTCATGGATCTGACGTCCGAGATATTTCTTGGTTTGACGTCGATGGCAGCGAGATGACAGAGGAGCAGTGGCAGGATGGCTATATTAAAGCGATCGCAATTCTCTTAAACGGCGAAGAGATTGCCACCGCTGGCGAGCGGGGCGAACGGATTATTGACGACAGCTTTCTCCTGTTTTTCAACGCCCACCATGAAACACTAGAATTTACCCTCCATCCCGACTTACAAGCTTGGGAATGGTCCATCTTAATCAACACCACAAAGCCTCGATTTGTTCAGCGAGGGAAGTGCGACCTAGAGAATAAACCACTCGCGGTCACAGCACGCTCCATCATAGTGCTGAAACGACTGGGCACACTCATCGCGGAGGACGATGACTAACCAGAAATATGTACAATCAGACATCTTCGCAATAAAGGTACCCACCCTCTCACCGTTCCAACCGTCAGCGATGGGATATCCGTAGGCCATCCACTTCTAGAAGAGTTTTGTGTAGGACAGGGCGGATTGAAACCATTACAGCATCCTACCCAGACCGTTCAGCAACAACTCTCTTAGGAGAGAACAGCTTGATCATCATCGATCCTCATTTTTTAATTGAGAGAAGAACTTAGTTGACCTGAGCTGCTAGGCTCAACTTAGGAAGAACTACCTAGCATCCCTTTTTCAAAGTCGTTACTCAGCATGGAGCGTAATGCAGAATAGTTTCTTTGATCGGTCCCTAGATAAAGACTATATACACCGGCGCATTCGTGAATTAGAGAATGCAAAGATTGGTTTTTACAGCATTGGCCTCTATCCGGGGTCACTGGTGTATAACGCCGTGATGCAAGCAGGTAGCAATTCATCTCTCCTCCTGGCTCCTCGCCCAGGTCGAGAGCTGATGGGTGCATTTTCAAAAGAAGCGATTCAAGGCATGGATCGAGATTATGTCGTTAATATGCATCATCTCGCCCACCATCAAGAAGACAACGAGTGGATTGCCAACACGCTAGAAGACCTGATTCTAGAATGCGATCTAGTCATTTTAAGCGCCAACAGTAGCTATATCGTGCAAGATCTCGATGAAGCCTGTCGTTTAAGAAAAAAACTGGGCCGCAGCACCGTTGTTTTTGCCTGCCTTGCGGGCTCCTTTAGCCATGATGCCGTCAAAAATGATTCCTATGTTCTGTGCGAAAAGCAACCGAACTTAGCCTTTTTTACAGGGTTCCATCGCCATGGGGCGCTGCGAGATCCAGTGGATAGTTTTACGGCCAATTTTTGCCACCCCAATGCTCTAACAGCCCTACTGGGGGCACGGATGTTAGATAAACTCTCTCTCAATATTCAGGTCTCACCGGGTGTTCATAATCTTGAAGCCCAATACATTAAGGCCGCCAAAAATATGGCATCTATCTTTGCCGGATTTGGCTACGAATTCCATCGAGACAATCCGGGTATTTTGCCCACATTGCTCACACTGTTATTAGATCAGTGCTTAGATCAGGCTGCCACAGTTTCGATGTCTCGTCGAGATCGGCACGAACTCTATAACGCACAGCCTATCGCCCTAACAGAACTAGGCTACGGCGTCCCACGCATCGATGCCACGCTCAACACAGGGGGCAATATGGAGAAGGTTCGCGACCACACCTTCTCTCAACTCACAGCCATGGTGGCAGATGTACGAGGCAGCATGATGTTGCCTGTAACCGGACAACCAACGCGTAATTTTCAAGCAGGCCAAGTACTTGCAAAATTTATGCGCTCACAACAGCGGTGCCCATTCAGTATCGAAGAATTTGAGGAATGGTGTGAAAAATCTGACCTCAACACGGGCGGTTTAGAGGGGCTCAAAGCCCTAAGATATTGGTCTCAAATTTCGGCAAAATATAAAATTCAAGTCCATGATTCATCCATGATCAATTTGCTGTACACCGCACTCTTCGGCAACGACCAAGAGAAGCAGTTTGCCTTTGAAGTAATGACAGCAAGTCGCGAACTTTCAAACTATTGCCAAGAGTCTGTACGCCCCACCAACAGCCGAAAATACGCAACCGCGCTGACGCACCTTGATCAACCAGAAGCCCTTGAACTACTCGCGAATGCAGTCATAGCAGACAACGCGAGAAAAGCCATTCATGACATCTATGGCATTGAAGAAAGCAGCGCCCAGGCTGACGATCCCGCCTACGTTCAAGCAATGAGTAGCATTGAGAGTAGCTGGTAGCAATCACTGCAATCGCCCCCAGTCGCTCATGAAGAGGGACTGACCAAGCCTCGTTGCATCTCGTGGAACTGTTCCAGAACGATACCGGCTCCCAACGCAACACAATCGAGTGGAGCGGGGGCAACCTGGGCCAGCACACCCACCTCGCGACTCAGATAAAGATCGAGCCCCTTCAGTAGAGCACCACCTCCCGTTAGCATCATGCCCCGTTCTAAGATATCGGCAGCCAGCTCTGGGGGAGTTTGTTCCAGCACTTGCTTTACAGTCATAGCAATAGTGGCAAAAGAAGCGGAGATATATTCCCGAACGTCCTCCCCCCGCAGATTAAACCAACGAGGTAACCCCGAGCGTAGATCCAATCCTCGAACCTCCATCTCTAGCTGATCTGAGTCAGAGTTAGGATAGGCAGACGCAAGCCGATGCTTAATAGACCGTGCCATTAAGCTGCCAATTAAAAGACTGTGATCCTTTTTGACTCTTTGTATGATGATGCGGTCAAGAACATCACCACCAATAGGAATAGAACGACTCACAGCCGCACCCAAATAACTCAGTACGGCAATTTCAGTCGTGCCACCGCCAATATCAACGACAAGATTACCCACAGGAGTCGTAATGGGCAGGCCGGCACCAATAGCTGCTGCCATGGGCTCTTCAATGAGATAGGTTTCTCGGGCACCAATCTGATCTGCGAGATCAAACAAAGCGCGACGTTCGATACTGCTAGCCCCCATTGGCATACTAATAACAACGCGTGGCGCAAAGAGAGAATGTCCATTTAGAGCTTCTTTCACCACATGCTCTACCAAAAGCTTCGCCATTTTGGGTTGCGTAATCACTCCATCCTGAAGGGGATGGACAACCGTAATCTCCGAGGGCGTTCGACCCACCATCGCTTCAGCTTGAGTACCAACCGCCAGCAGCTCCTTAGTGCGAGGATCCAGAGTCAGTACAGACGGTTCCCGCAGAACGATTCCTTGCCCCGAGAGATAAACGAGGGTGTTTGCGGTGCCTAGATCGATGCCAATATCTGACGAAAGACGATTGAACAAGCCCAAGTTAAACTCTCCTACAGCTGGGGAAATATCAGGGTCAGAACTCAACCCCCATTGCAAAGAAGGGTTGAGTGAGGTGTGGCATCAGTCAAATGGCTCTAGATTTTCAACACCATTGTCTTAAATTTAGTAAACAAGACTAAAAATCCAGTCAAGATGAAGAGAATTCAAGCTAACCTTCAGCAGAGAATTATAGTGCAGTATTGAACATTGACGTTAGTGCAACAATTCGAGTCTAGCGAGGGTCAGAATAGTTGAAATTAATATTTTTTCGTAGTTTAAGGTCAAGAATGGGTCAATCAATGAAGACGTTAGAATTCAAGGGGGCAGGGGCGATCGTGTCCCTCGTACTTGTCCGTAGAGGCATGTAATAATATAGAGGGATGCAAGGAATGAGAATCTGCAATTGAAGAAGCTGATTTCAAGTCATACTGGCTGAGAGATAAGGCTAAAGCTATGTAGATCAGCCTTGATCAACACAGACCTAAGTGTGACCGCCTTCACATATTTTCCAAACTGTCATTTTAATCGGGGGAATCATGACGCAATACGAGGATCACAACAATGGCATCCCAGAGAATCAAGAGCAGTCCAGCCTCATTCAGATGAGTCAGAATCAAAACGGCATGGCTTTTCAGACCTCCGGCGATGGCGCCCCGGATCTACACAACTTAGAAAAGATTCGTGAGATCCTATTCGGTACCCAAGCTCGCACCCAAGATCAACGTTTCTCTCGCCTAGAAGAACGTTTAGAACAGGAATGCAATACTTTACGCAGTGACATTAATCGGCGTCTAGATGCCTTAGAGCAGTACATTCAACAAGAAGTCAGTTCTTTAGGCGAACAGATCAAAGAAACGAAGCAAATTCAAGCAGATAACGCAGACAGACTGGAACAAGCACAGATTTCAGCCACTAAGACTTTGGAGCAAAAGCTAAGTCAGCTGGATGAGAGAACAACAGAGAGTGAGCGTAATCTGCGTAAGCAATTACTTGAGCAAAGTAACCAACTCAGTGCAGATAGCCTGGAGAAGTACAATGAACTCCTCACAATTGTAGAAAGAGAAGTTACAATTCTGCATACGGTGGATAAAACGGACCGAGCAAACCTAGCCTCATTCTTTGGTGAAATGTCGATGCGGCTCCAAGCTGACTAGATATTCATCAACACCAGACGCTTGATACTTCATGCAAAATCTGTCATCAGATAAAAACCTATCCTCACAGAGCAGTCAAGATGAGTCTGGACCTAGTCTTGATGAGTTGCGAGCGCTTCTATTAGGGCCAGAGCTACAGGCTCGGATTAAAAATCTCAAGCTTCGTCCAGAGGATGTCAGCAGAGCTTTGCCAGAGGCACTCATCCTGAGTGCAGAAGAACAGGAAAAGCTTACAAGTGCTGCTGTGCCCACGGTTGAAGACGCGATTAGAAGTTCAGTTAATCAGGATCACAATATTCTGT
Organism: uncultured cyanobacterium; assembly: GCA_937951315.1. Taxonomy (GTDB): domain Bacteria; phylum Cyanobacteriota; class Cyanobacteriia; order Thermosynechococcales; family Thermosynechococcaceae; genus RCC1774. Next base: position 8,581 of record CALFCG010000245.1, read on the forward strand.
CAGAGGCGCTATTTCCCGTCATTGGCCCTGCGACCCGAAAAGCCGTTTCTGCAGCGCTGCAAAACCTCACACAATCTTTAAACGAAGGGCTAGAACACAGCCTGTCACCGCAAAGTTTCCAGTGGCGCCTTGAAGCCGCAAGAACAGGCAAATCCTTTGCTGAAATCGTGCTGTTACGCACCCTTCTCTATCAAGTAGAGCAAGTCCTACTCATTCATAAAGATACGGGTCTTTTGCTACAGCAACTGGTGGCTGACACTGTTGTCGCCCAAGATGCAGACCTCGTTTCAGCCATGTTGACGGCCATTCAAGACTTCATCAAAGACTCCTTTCGAGTCGAAAGGGGAGATTCCCTTGACACCCTTCACTTTGGCGAACTCACCGTTTGGATTGAAGCAGGGCCCCAAGCATTGATGGCCTGCGTCATTCGGGGCACAGCACCTCAAGAAATTCGGGGGTTGTTTCAGGATGTTTTAGAAAAGATTCATCTCGTTTGTGGCCAAGATCTTAAGCACTTTCATGGTGATAATACCGCTTTTGCCCAAAGTCAGCCCTATCTGCAAGAGTGCTTGCAAGCCCAATTTAAACCTAAGCGCAACTCTATATCTCCTCTCGTCTGGGTCTTTCTAGGTTTACTTCTTCTTGGAATCGGCTGGCAATCGTTTGGACTCTACCAACAACGAAAAGCTCTGAACAATTATGTGACGAATTTACAACAGCAGCCCGGTGTGGTCATTATCAACAGCAAGCTCAAGAACCGTAAGGTTTTGATTTCAGGAATGCGCGATCCTCTGGCGATCGATCCTCTATCCCTTGCAGAGCAGAATGATTTAAACCCACAGAAAGTTCAAGCACAATGGGCTCCTTTCCTTTCCTTTGATCCTGCACTAGTGAAAACTAGAGCTGAGAAAAAACTCAAGCCACCCAAGACAGTGGCTTTCTCAGTCAATGCACAAAATACACTCGTGATAACAGGCACAGCAGAGCAAAGCTGGATACAGCAAGTCCGGGAGCAAGCACTACAGGTTCCTGGCATTGTTCAGGTCAACACGGAACAGCTTCAACCTTTTGAGAAGCAGGCTTTGGAACTCCTCAAAGATCAAATTGAAGGGCGTAGTATTCTGTTCGGCATCGGCAGATGGAAGCCCTTAACCAATAGCGAACCAATCTTGAGCCAACTGGTTCAAGACATAAAAGCTGCAACACAGCTAGCGAACACCCTCAATCAGAATGTCATCATCTCCATTGAAGGACGAACTGATAGGGTAGGAACAGAGCGAGAAAATCTCTTGGTTAGTCAGGCACGGGCAGAGTCAATTCGGGCTCGCCTCATCCGCCGTCAGATCGAGCCAGCGATTCTGAGAACACAGGCCCTTGGAGCAACTCAAAACACTCACAATCAAGAGGGTCGTCTATCAGAACGCCGAGTTTCATTTAAGGTAACGTTGGAATAACGATAATTCTCATATGCTGCAAAAGAAAATTTGCATGGTTGGTGCCTTTGCCACAGGTAAAACAAGTTTAGTTTCACGGTTTGTCAGAGGTATCTATTCCGATAAATACCAAACAACTGTGGGGGTTAAGATTGATAAGAAGACCATTCAAATTCAAGAGCAAATGGTCAATCTTATTCTTTGGGATATTCATGGAGAGGATGAATTCCAGAAAATCAGAATGTCTTATGTGAGAGGATCATCAGGCTATATTCTTGTTGTTGATGGTACGCGCAGTGAGACCCTAGACAAAGCAATTTCTCTACAGTCAGAAATAAAGAAAGAGATTGGGGATGTCCCTATAATTATGATGTTGAATAAGTCTGATTTAACTAGTGAATGGGAACTTGATGATCAGACCATTGAACAGCTTTCACAGGAGAAAAAGTGGACCGTGATCAAAAGTAGTGCGAAAGAGGGGCTTGGCGTTGAAAAGTGTTTCAATAGCTTAGCCACACAAATCATTAGCCAGTAGTATCGTGACGCTCCCTTCACCACTCGCGCAATACATCTGTAGCTATGTTGCAGACCAATATTTTCCTGCTTACCTCAGAGTTGATGCTGACGGCACAATCCTAGAACTCGGGGGACAACTGCAACATTATGCATTACAAGCTCTCCGTTCAGGCGATACCACATACGATAGCCTGAACTTCCTCACCGGTATTATTCCCTTAGAGAATGACTCCATTTTCCTACCGCTGGTAAAAGATCAGCAGGGGCGCTCTATGGACGTCCATATTTTCCCAGACCAAGACAACGGTGACTGGATACTCTTGCTAGACGGTAATACATCAGAAGAACAACAGCTGGAACTCCAACAACAGGGCAATTACCTTGCACTCCAGACACATCGACAGAAGCAACATCTTTCAAAGCTATTTCAGAATCCTCCTTCGGAACAAGACACAACAGATGACTCTCATTTCTCAGCTCTAGTCGATGTTGCGATTCTCAATATCACCATCAATCCATCGGTGGGGACAGCTGCAGCTCCGATGACCGTGATTCAGGCAATTGAAACGTATTTTGCCACAGTAACCACAGAAATTGTTGAGCGTTCTGGAGTTGTTGCAGCCCAGATGGGGCGTAGCATTCTAGCAATCTTTGGCTTAGTTCCAATCAAACTTCCCCCCTCCCAACAAGCTGTTGAAACAGGCCTAGAAATTTTGAGACAAGCCTCCTCAATTGCTTCCTCTTCAACAGACCCAGCACTATCAGAACTATGCTTGAGCTTTGAGGCAGGGGCAATGGTAACATCCGGAGCATCAGCCTTAGGATTGCTGCGGGCCAGCCCTTATCAAAGCATGGGGTTGATTAGTCCACAAATGCCTGAAATTATTGGCTTAACAGGACATATTCGTCCGAGGGAACTGATGATTGATGCCCAAACATTTAAGCAGCTCCCCGATGATAAATATGCTTTTACGCAGTCAGAGCTATCTTTCAAAGATTCTAGCTCCATGACGATATACTCCTATCGTCCCTAAGTATGAGCACTCCCATTGCCTCTGAACTGCTGAAAGCACTTGGAATCTCAGCCTATGAAAATTTGGGGGATGGTCACTTCAAGCTTATAGGTAACTTGCCAGCTTGGCTTATCGACTTAAAGCCAGAGTTGCAGTCTCACCAACATCCAGTCGCTCTCTCTGAATTTTTTCCCTTTCTTGAATGCTTTTGGGATGAGATCAAAGCTCAAGACGCTACGATGAAGCACCAGCTTTTGAAATCTGGACTTTGGGCAGAACTTACCAGGGAGGGCAATACTATTTACCTGGAGGCTTCAAGCCTATGGGTAGACTCGAAACAGCTGCTCTTAATTACGAATCAGGGAGATGAAACAAATGATAAGGTTGCTCTCCTTCAAAAGGCGCGGGAGAATGCCCTCAGCCATTTATCAGATAGGAAACGCAATAGCCAAGAGCTAATAAATAGTACTTTCTATGATGCTTTAACAGGACTACCGAACCAAACTTATTTCTTTTTACAGCTGACTCAAACCTTTGAATCCTGTCGTCAAGACCGGACCTGCAACTCAGCCATTTTGACGATTACAATTGATCAGTTTCATGTCCTCACGAGCAACCTCGGATATGCGGTAAGTGAACAATTACTCGTCGAGTTCGCATGGCGCATTCGAAAACGTTTAAACTCTGACAGAATCTTGGCGCGCTGGGACAGTCATGAGTTTGCTCTTTTACTACCCAACATTGCTGATTTTCAACAAGCACATCATCTCGCCCATCAGCTTCTGATAGCCTTAAAATCACCCTATCATCTCAATAATCAAGAGGTATTTGTTTCTGTCAATATCGGTTTGGCCCACAGTCGCCCCGAACATACTCAGGCCGAAGATCTTGTGCGAGATGCACATACGGCAATGGAACAAGCCCTGGCGTTAGGCGGCTCACAGCTGATGATTTTTGAGCCCTTTATGCATGAGCAAGCCGTGAAACGATGCCAGCTTAAAAATGATCTGCATCAGGCCATTGGAGATCAGGAGTTACAAGTCCATTACCAACCAGTTTTAGCAGCTGATAGTGCAGAGATAGCTGGCTTTGAAGCTTTTGTTCGCTGGTTTCACCCCCAACGAGGATCTATTGCCCCCTTATCTTTTCTACCCGTTGCAGAGTCTATCGGATTGATGAGTGCCGTTGATCTGTGGCTCATGCGAGAAGCTTGCTTCCGCATCCAGCAATGGAAGAAAAAAACACAAGCTCGCTTGTTGGTAAGCGTCAATTTATCAGTCGATCAGTTTAGTCACCCCCACTTAACAGATCAAATTGAGCAAATTCTTAAAGAGACAAACATTAATCCCCACAACCTACAACTAGAATTCCATGAACAGGGCTTGCTCAATGGCCTGGAGCAATCGCAACTCAGACTAGAAAACCTTAAAAAATTGGGCGTCCAGTTATGCATTGATGATTTCAGCGCCAGTTCTGCTGCCCTCAATTCTTTACCCTACTTACCGATTGATACGTTGAAGCTTGAGCCGTCTTGTCTCAGCTCACTCGAACAAAATAAGCCACAGTATTGCGCTGTCATTGGAACTGTCGTTCAGCTTGCCCACGATCTCGGCATTCAGGTGAGTGCTAAGGGAGTCGAAAATCGCCAGCAGCTTGAGACCCTGGCCGCCCTAGGTTGTGATGAAGCACAGGGGTACTTCTTTGCCGGCCCGTTAAATGGAACCCGAGCCACCCAAATGCTCTATGAACGTTATAGCTGAACGCTAGGTATACAAAATCTGGATAAAGCTTGGATCAAAGCAGGGCACCTTCAAGGCTCGGGGGCGCGTCCGAATGAGATAGTAACCCTGGTGGGGGGAGGGGGGAACTAGCGTTATTTCTTGTTCCAGCTTTGCATAGAACAGCGGTAAGCTAGAGCGGCTATACAGCGTGAAGTAGATATCATAATTTTGCAACGCCGTAGGGTGGAGCGAGAGCGAGAGAGATGCCTGGGCATCCACATAGTCATAAAAGAAGGCCGTGTCGGGGTTGCCCACGGGAAGAAATTCTCGCTTCACAAAGGCTTCTGGGAGCCAAGACCGAAGCTGAAGAATAGTGTAGATATAATAATGAAGCGCTTGATAGAACACATTATGGCGTTCACTCAGATGGCGATAAAACTCATTAGTATCTGTTGAGACCCCATAGGCACTGATTAGGGCTGGGGTCTCAACTAGGACTGATGCCTCAACGGAAACCTGAAGACCCTCATTTTGCTGAGCAGTAACTGTATCTACTGAGACAGAGGGAAATTCAACGGATTCAAAGCACTCATAATACCGAACACCCAAGCTATATTGACCGGGGGCAAGGCTGAGGTCGTATTGCTGTTCTGGTGCATGTTCGAGCGAACTCAGCTGGGCGACAGTGGCATAGTCTGGATAGCGATAGACAACAACCGTCCAAGATCGAGCAGATTGATGCAGACTGGACAGGTCAATGGAGACCGTGTGCTGCACAGTAAAGGGCCCCACAGTACCGATAATGGCGTGGGTGTTCCAGCGAGGACCTTTGGTCATCAAGACCGGGAGCACGATGGGGATGCTTAAAACCTCGGCAGACAAAACCTGCCACTGGTTTGCTCGTTTGCGATCGCGACTCAAATAAATCCCATACAACAGCCCAATCACGGCTTTCACAATTTTGAAAAAGCAGAAGGACAAGATAGCCAAGGGAAGTTCCCACAACAGAGAAAGGGGCAGAGGCCAACTCGTTTTATCACTCATGCTTCTGAGACTCTACCGCTTCCAGAGCAGTGAGAATATGTGGAGTGATCTCCGCGGATGCATCCAAATGGATGTTGTGTCCCCCCGCCAATGTAATGCGCTGGGCATGGGGTAAGGCGGTCTGCTGATCTGCCAAGTCTTGCGGGCGATTAAAGCGACTGCGATCACCATAAAACAGCGTCACGGGCACGTTAATTCGTTGCAAGAGCTTCAGATAGCCCTCCCGATTAAAAGGTGCACCGCGCAAACTCGTCCGAGTCCGCAGCATTGGATCCCATCGCCAGCGAACCCCGCCATCATCCGTCTGCGTGGCTCGCCCAGCGAGAAGCGCTGCTAGTTGGTGCGAAAGGCTAGGAGTCGCCTGCTGTAAGCGATGGATGGCTGCAGCCTGATCCGACAGTAAAGGGTGTTCAGGCGGAGCGACAACATAGTCAAGGTGAGTCAACAGCTGGTTAGCTGGATCTGCATTATCTTCTGCTGCAGGCAAAATGGTCTCAAGGAGAATGAGCTGACGGACCTGCTGAGGACGAACACTGGCAAACAGTGCCGTCACCACTGACCCCAGGGAATGTCCAATCAGCGAAATGGGCTGATCGGTCAAGTGAGGCACCAGTTGGTCGAGGTCCGCCAAAAAATCTTGCAGTTGATAGGTCGATGCCCAACCAGATTTTCCATGCCCTCGAAGATCAGGAGCGACCACCCGATAGCCCTGCGCTGCCAATTGAGCAGCCATCGGATCCCAAACGGCCCCCTGCTCGAGAATGCCATGGAGACAGAGAACGAGGGGACCATCTTCTGGCCCCCAAGTGCAAAGACAAAGCTTTTGAGTCCCCAGTGAAATATGGCTCTCTTCCAGCAGCGCCCCTGGCTCAGGCTTATCTGTATCCGGCAAGTCATACCCCAGCTGGAGCGTAATGTGACGGGCAAAGTTGCCGAGCTTGTGGGGAAGTCTAATCTTTCGCCAAGCATCACCCAGGGCTTTCTCAACCCGATTATGCTTGAGAAAATTGGGGTCACCGAGAGACAGCGATTGCTGATGTAAACCATCGGTCATTCGCTGGCCATCGTAAGGCTGGAGCACTGAGGGGTCGAAAGGAATGCCTAAAAATGTGCAGAGCCGCTGCATCACTTTTTGCGGCTCACTCACCAGATCTTCGTAGTGAATTAAATGATGGCGCTCGCTACCCAGCGTTTGAGCAAACTGCAGCACGTTTTGATTGCTTCGGGTCCAGATGCTTTCAGCAATGCGGTAGGGGTTTCCATCCCCGGCCCCAATCAGCTTATCCATTCGCATCCGCACAAAAGATTCGATCATGGCGTAGGGATGCCGCACCAGATGAATATATTTAGCATCCGCAAAGATCTCTTCAGCTCTGCCAAGGGTTTCCAGACTCATAGCATAGGTGGGAGATTTATCCACCAGCAGTCGGCTACCGGCCAGCTCCTGCAGCATGGCGTAGACGTTCTGAATCGGCAAGGACCGCTGCACCAAATCTTGAATCAGCGACTGGCTGGTTTTGACACCTAGACCTTTGAGCTCCATCAGCACGCGCTGTAGACCTTCACCCAGGTTAGACAGCGATAGATCCTTCGCCCGTTCGGCCATGGTTTCAAAGGGCAAAAGATGCAGTTCCGGTGTTGATAGTAACTTCGGATGCCCTGCCAGCATGACCCGTAATAATGTAGACCCCGAGCGCGGACTCGACAGAATGAAGACAATGCCAGGGAGGCGATCACTCGGAGGTGTTGGGGCTACAGGCTTAACCGTCGGGGTGGCAAAGGCCTGAAAGTCTGTGTCGAGGTCTGCCTCTTCCAGCTCAGTGGGTTCGGCTAAGGGTGGGGTTCCATGGCTCCGCTCAAATTCTTCAGCAAGATAAGCGGCAAAGGATTGGATGCGGGGGCGATCGTAGAACTCGCGGGGATATAGCATCAACTGGAGATCTTGCTGGAGCTGATTCAAGAGCTCCATCATCATCAGGGAATCACATCCCTTCTCTAGCAAATTCTCTTCAATCTCTACATCAACAGGCTGGAGATGCAAACCATGGGAAATCTGCTGTTGCAGGTAGGTAATCAGATGAGGGGTGCGATCACAAATCGCCATCTCTTTGAGCGTTTCAAAAAGATTGGATTCACGCTCAACATGCGGTGTCTGCATTAAAGCCTGCAGATAGGGGCTGTGCGCATACACGCCCAGATCGGCCCATCGGACAGACATGGCACCCACTTGGGCCGGATAGTCATCCCCCCCCGCAATCAATGTTCCGAGTAAACCCATTCCCTGTGCAACGGGTATCGGGTCGATGCCGTTGGTGCTCAGTGCCTTTGCATGCTCAACAGCCATACCGGATTGTGCCCAGGGTCCCCAATTAATACTGAGGGCCGGGAGCTTCTGCTGGCGCCGGAAGTGAGCCAAGGCATCCATAAACGCATTGGCAGCGGCATAGTTGCCCTGTCCCGGTGAACCTAATAATGAAGCTGCAGAGGAAAACAGCACAAAGAAATCGAGGGGCTGATCCTCGGTCAAGGTGTGGAGGTTCCAAGCACCCGTCACTTTTGGGGCCATGACCTGCTGAAACTGCTCCCAGGTCTGCTGCTCTAAGATGCCATCTTTCAGAACACCAGCCGCATGGATGACGCCCCGTAGAGAAGGGCAACTCTCAAGCGTGGACCGGAGTTTTGTGAGCTGGTTGCGATCGCAAATATCAACCTGCTCAGTCTTGATCGCAATCCCCTGGGCTGCCATATGGTGCAGCAATTCGGTCGCGTTGACGGAAGGGGCATGGCGGCCCACCAAAACTAGCGTTCTTGCTCCTTGGGTGACCAGCCACTGCACCATCTGCAAACCCAGTGCGCCTAGCCCCCCCGTAATTAAGTACGTACCTTCTGCCTGACAGACTCCCTTCTGGGTGCCATGATGTGTCGTGGCAGACGTCGCAGGCAATGGCGTTCGCTGCAAACGGGCCACGTAACGCTGGGGTCCGCGAAGGGCAACTTGCGTTTCAGTATGGGGGTGTGCCAGCTCCGCCAGTAAGTTCGAAGCAGCAGAGTCTAAATCATCAACATCAATCAGCCCCCCCCACAAATAGGGATGCTCTAACGCTAATACTTTCCCCAGCCCCCACAGGGAAGACTGTGACAATCGCTGGCTGCTCAAACCCGGATCAGACGACAGAGCGACAGCCTGCTGGGTCACCATCCAGAGACGGGGTTGCAGCTTGAGGTCCGTGGGCAGCGCAGCGATGAGGGTCTGAAGGAGAGATAGAACGGCCTCACAATCTGACGTCGCATCCAAAGCTGCAGGAGAGCCAGAGGCCAAATTCCAAAGCTGCAGGATGCCTGCTAAAGGGGGCTGATCATGCGTCAAAATTGCAGACCACAACTGCTTCCAGTCCTCGGGTCGAAGCGGATTCAGCTGCCAAGATTGGCCCTGTTGCTGATAGGCAGCACCGGCATAGACCCGCAAACAGGTATGCCCCTGCGCCTCCAGACGAGTCGCCAACGCTTCTCCCGCTGCATCCATCAGTAATAGCCAGCGGCCCACAGCGGGTGAAGCATCAGCCCCAGCTTGCGGTTGCCAGTCCACTTGATACAGACAGTCCTGTATTGGCAAGAATGCAGCCTGGCTTTCCTGCTGGTGCTGCTCGACTAAACGGTCAACAACAGCAGGCAGCAATTCAGCCTGATCTGCTGCCAACCCCATCGACTGCTGCAGCCATTGCGCTAACGGCTCAGCCTGTCCCTGCTTAATCCATTGGACAATAGAGGTCTCCAACGCATCCGATACAGATGAGCCACCCACAGCCTCCTCTAGCCAGTACCGCTGGCGCTGCCAAGGGTAGGTCGGCAACGACAGACGCTGACGAGCATACCCTGCTTCAAATTGAGACCAGTCCGGTGTCAATCCTTGGGTATAAAGCGCACCTAAGCTCTTTAAAAGCTGCAGCCAATCAGCCTGCTGTCGGCGCAGACTGGGTAACCATGCCCCTGTGCTGTGGGGCAGGCAACGACGGCCCATGCCTAACAACGTGGGCTGGGGACCCACCTCTAAAAACGTTTGACACCCCATTTGGTCTAGGGTCTGGAGGCTACTCTCAAAGCGAACGGCCTTCAGAATATGCTGGCACCAATACTCTGCGGTCGTGAGTTCCTCTGTGACGCGTTCTCCAGTGACGTTGGAGATCAGCGGCAGAGCGGGGCGTTGGTAGCACACCTCGTTCGCGACCTTACGAAAGGTGTCGAGCATGGGAGCCATCAACGGGGAGTGAAAGGCATGAGAGACCCTCAGCCACCGCGTTTTAATCCCAGTCTGGGTCACGTCAGCCACAAACGATTCAACCGCCTGACGATGCCCCGAAAGCACAATATTCTCGGGTCCGTTGTAGGCCGCAATGGTGACCGTGGCTGCATAGGACTGCAGCATTTCCTGAACTTTAGCAACCGGGGCAAGGACAACAACCATCGCCCCCGTTTGCGGCAGATCCTGCATCAGGCGTGCGCGCGTCGCCACCAGCTTGAGCGCATCCTCGAGGGAAAAGACACCCGCCACGCAGGCCGCAACATATTCACCAATGCTGTGCCCCATCACCACAGAGGGCTGAATCCCCCAAGATTGCCAAAGACAACAGAGGGCATACTCCACAGAAAACAGAGCCGGTTGTGTATAGCCGGTTTGGTCCAGTGGGTCACTCGCAAGGGGAGCATCCGATGAAGACATCTCAGGGTAGAGAATGCCTAAGAGGGGAATATCAAGGTACTGCCGGAGGATGCGATCGCATCTCTCTAGAACCTCTCGGAACAACGGCTGGGTCTCATAGAGCTGACGCCCCATCCCCAAATACTGCGACCCCTGACCGGTGAAGAGAAAGGCAGTCTGAGTCGATCCGGCTCCACCCCTAATGGCCAGCTTCTTCGCCTGTAAAGAGTCCGTCAGTCGTTGTTCCAGCGTCGCAACTGAATCTGCCACGACAGACAAGCGAGACTCCAGGGAAGAACGCCCTGTATTGGCTGAATAACAGAAATCGGCCAGGTTGAGCTGGGGCGAAGTCTGCAGATAGTGGGCGTACCTGAGCACCAGATCCCGTAGCGCTGGTTCAGTTTTGGCCGATAGCGTCAGCAGATGCCACGGTCGTTCGGGCTGCACCGATTGAACCGTTTCGGGAAGCTTGGGGGCCGCCTCAAGCACCACATGGGCATTGGTACCGCCAAAACCAAAGGAGCTGACCCCTGCAACCTGTGGAACCTGAGGCCAGGTTTGTCGCTGGGTCGGAACCCCCAGGGGG
>CALFCG010000246.1 GCA_937951315.1 uncultured cyanobacterium
TATGAGGTCGTCACCGCAAAGAATGGCCGCGAGGCGTTGAGAGTCCTGGAGAAGGATCTGCCTAGCCTGATCATCTGCGATGTCATGATGCCTGAGATGGATGGCTATTCCTTTGTAAAACGGGTTCGGGATAACCCTCAAACAAGCTGGTTACCGGTCTTATTTTTATCTGCTAAAGGACAAATACAAGATCGGGTGACGGGTTTAAATACTGGCGCTGATGTCTATATGGTAAAACCCTTTGAGCCGGATGAATTAGTGGCTCAAATTGAAGCCTCTCTGAAGCAAACAGCTCGAATGCAGCAGCAAAAAAATGCACCGATAGAGGGTGAGGTTTCGATTAATGTTCCCTTTGATGTTGATTTAACGCCGACCGAGCAAAAAGTGATTCAGTTGGTGGCCAAGGGAATGTCGAACCGTGAGATAGCAACGGGATTGAGCGTGAGTCAGCGAACAGTGGAGAGTCATGTCAGCAATATGCTCGGCAAGACAGGGCTCAACAACCGAACGGAGCTCGCGCGCTGGGCGATTGAACAACGCATGATCTAAGGCTTGCGTCGCTCTAACCACAGCAGGCCAACCATCAGACTAAACACACAAAGCTGCACCGTCAAATTGAAGAGGGTCGTGCTAAAGTCTTCGCCAGCCAAAAGCTTGAAAAAGAAAATGAAGCCTCCTAACAACGCGGAGGCCGCAAAGGCAGCATAAATGAACTGTCTTAGTCCTCTAAAAGGTGCTTGTGCTTCAGCCCGTAAACGTTTCAGTTGCTCGGGGTCGAGTGAGGTTTTGGGGTTAGAAGAGTTTGGGTTCGTCATGAATGTTGAATAAGCCTTAGGAAGGGTGAGGTCTGGAAGCGGTCTAGAATACTAATCAGATCAAGCGGGCTCAACAGTCATATTTCCCTGAGATCTGAGCGTGTGGCTAATTTTCAGCAGGAGTCTTCCATGCTTCCATCTTCTCTCGATATGGCACACATGCCAGGGCCACTGCAGAGTTTTGCAACGCAACAACTCTTACAAACGACACAGCTAAGAACGTTACTGAGCCTAGAGGAGTTTTTCCCAACAGGACTTCAAGACCAACATTGGTCCCATGATGAGCCAGATGCTAGAGATCTGGATATCAGGATTGATGCACTCATGAAAACATGGCGGGATAAGCGACCGGAACAGGAAGCCCCTGCTCCTATTTGGAAATGCGATCGCAACCTGATCGCGACTCATCCCCAACTCCCGCATTTGTTGGTGAGCCATGATCAGCTCTGGGAAACAGCTATCACCGAGTCCCTAAGGGTACCGCAATGGGTTGTCACAGCTTGGTGGTGGGGCTGTGCAGCCATTGTTTGCAATACTTCGCTGGAAAAGTTTGAGGTTGCGATCGCTGGCTGGCAACAACGCTATCGCTGCGCGGTTCTCTACCTTCAGTCCCCAGAAATGAAGCAGGATCCTGAGATTGTAGCGGAGTATCGTGCTGACTTAAGCTACAGCAACTCAGCCCATATTCCTGAGTCGATCGATCTCGCCTGGGCCGCAAAAGATGATTTTAACTGGAAACACTGGCAACTCCCCTCTTCACTGCAACCTTGGGGCAGTAAGGCCCAGTTGGGAAAAAAGGTAATGACCCGGCCGCAGACCTAAATCTGACGTTTACTTCCACACAAAGAAATTATTCATCTCTACAATTAACCCTTGAGCGTCCTCAACGATCCGTGACATTTCAATGATGCGCAATTCTACTTTATTTTCTCTATTGCTCATAAGCTTTACGGGCAGTGCGATGCCCATCCTTCAGCCGGTACAAGCTCTCAATACATCCTCCACTTCGCAGACTGCGAACACATCTGCTTCACCTCCCAAGCTGGCCCAAATTCTCTATCCTCCGGTTAACGAGCATCGACTGCTTAGAGTGGTAGGTAATGGGCAGGCCAGTCAACCTGCAGATCAAGCCTATCTTGAACTCCATCTCAGCGAAGCATCTGCTAGTGATAATGCAGTGACACCTGTGGCCCACAATGTCTCGTCTCCAGTGATACCCGTCGCACTCACAGAAGCAGACATGGCACCGATTATTGCAGCACTCAAAAAAATTGGCGTTGCGGATACCGACATAAAAGTGCAGGCCGATCGCGACTCTGCGGGTGGTGGCTTTCCGTTTCCGTTCCCTTCGCCCTTTAAGCCGGTTAAGACATTAATCGGGGTAGAGGTAAAGCAACCCAAGCGCGATCGCATTGAGCAAATAATTACGGTTGCCAGGGATACAGCCCTTGAAACAAATCGATTGACCCTTAAAGAAGCGAAAATTCGGTACATCGTGGAGACCTGTGAGCGCATAGAGCAGGATGCCTATGAAGCTGCGGTTGCTAACGCTCAAAGTCGAGCAAATGCGATCGCAAAGGCCACCAACGCCGCTCTACATCCAATCCCCTCTATTGCAGAACCGTTCTACAGCGCCTTCATACCCGACTGTAGTACGACAGGCAACTTTCCCTTCGAGCAGCGCACCTCTCTCTACGACCCAACGGAACCCATTGCCGTAAAAGTCAGTCGGACCATCTTTGTCACCTTTACGTTCAAAGACAACAAGTAGGAATGCAATGGTCTTCCAACCTTGGCATGGATGGGGAAAGCGATCTCGCTGGATGAAAGTCTCAGGATTATTCGCGTTAGTACTTGCTCTCACCCTTCTATCCTGCCGCACGTCACCCATCCCAGAGCCATCACCTCCGGTTACAACTCCCGAGATATCTGGTACCGTTCCGCCCCAAATAATCCAGGAGCCGCCTCCCCAGGGCAGCCCCCAGGTCAGTATTGAACGGTTAATGGAACATATGGAAGCCCTCAATCATGAGCGCTTTACCGACACAGATCGCCAGCAGGCTCGAGACTATGCATCACAAACCTTGCAAGCTGAGGGGTGGATTACCCGTGAACAATCCTTTAACACCGGCATCAATCTGACCGCCCAACGTCCCGACGCCGACCCTAACGCCGAAAAAATTTTAGTCGCTGCTCACTATGACAGCATTAAAGGGTCACGTGGGGCAGATGATAATGCCAGCGGTGTCGCTGCCGCCCTAGAAATTGCGAGAGTTCTAGGCAACACCTCCGCAGCTCGGACATTACAAATCGTGCTCTTTGATCAAGAAGAAGCACAACTCTTAGGCAGTTCAGCCTATGTTGAAAACGCCAGCAACTTGGAGAACGTCGCCGGTGTCAGTGTTTTGGAAATGCTGGGCTACACCTGCCATACGGCAGGATGCCAGCAACAACCTGCGGGTTTATCCATCGCAACTCCCAGCAATGTCGGAGACTTCCTCGCCATCGTCGGCGACACCGAACATCGACCACTCTTAGAAGCCTTTGAACAAAAAGAGAGCGATCTACCGGTCACATTAACCGTACCCGTCCCTCTCAAAGGCGTGCTCTCTCCGATGCTACTGCTGAGTGACCATACCCCTTTCTGGTACAAGAATGTGGGCGCCGTCATGGTGACTGATACAGCTTTTCTACGAAACCCCCATTACCATCGGCGCAGTGATACCCCTGACACCTTCGACCGCACTTTTTTTCAAGGGGCAACTCAAATTGTCGCCAACACCACTGCTTCTCTGCTAGAAGGTCAAACATCACTGAGCTCATCTGCCCCCGAACAGCACACTCAATTATGAGAATCAGACATCTTTATATTAATTTTTGATTCAGCTCTACTCCAGACCTGATTGAGTGCGAGGGAGGCCAACCTGGGGACGATTTAACCACTTAGATGAAAATCATGAGACTTCTCTATATAATGAGAAAGCGTACGAATCATAAAGAAACTTAAACAGTAGCTTGTTGTTGCTCATTTTCCCCACAGGTCGGTGAGCAAATATCATCATCCATTAAGCAAGTCACTGGGTCTATTTGTGAAAGTTGGCATTATTATCATTCGGAGAATTGTCCATGACCATAGCAGTCGGACGCGCCCAGGAGAGAGGATGGTTTGACGTCCTCGACGACTGGCTCAAGCGTGATCGGTTCGTCTTTATTGGTTGG
>CALFCG010000247.1 GCA_937951315.1 uncultured cyanobacterium
TCTCCCGCGCCTATTGGGAATTACAAACCGACCTCAGAGCTCACTTTCTAGACTGGTACCGCAGATTATTGATACCCATGCAGGCATCGAGATTGGGGTCGCGGCAACAAAGACCTTTGCGGCCCAACTAATGGCCTTTTATCTCTTGGCTTTAGAGTTAACTTACCAGCGCCAGTCTCAATCGAAGGACCGCCTGGCAACTATTATTAACGAACTTAGAACTCTACCTGCTTTATTAGAGCTGGTATTAGAGAGTCAAGAACGTTACGTTGAGACGCTAGCTCATGATTTTGTAGAGACCCAAGACTTCATCTATATTGGCCGGGGTATCAACTTCCCCATTGCCTTGGAAGGAGCCCTCAAACTCAAAGAGATTAGCTACATCCATGCAGAAGGCTACCCTGCAGGGGAAATGAAGCATGGCCCAATAGCTCTCCTCGACGCCAAGGTACCTGTCGTTGCGATCGCAATGCCCGGCACGGTTTTTGAAAAAGTCCTTTCCAATGCTCAAGAAGCGAAAGCACGCGACGCCCGCCTGATCGGGGTTACCCCTATGAATGAGCAGGAAGCACGAGAAACCTTTGATACACTTTTGCCCGTGCCGGCCGTTGATGAACTCCTGACGCCTCTGGTAACGATGGTCCCGCTCCAGCTCTTGGCATATCACATTGCAGCCATTCGTGGCCTAGACGTCGATCAGCCTCGAAATCTGGCGAAATCAGTCACAGTTGAATAGTAGAACCATACCCGACCAACGGCTGGCTCACTTAGTACTAGTCAGCCCCAAGCAATCAGAGGTTTTCAAGAATATTTTGCAGTCCTAAAGATGGCGTGGCCAGGACCAATCGTGATCCAGTAACTTTATGCAAGATGCCGCCTCAAAGGATCTCAGGAAGGCTATTGCAGCCTCTATCCCTGCGCTAAAGATGACGCAGTCTCAGACCAGATGAGGCCGGAAAATTTACTTTGGCTATTTTGAAAATTTTCTGATAATGAGGCTTGAGCCTAGGAAATTAAGTATAAATACTCTATTTAAAATTGATAATTAACTATATTTAACAAAAAAGCTTAGAAATGCTCATGGGAAGTCAGTATTTTGAGCGTGTAGAGAAATACACCCAGGGGCATGCAATTCAGGGCATCAACCTCCGTGCAGCCTTTTCTTATGGGATTTGAGCTTTTGAGCCCTTGTATACCAGTAGAAGGCAAACCAAATACAGTATCGCCAGCTTGAACAAACAGATCAAAATTCTACGACACAATAACTAATCAGCTTCTGTCGCTGAAGAGCCCATGAAGACTAGATTCAGAGCAAACCGTACAATGAACACCAAGGGAAAGAGAGCAAAAAGCCCCTGATCTTCAGCCCACTCCCCCTCAAGATGCTTAACGATGAATATCAAAAGCTAATTACACTAAAAATAAAGTCTGCAAATAGTTGAAAACTTTTCAATATAACGATTTCAGAGTTTTTTGCCTATTGTTTTAATAATTATGTTTTTTATTATATAAGACCAATATTTTATGAATAAAACCATAAAAAGACGATTTAGGATTTGAAGTTAATTTAATATTTAATTTAGATGCCCGTTTAGTCTTTCCTATATTAATTTTAATCAACAGAGCACCTTTTCAAGCTTGAGTAATTGCACAATAATTCGAACAGGTAATAGAGAAAGTCTCAATGCCTTTCTTCTCAGCGAAAAATGCTGACGAGTATTAAATCCCAGACCTATGCATAGCGAGGAACGAAGGTGAAACTTGCAGTTTACGGAAAAGGTGGAATTGGTAAATCAACCACCAGTTGCAATATCTCTGTCGCTTTAGCAAAACGCGGTAAAAAGGTTTTGCAAATTGGTTGTGACCCCAAGCATGACAGCACCTTTACACTGACAGGCTTCTTGATCCCAACGATCATCGATACACTGCAGGCAAAGGACTATCACTACGAAGATGTATGGCCTGAGGATGTCATCTACAAAGGCTACGGCGGTGTTGACTGCGTTGAAGCCGGTGGTCCTCCGGCTGGTGCAGGCTGCGGTGGTTATGTTGTGGGTGAAACCGTCAAGCTTCTCAAAGAGCTCAACGCCTTTGATGAATATGATGTGATTCTCTTTGACGTCCTGGGTGACGTTGTCTGTGGCGGTTTTGCCGCTCCTCTCAATTATGCAGACTACTGCATGATTGTTACGGACAATGGCTTTGATGCCCTGTTCGCAGCGAACCGGATTGCAGCCTCTGTCCGCGAAAAAGCTCGGACGCACCCACTTCGCCTTGCCGGTCTTATCGGCAACCGCACCTCGAAGCGTGACTTAATTGATAAATATATTGAGTCCGTCCCGATGCCGGTCCTAGAAATTTTGCCCCTAATTGAAGATATTCGAGTATCTCGGGTCAAGGGCAAGACCATGTTTGAGATGGCAGAGAGCGATCCGGCTTTACTCCCGGTCTGTGACTACTATCTCAATATTGCCGATCAGATTGTGGCTCGCCCTGAAGGTGTGGTACCAGAAGATTCACCTGATCGGGAGCTATTTGCTTTACTGTCTGATTTCTACCTCAACCCTGTCGATGCACCTGCGCAACGTACAGAAGATGAAGAGTTAGATCTGATGATGGTCTAGAAATCTATTGCTGCGGTGCTGGAGATTCCAGCACTGCAGTGAGGCAATGCGCCTATTTTATCTGCTGCTGATTTTAGAAAAGGAAATAGAGATTATGACGCTTGCTGAAACGAAGCCTCAGGCGCTCGATTTTGAATGTGAAACTGGCAATTACCATACCTTCTGTCCCATTAGCTGTGTGGCTTGGCTCTATCAGAAGATTGAAGATAGCTTCTTCTTGGTAATTGGTACAAAAACCTGTGGTTACTTCCTCCAAAATGCAATGGGGGTGATGATTTTCGCTGAACCTCGCTACGCAATGGCAGAGTTAGAGGAAGGTGATATTTCAGCAAAGCTCAATGATTATGAAGAGCTAAAGCGACTCTGCGTTCAGATTAAGCGTGATCGCAACCCCAGTGTAATCGTCTGGATTGGGACCTGTACCACCGAAATTATCAAAATGGACCTTGAGGGCTTAGCCCCTCGTCTAGAGGCTGAAATTGACATTCCAATTGTGGTCGCTCGGGCCAATGGTCTCGACTATGCCTTTACCCAGGGCGAAGATACAGTATTGGCAGCAATGGCCCATCGTTGCCCGAAAGCTGAAACAGCAACAGAGCCGGAAGAGAAAAAAGAGCGAAATGCAATCTCATCTCTCTTAAACTTCGGCAAGCAAAAAGAAGAGGTGACGGCAGAAGAATCGACCTACCATGATCATGAGCCATTGGTCTTGTTTGGATCTCTACCGGATCCGGTCGTTACCCAACTGACCCTAGAACTGAAAAAGCAAGGGGTTAAAGTCAGTGGCTGGCTACCAGCAAAGCGATTTACTGAATTGCCCGTTATATCAGAGGGTTACTACGTCAACGGAATTAATCCGTTCTTGAGCCGCACCGCAACAACATTGATGCGTCGTAAGAAGTGCAAGCTCATTGGCTCTCCGTTCCCCATTGGTCCTGATGGAACCCGAGCCTGGGTCGAGAAAATTTGCTCTGTGCTGGGCGTTGAACCTCAAGGGTTAGAAGAAAGGGAAGCCAAGATTTGGGCCAATATGGAAGACTATCTCGAAATTATTCGTGGTAAGTCAGTCTTCTTTATGGGCGATAACCTGCTAGAGGTTTCGCTTGCTCGCTTCTTGATCCGTTGTGGCATGACTTGTCCTGAAATTGGTATTCCTTATATGGATAAGCGATATCAGGGTGCCGAACTGAAGTTACTTGAGCAAACCTGCCATGAGATGGGAGTTCCCCTCCCTAGAATTGTGGAGAAGCCTGATAACTATAATCAGGTACAGCGCATCTATAAGGAAAATGTTGATCTCGTGATCACAGGAATGGCTCATGCCAACCCACTCGAGGCACGTGGCATCAACACCAAGTGGTCAGTAGAATTCACTTTTGCTCAGATGCACGGATTTGCAAATGCCCGTGACATCCTAGAGCTCGTGACACGACCCATGCGCCGCAATAACTCTTTAAAAGACCTGGGCTGGGACAAGTTAGTAAAAGAAGAGGCGAAAGTTTAGACCCGTCTAAATCTCTCATTGGCCCTCTAGTTGAACTAGGGGGCTTTTTTGTTGCAACATTTGGCATTGCATTGAGCCAGTCGGTTAGGACATTTTTATTCTTAGGACTCCTACTATGAAGGAGTTACAGAGCACAGAGATGCTCACTATACCTCCCTAGCTGCAATATCTTAATTCTCAACTTCTCTAGGAACTTCCCTCGATCCCTGACAACAGATCGTATAAAAGATCATATCGAAATTCATCAACCAAATTAGAAATCGCATCCTTCATCGGCTGATGTTCCTTCGGAACATCAAGCAATAACTCAGAAATTCCCTCCCCCCTGAGCGTCCGGATCTCATGCATGAGAAGTTCTTGCCAATCAGAGGGCATCGCTGTAATACCTGCAACAATCACTGGCTCCTCGATCGTAGAGATAGAGGCATCTATATGTGCAGATGAGGAGAAAAGTGGCTCTGAGGCTGATGTGAATTCTATATTGAGTAACTGCCCAACCTTTTCAACAACCTTTTCAGGTAAGCAGGGTTTGGCAATAAAATCATCACATCCGGCTTCAAGGGCCATCCGGCGATCTTTTTCAAAGGCATTCGCTGTCAATGCAATGATATGGGGACGATGTTGTGATTTAGATACCTGAATACGACGAGTTGCTTCTAAACCATCCATAATTGGCATCCTGATATCCATCAAAATTAAATGAGGTTGCCAACTTGTATTGAGTTTCATGGCTTGCTCACCATCTTGAGCCTCTTTCACATCAATCCCTGGACACGAAAGGGTCTGGGATAAAAACATCCGATTATCTTCAGTGTCATCAACAATTAAGATACGGTAGACAGATTTTGCTCCCACAACTCCTGTCACCTTCGTATGATGTCGTTGGGTAGACGCAGGCATGCTACCGATCCCTGGAGGAGGAATTTTCTTAACTTGGACATCACAATAAAATGTGCTGCCTTCGCCTAGCGTGCTATCTACTGTGATGTTGCCACCCATCAATTGAGCAAATTTACGGCTGATCGCCAAGCCGAGGCCAGCTCCTGAAGCCATCTGATTCGTCGAAGATTGAAAAAAGGGCTGGAATAGACAGTCAATATCTTCGGGGTTAATCCCTGAGCCAGTATCTGTGACCGTGAATTGTAAATCCAGAATGTCTTCCTGAGTGGTCATTGCTGGAGACAACTGACGAATCACACATAGGCTAATTTGCCCAACCTGAGTGAATTTGAGTGCATTGCCCAAAAGGTTGAGTAGAATTTGCCTAAGTTTGCCTTCATCCGCATCGATATATTGAGGGACATCTTCGTCATAGGTAAATTGCAACTTTAGGTCTTTGGCATCAGCCTTGAGCTGAATAATTTGCTGCACTTCATTGAGAAACTCGTGAAGATTGATAGTGCTTGGAGTTAAAACAGTATGCCCAGCTTCAATTTTAGACATCTCTAGCATGTCGTTAATCATGGTGAGCAGATGCGTCCCATTACGATTAATAATTGCTAGATTCTCACGCTGTATTTGTGGGATTTGCGTATCCTGCTGCATCAAGCTGCTGAATCCCATAATTGCATTGAGGGGAGTCCGGAGCTCATGGCTCATATTGGCCAGAAACTGACTTTTTGCTGTGTTGGCAGCTTCAGCAGCATCCTTGGCGATCTCTAAAGCTTGGCGTTGTTGTTTTTCTTGTCTAGCTTTTTCCTGTTCCAGCTCATAGAGCTGATTGACATGACGCAATTGGAGATGAGTCTGAACCCGAGCAAGCAGCTCAGCTTCTTGAAAGGGTTTACTAATATAATCCACTGCACCAGCGGTAAATCCCTCAACGACACTCCCCACATCTGAGCGTGCCGTGATGAAGATAATCGGAATATTGGCAGTACTAGGATCTGACTTAATTCGTCGACAGGTCTCAAATCCATTCAGCCCTGGCATTTGGATATCGAGCAAAATCAGATCAGGGGTTTGTGATTTGAGGCGTTGCAGAGCTCGCTCTCCATTGATGGCGCTGGCAACTTGATATCCTGCGGAAGCGAGCACTTCAGAAAGCACTTCAAGATTGGCCGGAGTATCATCAACAGCCAAGATATCCGGACTACGTCGCTTTTCCATTCGTCCCTCTGACTTATTTCTTTAGTTCTGAAGTGATTTGGCCGGCATGGTGAGCGACTAAAGCTTAGCAGTGTCAAGCTCTAGAATACCCAATGGGAAGTCAAAAATGAACATGGTTCTTATCTCTCAATTATGAATTATGTTGTGCAAGATATTGCTCTAAGAGGCCTTCTATTTCCTCAGACATGTATTGTTGTGCAAAGCCTTCAATGCTATTGACGAAAGGTTGATAAATATCATTGCTTGAAACCAGATCGTCTAGCTGGTGGCACAATTCTCTAATGAGTGCTTTCTGAGCAAGTTCTAGTAATGTCTCAAGTATCTGGCGAGGCGGTAAGACAAGTGCTGAAGTCTGAGGGATCGAGAAGGTCTCTTCCATAGGTTGCTGGTTATAAAGCCAGTCAAGATTTAACTGCTCAGCTAACACCGAAAATAATTCCTGCGCATGAATCGGTTTTGAGAGAAAAGCATGGCCACCATTTTCTAGGGCCTTTTTCTGTTCGGCGATCGCCACAGAAGCAGAGGAGACAATGATCTTTGTGGCCAATGGCTTTTCATAACTCTGTAGGTGCCGTAAGAAGTCAAACCCATTCATCGTGGGCATCGCTAAATCCAAAATAACGGCATCGGGGTGGCAAGCCTGCAAACGTTCTAGCCCTTCCTGGCCGTTGGTTGCTTCCACAATATCAAAGTCGAGTGGGGCCAGTAGGTTGAGAAAAACAGCGCGATTTTCCCAGCGATCGTCAATGATTAATAGGGATCGGCGCTCACCTTTATACCCCATAATTTGATGGGTGGGGACTTCAGGGACAATTGAATCGCTTTCCTGAACAATGGGGAGCGTCACACAAAAGGAAAACTCACTGCCGTGACCGACTTGACTTTTAACCTGGATCTCACCCCCCATCAGCTGAATAATACGTTGGCTGATAGCCAGTCCAAGACCTGTCCCTTCCGTATGATTCTGCGGATCACCCACTTGTTCAAAGGCATTAAAGAGACGCGACAGATGCTCAGTAGCGATACCCATGCCTGTATCAATAACAGAAAAGCTGAGACTGACATGACGATCGGATAACTCAATTGGATCCACCTGAAACGTAACTTGGCCGTGCTCTGTAAATTTAATGGCGTTGCCAATCAAATTGATCAAGACCTGACGAAAGCGCTTTTCATCAATCTCGACCGTTGTCGGCAGATCCTTCCCTCGATCGAACACAAACTCAATTCCCTTTTGTTGGGCTTTAAGTTGGAAGATATCGACCACTGAAGTTAACAGAGAAGATAAATGACTGGGGCTAGGAATGAGTTCTAACTTACGGGCTTCAATTTTTGCTAAGTCAAGAATGTCGTTGATCAAGGTCAATAGATGAGAGCCACATTGGTGAATCACCTCAAGACCCCGTCGATCTTTTAGAGATAATTGATCGGAGCGATTCAGGATTTGAGCATAGCCTAAGATGCCATTGAGAGGCGTTCTCAGCTCATGACTCATGTTGGCCAAAAACTCACTCTTAGCTTGGTTGGCACTATCCGCAACTTCCTTTGCTTTGGCCAGGGCACGGTTTGTTTGTTTGAGGGCTGCAGTTCGTTCTGACACCCGATCCTCTAGCTCTTCGTTGATATTCTTTAAGGTTTGTTCCGCTTGTTTTAACGGGGTTATATCCTGTACGGTTCCAAGGATGCCAAAGATATTGCCTTCGGCATCTTGTAAGGGTGATTTGTTGGTCTCAACCCAAGTCGATTGGCCTTCTGCCGTCTGTTGAGGTTCAACAATACCGAGTTCTGCATGCCCACTCGCCATAATTCTGCGGTCACATTCCAAAAAGAAAGCGGTTTCTTCTGCTTTCCAAGGCAAGTCGGCATCCTTTTTACCAATGATTTCATCAGGGCTGTTTAAGCCTGCAACTTCAGAAAAGGCTTGGTTGCAGCCGAGATAGACTGACTGTCGATCTTTCCAGAAGACGAGTTGAGGAATGGTATCAATGACCAGTTTCAATAATTGCTTAGATTCATAAAGTTCGTGCTCAGCAACTTTTCGATCGGTAATATCAGCCGCAATCCCAACCGTTCCAATAAAGACTCCCTGTTCGTCTTGGAAAGGGGTTTTGATCGTTTCTAGCCAACCTAAGACTCCCTCGGCAAGGAAGCAACGTTCTTCTACTATTTTGCGCTGTCCAGAGGCCAGAATTTGAGAATCATCCTTTCGGTATCCTTGAGCCAGTTCTTGCGGCCACAGATCATAATCTGTTTTACCAATAATTTGCTCAACGGGAACTCCACAGGCTTCAGCGAAGGGCTGGTTCACAGCAATAAATCGACTCTCAGCATCTTTGAGCCAAGCCATATGAGGAATATTATTCAGTAAGGCACTCAGATGCGTTTGCTGTTGGAGCAAAGCTTGTTGGGCAGCTTTGCGATCGCTAATATCTCGACTA
This sequence comes from uncultured cyanobacterium, assembly GCA_937951315.1. Taxonomy (GTDB): domain Bacteria; phylum Cyanobacteriota; class Cyanobacteriia; order Thermosynechococcales; family Thermosynechococcaceae; genus RCC1774. Next base: position 8,676 of record CALFCG010000247.1, read on the forward strand.
ATGCCAACAATATATTCGGCCCCATCAAACGTTAGGTAATTGATGACGACTTCGACCGGGTAGCGCTCACCTGTTTTCTTCTGGTAATGCACTTCGACTATCACGCTTTTTGTCTTTCTAAGCCCTTTACAAACCTGTAGCCAATTACGTTCTAGTTCAGGGCAAATCTCAAAGATAGACAACGAACATAACTCTTCATAGGAATATTCTAAGTGACGGTAACTGGAAGGATTTCCATCAACAAGATGACCATCAATATTGGTGATAAGGACATCATCAGACAGCTGATCAACGACAGATTTGGTGAAAATTAATTCTTTCTCAGCTCGTTTACGATCGCTAATATCTTGAACCTGAGCAAAAAGATAGCCAATGCCGTCGTACTCAAGATAGGTACTCGTGATTTCAACAGGATATCTATGGCCGTCTTTCGCTTGATGATAGGATTCATCTCTGATATATACTTTTGCACGAATTGCAGTCCAATAAGCAGGCCATGATTCGGGAGTCATTGTCGGCGAGATATCCCAAATAAACAGTTCTGTGAGTTCATCGGGAGTATATCCAAGATAGATACATGCGGCCTCGTTCACATTGATAAACTGCCCTTCAGAATTGAGCCAGAAAATACCAAATGCTGAGTTTTCTATGGCAAATTTTGTGAGAATCAACTCCTGCTCAGCAGCTTTGCGTTCACTAATATCTCTGACAATTTTTGACGCCCCAATCACCTCTCCTTGACTATCGATTAAAGGAGAAATGGTCACTGAAATATCAATCGGATGGCCGTCTTTGTGGAGCCGAACTGTTTCAAAGTGATCAATACACTCTTTATTTTTCAGACGAGCAATGATTTTCTTTTCTTCCACCAGCCGCTCGGGAGGGAACAGCATTGTAATATTTTTTCCAATTGCTTCTGCTTCTGTATAACCAAATAAGTTAACTGCGGCTTGGTTCCAGCTGGTAATGGTACCGTCTAAATTTTTGGTGATAATGGCATCATCAGAGGACTCAACTACAGAGGCTAGTAGGTGGGAAGTCGCCTCTGCCTGCTTGCGATCGCTAATATCTCGCACACGTACGAAGTTAAATTCTTCGCCCTCATACTCGAGGTAATTTACGACAACTTCCACGGGAAATTGCCGTCCATCTTTGGCTTGATGGTATGACTCTAAACTGAGGCTCAATTTTTCCTCTACTGTTTGCCAATGTTGGAGCCAAGTCTCTGGCGAAAAGGTTGGGTTAATGTCAGAGACTGACATTAACATCAGCTCGTCGATGGAATAACCATGCATGAGAGAGGCTGCATGATTGGCATAGGCAAGGCGACTATCTGGCTTGATCCAGAGAATACAGTCAGACGCATTATCGAGTGAATATTGGGTAAAATTTAAGGCTTGCTCAGCAGCTTTGCGATCGCTAATATCTTGCACTACAGCTAAACAGCGAGGAGACTGTTCCGCTGGGTTCTGAACTAGAGAGACCGTTGTACTACCCCAAAAATCAGAGTGATCTTGTCGTCGATAGCGCTTCTCAATGTGAAAGCTCTCAATCTCGCCTGCATACAACTGCCGCATCTTTTCACGAGAGAGCAATTGATCCTCCGGATGGGTCAGGTCCGTCCCTGTCATGGTTGCTAGCTCTGAGGCAGAGTAGCCGAGCATCTTACAAAAATAACTATTGGTGCGGGTAATCTTGCCGTCACTGATATTACTTTCGGCAATACCAACGGCCGCTTGTTCAAAGGCCGCATTGGCGCGGACTTCGCTTAATTGCAAAGCAATTTGAGCTTGAGTACGGTCAGTTTCTAGTTGCTTTTTCTCGTTAATATCTTTGATTAACGCGACACAGTAAGGTGCTTCACCATCCTCCAACTGAATTAAAAAGACAGTGGTTTCCCCCCAAAAGATGCTGCCATCTTTACGTAAATAGCGCTTCTCTAAACCAAAACTCTTACACTCGCCGTTGATGAGATGCTGCATATTTGAGCGGGCAAGGTCCACATCCTCTGGATAGGTGATGTCTCGAACGTTTTTGCCGACGAGGTCTGTCTCGGTATATCCCAATGCATCGCAGAAATAAGGATTGGCACGGACCATCTTCCCGGTTTTCAGATCAACTTCGACAAACCCCATAACGGCTTGGTCAAATGTTGCCGTGGCACGGGCTTCGCTCAGTTGCAGGGCAGCTTCAGCTTGCTTGCGATCGCAAATATCAAGAATCACCCCCTCTAGGTAGCGGAGTTGATCATTCTCATCAAAAATACCCTTCCCTTTTTCAGTCACCCAACGAACCGAACCGAACCGATGGATCACCCGATATTCCACAGAGTAGGATTGCCGATACGCGAGCCCCTTGACAATCGCTTGTTCAACCAGCTCAATGTCTTCGGGGTGGATAATGCTGAAATAGCTGCGGTTTCGATTATTGATAAAGTCAGAAGCAGGATACCCCGATAGTTGTTTAATGGCATCGCTCATAAATTCCATCGTCCCATCGGCATCGTTTTGGCAGCGATAGACAACACCATCTAGATTGGAGAGTAGGGTCCGAAATTTGTTTTCACTTTCACGCAACGCTGTTTCTGCAACTTTACGCTCGCTAATGTCTCGCATAATCGTCGAGAAGGTCTCAACGGTTCCATCCTTGGCCTTATGGGAAATGATGACTTGTGAGACAGGGATCTCATTCCCGTCAGCATCCAAGAGGGCTACTTCTCCAGACCAACTGCCCTGCTCAAAGGCAGTCGGGAATGCTTCACGAGACAGGATTTCATTGACCCATTCAGGATAATAGCGAGAGTGCCCTGGTTGACTTTGGTTAGTTAAATCAGGACGAAGCTCCCTCAGTTGCTGATTACACCAGATCACTAGGCCAGTAGCATCACAAATTCCAATATAGTCAGGTGTCGCCTCCAGTACAGCCGTCAGTCTTGCTTGATCTTGCTCTAGCTTTTTGCGATCGCTAATATCTCGGCAGATGCAAATCATCAGACTGTCTTCCAGAGCACACAGGCTAACCTCCTGAGGAAAGGTACTCCCATCTTTGCGCGTCGCCGTTAATTCACCCAACCATTTCCCCTGCTGAGCCAAGAGCGGGAAGGCTATTTGCTTAACTCTCTCCCGTTCTTCTAAGTCGTAGAGTTTTTCCCAACTTTCTCCTAATAATTCATGAGACTCATAATCAACAAAAGAAAGATGACTTGCGTTTAAGTAAATATATTTGCCGTCACGTAAAATTGCCATACCTGCATCAGACGCCTCAATGGCCGAAGATTTCAGCGTGATGGCTTCATTGAGTTGGGCTTGTGCTTGTTCTAGTTTTTTACGCTCGCTAATGTCCCGAAAATACCAAATTCGACTGTCGTACTGACCTGATGGTAATTTCACTGGAGAAGAGTATCGTTCTAGAAAACGTTGATCCTTGAGAACAATTTCATCAACGCTATTTTCTTCAGGATGATCATAGAGATATTCAACTCTCTCGAGAAACGCCCTTGGGTTCTCTAATTGATCCAGGACACACTCGAGCAATTGTCGATCATCTTTGGTTTCTAAAACAGAGGCGGGAATATTCCACAATGAAACAAAGCGTTGATTATAAGCACTGACCTGGCGGTTGGCATCGACCACAAGCATGCCATCGAGGGAAGATTCCTGTTGTGCCGTCAGAAATACATTTTTATGCTGTAGCTCAACTTCTGCCAGTTTGCTGGCTTCGAACAACCGTGAATTTTCGATGGAACTGGCAGCCTGAGAACAAAGGAAATTGAGAATCGTGATCCGATCATGCGTAAAGACACCCGTTGCGGCTTGATTTTGCAAATACAAAAGGCCTGTGAGCTTACTTTGATAGAGAATGGGTAGACACAATACGCTGCGAGGCTGCTGCTGCTGCAGATATTCATCCAGAATCGGCAAGTCGGTCTCTAGATCATCAACAACCAGAATTTCTTGTGTGTGTTGAACATACTGAATCAGGTGCAGGGGTAAGTTCGAATCATCAGAGAGGGATATTGAGGAAAATTGTGTCAATTCTGGGGTAGCCGTAGCCCTGAGGCGCCAAGAGCCATCTGATTCTGGCAAGAGCAACATCAACCGATCAGCCCCAGAATTTTGCAACATCATCTGAATGAGCGTTTCGAGCAGCTCATCTAGCTGCAGGCTGTGGGAGAGAGCTTGCGCCCCCTTGAGCAGAGCGGCAAAATTGAGCTCTGTATTCAGATCACGAGGGTTGCTCATGGCTGAATTGGAGGAATAAGCCGATAGCTTAGGGTTGGAAATACTAGCTAAGGTCTCGAGAGGATTGGGGCAATGTGTAACCGTTTGGAGAATAGGTTGCAGTAACGGGCGATAGCGCTGTTCAAGATCATCTGTTTTGGCCTCAGCCCCCCAACGGGCATAGCAGAAATAGGCTTCTTGCATGTAGACGGCTGCCACTTTCTCCCGGCCCCAATTCAGATAGAATTTGGCTGCCAGTTCGTTGGCTAAGGCCTCTTCCTGGATGTATTTATTTTCCTTAGCTCCCAAGATGGCAAGATCGTAGCTCTCGATTGCTTCAAGGCGTTGACCGGAAAGGGCATAATATTCGGCCTCAATCAAATCCAGCTTATGCTGAAAATTACCTGGACAAAATTGTGCCCAATACTTTAACTTTTCACAGTTGTCATGGACAGCTTTCAGCCGCGAATCATGACTCAAGGCTAAGCGTAAAGGCACCACTGGAGAAGCATCACAGTCAGAAGCATATTGGGATAGAAGCACCAAAGAATCATAGAAGTAGAACAGTGGCACTGTTGCCTGAGCCGTCACCCCTGCGAGATAAGCCACTGCATCCTTTGCATGCTCGATGGCCTTCTCTGTCTGGTTAAACCAGTAGTACAACATCAGCTTATGGAGATGAAAGCTGAAAAGCCCTAAAAGATTATTCGAAGATCGATATTGCGGTAGCCTTACGGTTTCATCAAAGGCCTCGCCCCGTAAACAACAGGAATCTTTTCGCCCTTCCGTCAAATTCAGGATGACCTGACGCAATAATTCATTGTTATGAAGATGAACGTCCTGTTTGATGCGACGAATGTGCTCACTATAAACTCGAGTCTGTTTTTCAAGTTCATGCAACTCTTGACCGACAAGATAGGAGGATTGACTGTCGTAGTAATGACTCAAGGCAGCGGCTTCTAGATTCCCTGACTCTAGGCCATCCAAGTAAGCTTGTTGCAACAGCGGTATCACCGTGTTGAGAGGTTGCTGCCAAGGGAGTGTCAAGGCACCCACCATTAATAGAACACGGGTGCTAACTTCGCGATTATTAAAGCGTTCAGCCAGGGTCAACGCCAGTTGACCAAAGGCATAACCTGTTTCAATGTCGTTGACCTTGCCACACAACACTAAACTGTAGCGAGCATAGGCACCGGCGGAAATTGGGGCATTCCCATGCAGGATTGAAAGTTTGACCTGAGCCAAAACAATCAACGGAAAGAGCTGGGGCTGAGCCAGATAGACACTGACAGCAATGCTGTTGAGAATTTGCAGGGCGGCCAGTGCCTTAGGCTCAGTCATCGCGGGCAAATCGGTGAGCGCCTGAATTTGGGTTTGAGGCACAAGGTCTGCGGTCGCGTCGAGCGCCTGTTGTACCTCTTGGGGGCTTGGCTCCGCCGGGATTTCAATCTCAAGTTGTTTAAGAACGCTGCGCCCCAATGCGATGGCCTCTAGGAATTTCTTTTGGGCCACCAGGGTGAGAATTTTGATGTCATAGACTTTGATTTGATCCAAGTGATGTTGCGTCCGCTGCACGACCCGATCGGTCCATTCATGGGCTTGATCAAAGTCCCCATTCAGGTAAGCCGCTTCCGCGGATAAGTTATGGATGGAGAGGGTCAGTTGATAGTCGGTCTGCCAACTCTCTGGCCCCAAGAGTCGTGCCGCAGTTGCGGCGTAATGTTGAGCCATGTCATAGGCAATCGCGTCCTTGGCTTTGATCCCAGCCCTAAGATTGAGTTGGCACAGTTGCTGTTGGTCAGTTGAGGTTGTGAGGGTGTCGCAACCAATATTCCAATGATTCACGACATCAAACAGCCGGTCTTCTAGCTCAGCTTCAGACAATCGCTGCAGGAGCGATCTACCGATATTGAGGTGGGTGATCTGTTTTTGCTGCGGAGGAATCAGGCAGTTGGCCGCTTGCTGAACGCGGTCATGCAAAAAACGGTAGGCGGCGGTGATCGTGACAGTGGCTGGAAGCTCCCGATACTCCCCCTGAAAAAATTTGTAAATTTCGCTTTCTGGAATCACAAGACCAACCTGTAGGGCTGGCCACAGATCCGCTGCGATCGACTCTTGCGTGCGATCGCAAACCAACGATAACGTTTCTAAATCAAAGCAGTGACCCACGCAGGCTGCTAGTTTGAGAATCTCTTGGGTGTTGACAGGGAGCTTCTTTAACCGCTCCACCATAAAAGTCACGACATCATCGGTCAGGGCTAAGCACCGAATCTGAGTCAGGTTACAGTGCCAATACCCCACGGCAGCATCAAAGTTGATCTGGCCATCACTGTGAAGACCTTGTAAAAACTGGGTGGTAAAAAATGGATTCCCTTGGGTCTTTTGATACACCAAATCAGAGAAGGGAGCCGCAATCTCAGAGGAACATAACAACGTGTCAGCGACCCATTGATTGATGTCTGTTTGAGCGAGGGGCTCCAGCATCAGGAAATGGAGGCGAGAATCCTGATGCTCAAGCACATCTAAGGTCAACCTCAAAGGATGAGTTGGGAACACCTCATTATCACGATAGGCTCCCAAAATCATCAGATAGCCGCCCCTCGATTGATCCATTAATAGCTTCAGCAAGTTTAAGGAGGCTGAATCAACCCATTGCAGATCATCCAAAAACAGCACTAAGGGATGACTGGGAGTTGTAAAAATCTGGATAAATTTACCAAACAGTAAATTAAATCGATTCTGGGCAGCGGTCCCCGACAGCTCTGGCACCGCAGGCTGCGGGCCAATAATCCGTTCTAACTCTGGAATCACCTCAATCAAAACCTGACCATTGTCGCCAACGGCCTTCAGGATTGTGGCTTTCCAGTCCGCTAAGGCATCGTCGGACTCTCCTAGAAGTTGCCGCATGAGGCTGCGAAAGGCTTGGACAAAGGCAGAAAAGGGAATATTGCGGTTGAACTGATCAAACTTGCCTTGAATGAAATAGCCCTTCTGACGGGTGATGGGCTTGTGGATTTCATGGACCACAGCTGTTTTACCAATGCCAGAGAAACCTGCCACGAGCATGAACTCGGCACTGCCCTGTGCAACACGATCAAAGGCATCCAGAAGGGTCTGAACTTCTGCATCACGACCGTAGAGTTGTTCGGGGATTAAAAAACGATCGCAAATATCCCGCTCACCCAGTGCAAATTCAGCAATCTCACCTGTGGCCTGCCATTCGTCTAGACAACGTTGACAATCATGCTGCAGACCCAACGCACTTTGATATCGGTCCTCAGCATTTTTGGCCATTAGCCTGCGGATGATCGCTTGCACCATACTCGGGATTTCAGCCTGACAGCGTTCTGGGAATTCAACCGAACGTGCCATATGAGCATGCACCAGTTCCAACAGATGGTCGGTGGGGAAGGGCAATTCGCCCACCAGTAATTCAAATAAGGTAACCCCCAGTGAATAAAAATCGGTCCGATAGTCAATGC
>CALFCG010000248.1 GCA_937951315.1 uncultured cyanobacterium
GGGGGGCATGCAAATGTTGTTGGAATTTTTCCTGCTCCGTTGCCGTTAGCAAGGGTAATTTCGAAATGTATTGATCGGGGTTGGAGATAATTCCTTCAAGAAGGGTCTGAAAATGCTCTACCATGCGAGCCATTGTGTCAGTCTCGAATAGCTCAGCATTGTAGTCGAAAAACATTCCCAAGCCTTCGTCTTGTTCCCTCATTACCAGGGTTATGTCATATTTTGTTTTGTTATGGTAGATATGGTCAGGTAAGGGTTTAATGCTTAGCCCGGGGAGGTGAACTGCTGCCATACCCCGATCCTTAGACCAAGGCGGATTTAAGGCAAACTTAATCTGAAATAGAGAAGATTGGGATTGTCGTTGTTCAGGTTGTAACTCTTCTACTATTCTTTCAAATGGAATATCTTGGTGAGTAAATGCTTGCAGAGCAGACTGTTTTACACGTCGCAGCACTTCTCGAAAGGTTGGCTTCCCTGATAGGTCAGCTCTAAGCGGTAAGGTATTTGAGAAAAATCCTAATAGTCCCTCTGTTTCAACATTCCCTCGACCGGTACTGGCGACATTTATCAGTAGATCCTCTTGCATTGAATATCGGTAGAGGAGGATCTCAAAGGCTGACAATAGTGTCATGAAGAGAGTTGTGTCAGATTTCTGACTCAGTTCTATCAAGGCCTGTTGGAGTTGAGGGGAAAAGATGTGAGAGGCTCGATCACCCCGATAACTCTGTTTCCCGCTAGGTTTGGGGTGATCAAAAGGTAATTGAATGGAAGGTAAATGTCCCGCAAGGGTCTGTTTCCAGTAACTTAACTGAGTCTCTAGAACATCGCCCTGCAGCCATTCACGTTGCCAATGGGCAAAGTCTATATATTGGACTGGTATTGTGCTGAGAGGCAAGGCTGAGCCAGCCACCATTGCCTGATAAGTAGTGGTCAGATCTTGATAAACAACATCAGAAGAGGCGTCGTCGCAAATGATGCTGTGCATATTCCAAATTAGAAGAAATTCACTGTCTTCAATCCAAAATAGTTTCAGGTGAAAAATGGGGCCGGTCTCTAAATCAAAGGGTTGACGGGCTGCTTCAGTTGCTTGACGATGGGCCTCGAACGTACGTTCATGGCTAGGAAAACAACGTAAATCAACGATGGGTAGTTCAATCTCAATTTGTTGTTCAACAACGGCGGTTGGTTGGTTCTTGACGGCAGGAAATCGGGTTCGCAGGACTTCATGACGACGCACAACTTCGAACACACTCTGTTTCAGCACTCCAATATTAAGTTGACCCTCAAAGTGCAGGGCAACAGGCATATTGTTTGAGATGCTGTCGGGCTCAAGCTTTTGCAAAAACCAAAGTCGCTGTTGTGCAAAGGATAGGGGGAGCTTTTGCTGGCGATCAATGACTTGAATGGGCGGATGTAGATTCTTGTGATGGGTGGTTGCCTTTTGAAGAAAGGCAATCACTTCAGCTTTGTGAGTTTTTAACGCTGTCAGTAATTCTGGTGAAAGGGCATCTTTGGGGGCTCGATACCGAAGCCGACCGTTGTCTAGCCATAGACTAATATTGCGTTGACGGAGCTGGTCTAATAAGTCAAGGGTATGGTTCATAGCTCACCCTCTTCAAATTCGCTGTCGTTGGAATCTACTGGTGATTGAACAGACCAACGCAACACTTCAATACGCTGAGACAAATCCGCGATGGTTGGGGATTCGAATAAGTAAGGGAGGAGAATTTCAATATCTAAGGCTTGCCGGAGGCGAGACATGATTTGAATGGCTAGCAGGGAATGTCCCCCTAAAGCAAAGAAGTTATCGTGAATGCCAATTTTCTCAATGTTGAAAACCTCTGCCCAAATCTCAGTTAATTTCCGTTCTAAATCCGATCGAGGTGCGACGTAATTATGAGCTAATTGTTGAGAAACATCAGGCTGGGGCAAAATTTTGCGGTTGATCTTACCGTTGGCCGTTAAGGGCAGGGTCTCCAGAGCCATAATGTGGCCTGGAATCATAAAGTCAGGAAGTCGAACTTTCAAGAACTGACGAATCTCAGCTACCTGTTCATGAACCACAACCGTTGAACTGGAAGATGGTACGAAGTAACCCACTAGACTCCGCTCACCGGGGGTATCTTCCCGAATGATAACGACGGCTTCTTTTACCGATGGGTGCTGGAGGAAATTGGCTTCTATTTCTCCCAGTTCTATTCGAAAGCCGCGGATCTTAACCTGGTCGTCAATTCGACTCAACCACTCTATCGTTCCATCTGGTAAATACCGGGCGAGATCACCGGTCTTATAGAGCTGTGTACAAGTTCCTGGGTTGGGGATAGGGCAAGGGACAAATTTCTCTGCTGTCAATTCCGGACGATTGAGATACCCGAGTGCGACCCCTGCTCCTCCAATACATAATTCCCCTGGAATGCCTTTTGGTAAGGGCTGGGAATTGGCATCCAGAATATAGGTTTGAACATTGGTGAGTGGTCGACCAATCGGTGTGGAAGCTGCTTGAGGCTGACTCTTTTGAGGCTGCAGTTGATAGATCGTTGTCCAGATCGAGGCTTCGGTTGGCCCGTAGACGTTCCAGGCTGCATAGCACTGTGTTGTAAGGTGGTTGGCGAGATCAAGGGGGAGAACTTCTCCACCACATAAAATCTTTAGCTTGGGATCTCCCTGCCAGCCTATGGTGCGCAACATCTGCCAAGTGGCAGGGGTTGCCTGCATAAACGTCGCTCCCGATTGCTGGAGTAATGCTTTGAGTCTTGTTCCGTCAGCCGTGACTTCTCGGTTGGCAATTACAACTTTTGCGCCAATAATCAGGGGCAGATAAAGTTCTAGAGCAGAAATATCAAACGCTATGGTTGTGATTGCCAGGACAGTATCTTGGTGGTTTAGTTTAAGTTCTTGCCCCATTGCGTGGAGTAAGTTCGCTACACCACTATGGGGAACCTGTACGCCTTTCGGCGTGCCCGTTGAGCCCGAGGTATACAAAATGTAGGCTAGATACGTTTGGGGAACGTTGATTTGGAGATTGGTGAGTGGTTCCTGCGCAATTTGGGATGAATTTGTGTCTAAACAAATCACTTGGGCCTGATGTGCTGGGAGCTCTGAGATCAAATGTTCTTGGGTTACCAGAGCTGAAAGTTGTGCATCCTCGAGCAGCAAGGCTAATCGCTGTTTAGGATTGGAGGGGTCTAATGGGATGTAGACCCCTCCAACTTTGAGGATTGCTAGGAGGGCAATCAACATGTCAAGGGAGCGATCGATGCAAATACCGACACGTTTCTGAACGTCGATACCTTGGTGTTGCAGAAAGTGTGCTAGCTGGTTGGCCTTGTTGTTTAGTTGTGCATAGGTTAGCTGTTCGTTTTCGAATACTGCTGCTATTGCTTCGGGGGTTTTAGCAACCTGAGCTTCAAAGAGTTGATGGATACATAGAGTGCCAAAGTTATCGCTTGGGGCTGTGTTGACTTGCTCGAGCCACTGGCGTTCTGCATCCGGCAATAACGCTAATTTTGCGATCTGTTGAGCTGGCTCAGCAACGATACTCTCTAGAAGGATTTCAAATTCTGCTAGCCGCTGTTGAATTGTTTCAGCAGCGAATAAATTGGTGTTGTACTGACATTCCAATGTGACGGCACCGTTGAGTTCAACGGCATTGATGAACAGTTCAAAGTTCTCGAACGAACGTGGATTGGTTGTGAGAGCTGCTTTCAAATCTGCAAACTGCAGTTTGTCGATGTCTAATCCCTGATCAATGTTGAAGATGATCGGGACTAAGGGAATCCGGCTGGGGTCACGTGCGATCGCAAGTTCTCGAACCAGACGACCAAAGGTAAATTGTTGATAATCATAGGCATCCAACACCGCCGATTTTCTTTGATTTAAGTAATCTTCGAATGATTGGTGACTTTGAATTTGAGTGCGCAAAGGCAGCAAATTGACACAATGTCCGACCAGTCCTAACTGACCCGTTGCAGCTTGCCCTGCAGCAGGGACACCCACCACCACGTCTGACTGACCCGTCAGTCGGTGGAGAAAAACTTCGAATCCCGAAAGTAATGTAGTTAAGAAGCTGCTGCCATTACGGGCACCCAACTGTTTCAGTTGAGTCACCAATTGAGGTGTGAGCGGCCAATCTTCCCGTGCCGAGTTAAACGTTCGCAAGGCTGGGCGGGACTGGTCGGTCGGAAAATCTAGAACTGGGACATGATTAGAGTATTGCTGTTTCCAGTATTCGAGTGTTTCAGAGGCTTCTTCTGCCTCAGTGTTCACTAAAGTGTTGGCATAGTGACTATAACTATCAGGTTCTTCCAGCTGCGGGATTTGTCCTTGCTGCAATGCGGTGTAAAGCGTTGCTAGCTCGGTCATGATGACGGCCCAAGACCAGCCATCACAGACGATATGATGAGCCGTCATTAAAACCAGGTGGTCATTGGCTGCCAGTTTGATAACTTGGACCCGAAATAAGGGGCCATGTTCAAGATCAAAAGGGAGCTCAACAGCATTGTGCTTAAGTCCCGCAATTTGGCTGGTTTGATCTTGAGACTCTAAAGTTGACAGATCGATAAAAGTACTGTCTAGAGGAACTGAGCGATTAATGCAAAGCTTTGTCCCATCAGGACTGCAAGTTGATCTCAGAGATTCGTGGCGGTCAACAAGTTGCTGAAATGCGAGTTCCAATGCCTGTTGATTTAGCAATCCCTGCAGTTGTAGAGATTGAGATTCATTAAAGGCACAATTTGCAGCATCACCCATCTGAACAGATGCCCAAATCTCTTTCTGAGATTCAGTCAGGGGGGAGACTAACTGGAGCTCTCCATCCGCGAATGGATCGAAACTGACTTGAACCGCAGAAGAGGGGGCTTCAGACTGAAAAGACATACCTATCCAACCAGTAATTTTCTATGAAAAGAGAGCTTCACCAACGTGCCGTAAATGGACTGTGTATGAAGTCCCCAAAGTTTATTAAAAAAAGTATAGATTTGACCTGAACTGGATTCTATGAGGATATAATTCTCTGGAGGAAAAATATACGTCAAATAGATATTGGTCCTGGGTCAAATTACCTAGTCTAGCAACATTTGATAGTGATTTCGATCGCAAAACAATGAATAAACAATAGATAGGTATGGGTATACCTATTGACCCCTATCGCTCGGCACGAAACTTTTTCTAGAGAAATGAAAATTTCAAATAGTAACCGATAAAAAATCTAGTTGCCAATGAAATTAACGACTCTTTGAAGTTAACCGATACTCAGAGTTTTATAAACGAAAAAACATCCTTAAGCCCTATCTGCTAAGACAAAAGGTCCCCCATTAATATCATACCCACCTTTGAGTCCAACTATAGCATGGCAAAGTTTTTCGGTGCATCTCCTCAAAACAATCAGCTTTCATGCCGTTTGCCATCCGTCAAGCTGAAATAGACGCGATCGTCTCGATCCGAAAATCGTCCACAGTGAAAAGGGATGCATCAATTTTTAGGGGCTTGCGAACTCTCTCGCCATTGAGATGTCAGTTATCCCAGCGAGTCAATTCATTCTCTGCGGTTTTGGATCTTGTAAATACATCTTTTACTCCAACGTTTTAGGTGCTAAAGAGATTTCAGCTGAGGAGCATGGAACGTCGTTTATGAAGGTCTGCTCGGTGTCGTGATGAAAGGAGTGAAAGCAAAGATCGACGTCACAGGTTTTCGCCCACCTGTAAATATTGGTTAGGACGATCCGGATCGGGAATGAACCATGCCGGACACCCTTGCGGATCTCGGCCTAATCGTGCGCCGGGACAAGGAGGAAGATTGGGGTTATGGGTGTTTTGATTGCCATTTTTACTCTGACTGTTTCCAGGCAACAGGCCCACTTGTTGTAGTTCTTTGATGCTGTCTTTGAAGGCTTGGGTGACGGCTTCGATATCTGCATTGGTATGGGCGAGTGTAAAAAAACAAGGCCGGTATTCCCAGACATGCACACCTTTAGATCTCAGCAGATAAAACAGCAATCCACCGTAGGGCGCTTCATCGGTGTAGGTGATGTAGAAGAATGAGCTAAATGATTTGATAACCACAGGAGCTTCAACTTGCTGGCAGTACTGGGTGAGGTGCTGGGTAAACTTCGTCACTTTTTGTGCTAAGTCTTGCTGTGGTTGAGGTCCCATTGATTTGAGCTTCAACAGGATGGCTTCTGCTGCTGCCAAGGCCATCGGATGGCGGACAAAGGTTCCGGCGAAGAACGTTACCCCAACTTCTGGAATAGAATCATCTCCAAAATGCCACTGGCCGCCATCGAGGGCATCCATATATTCTGACTTGCCTGCTACGATGCCGATGGGAAGGCCGCCCCCAACAATTTTTCCGTAGGTTGCGAGGTCCGCTTGAACGCCGAAATAAGCTTGAGCGCCGCCAGGATGGACTCGAAAGCCGGTAACCACTTCATCGAAAATGAGCGCTATCTCGGAATCTTGGGTAATCTGCCGCAGTTCTTGGAGGTATTCTTTGGGTTGCAAGCCCGGATCACGACTGCGAACCGGCTCAATTAAAACAGCCGCGACCTCATCCGCCTTCTGGCGTAAGATTTCTAGTGACTCGGGCGAACCGTAATCGAGGACGAGCAAATTTTCAAACATGGAGGGCATAATGCCAGGGGCTGCGGGCAAAGTCCTCATCTTGGCGCCAGAGCGGTAGAGAACTTCATCGAAGGTGCCGTGATAGTCGCCTTTAAAGGTAACGACCAGGTTGCGTCCAGTGACGGTTCGAGCTAGACGGAGGGACGCCATAACGGCTTCAGAACCGGTGTTGCAGAACGCCACTCGATCTAGGCCGGTGAATTCTGTGATTAGTTTGGCGACACGACCCGCAAGGGGCGTTTGGGGGCCAATCTCAATGCCTTTTTCTATTTGGGCAATGATGGCCTGGGTGACGAAGTCGGGATTCCAGCCGAAGAAATTGAGGCCAAATCCATTGGTGAGGTCGATATATTCATTGCCGTCTACGTCCCAGAGTTGCGCACCAGAGGATCTCTCAACCACAATGGGATACACCATTTCTTTGAGGAGAGGGGAAAATCCAGAGACCGTGCGAGGGTCGGCAAGGTACGGACGATGTTCCTGGGTTTGGCGTTTTGATTCCTGGGTCCGGTTGTTATAGCGCTCGATCAGGGTTTGCAGGAAGGTTCTCTGTTCTGTAGATAGGGTTGTGTCTTGTGACTTAGTGATTTTCGCCCCAGGGCCATGGGACTTTGATTCTGCAGGGGATGAAACGGCTGTCGCTTTTTCCTCCGGTTGAGGGGAGGGGGCAGCAGGCGGCGGATTTGGAGGAATTTGGGGAAAGTTTGAAGTCTCTGTACCTTCTTGGGACAGGAGTGCCAGTTGTTGAGCCATAATCTGAAGCTGCTGGGCCACGACCGCTTCTACTGTGCTGCTCGATGGACTGGCGGAGGATGAGCGCACGGTGGATATGGAAGGGGGAGTGGGGTTCGTTGTGCTTGTGATGCCAGGGGGGGCGTCAGTAGAGGCTGAAGGGGGAGCCGGAAAAGCATCTGCAGGCAAGGATTGATCCAGAAATGTGGCAACAGACTCTACGGTGCAATAGTCTTCTAGTAAGTTGCGGAATGAGAGCTTGACTTTAAACTTTTTCTTCAGCGCTAAGGCCATTTGAGTCAGTGAGAGTGAGTCTAATCCCATTTCTAAAAATGTGATTTGAGCATCCTCCTCAATGATTTCTAGCCCTGAGGTGGTTTCTATGATTTCGTGGATCAGAGGGGTCAAGCGTTGAATTCTGGTGCTGGTCATGATGGGTTCGGGGTGGCCAAGAGGGCTAGAGATGGTCAAGGAAGGGGGCTGTGGTGTTGATTCGAGTGGTTTCGCACTCTCAGCATCTATCGATGTGTTCTGAGCAAGGGCCGGTTTAGGATCAATCCAAAATCTTTGGCGCTCGAAGGGGTAGCTGGGCAGAGGAATCCGATGTCGATGTTCATGCTGATAGAAGGCCGCCCCATTGAGGTCAACCCCCCGCAGCCACAGTTGCCCCATAGAGTGTAGCGTTGCGGCCCATTCTCGATGTTCTGATGCGGTGTTGTCTAGGGTTGCGATCGCAACTTGACTGCTCCGATCTTTAATTTGCTGACGAGCCAGAGTCGTCGTCGTTTTTCGAGGTCCGACCTCCAATAGAATCCGAGGCTGCTGCCAAAGGGTTTGAACCCCTTCTGCAAAGCGAACGGTCGCCCTTAGATGGCTGGCCCAGTACTGCGGATCTGTCGCTTGCTCCTCCGTGATCCACTCCCCTGTAACCGTAGAAACAAATGGGATTTGAGGCGAGGAAAGGGGGATTTCTGTGATCAGAACCTTGAGGGGAGCTATGATTTCATCCATCATGGCGGAATGAAATGCATGGGAAGTATGGAGGGGTTTGCTGACAATCTCTTGGGCGGTCAGGGTTGCTGCCAGCGCTGAGATGTTTGGGGTGGGGCCTGAGAGTACACAAAGAATAGGACTGTTGATGGCTGCGATCTCAACTCCCCCCGTGAGGAA
>CALFCG010000249.1 GCA_937951315.1 uncultured cyanobacterium
TGAGCGTCCTACGGCTGCTAAAGGAGGTGATGACAAATCAGAAAATTGACAGATGATTAACGATTAAGCGATCAATAAATTCAGTGGTCAGAATTTCCGGAACGATTTTTGAGCTGCAAGTCAGAATAAGCGGAATCCACACACCCAAGAGGGTGTTGGTGGCTCTACTGGTGAATACAAAGGTTTTCCTAAGTTAGAGCAACGCGGTTCCCACGGTGCTTTGAGAATCGTCAATGACTAAATAGAGCCTTCACAGGTCACTGAAAAGATTGATCAATGGCCCAGCCTGCTGAATCGCTCCATCAATCAACTGGCTGAGACCAAACAACTTTCCGCACCACGGAATGACACAGTTACCTTCATTTGGTTCTTCTCAAGAGAATCGGGTGGGGGTATTTTTTTACAAAGATGCCCCAGAGTTACTCCTAGGTCCTTGATTGAGTTGGCGAAAGATATCGGCTTATAAATTCTCCCCCTAATGGGGAATCAGGGGGAGAGGTTTGTAAATGGCAGTTTGTTTATGACGTAGTGAAACAAACTGCTACTTCATTCAGTAGACCGCAAGATGCAAATTCCTTGATTAAGCCAATCTGAGATCAAAATAAGATTCCCAAAGAGTAAAAAATTCCTGCTGCGCATCAACTACATGAAGGCAAGAGTTGAAAATAGGTCAACAGAGATGCCGTGGTTTCTAGACTCAATCCATCATCCTGCATTCATACCGCTAAGGTGTAAAGACGGCAAGATTGATGATACCAGCCCTATTGACTGACTTTTCATATTCTTCGAGTCAAAAGATCTTATTGATTTCATCTGGTTCAGCAAAGACCCCTAAAGCTTTTCCAGAAACAAACCAAGCAAACCCAAAAGCATCTAATGCGATCGCCTCACCCCAATATACAATTCTCAGTTGTTCGACAACCTCACTAGAAAGAATAAGACTGGCACCAGCTATTCCCACAATACAAAGGAGCATCACGATGCCACAAAAGAGGTAAATTTTATTTCGAAGCCCTTTCTTACCACTCTGATCTCTAAGATTTTTTCTAAACGGACCCAAACAGAAGTAGGCCAGAATAATAAAGAGAGCTGCAGCAGAAATATAGTGAAGAACTGACATAATCCCTGAGTTGCAATCTGCACAGGCTGTCGGAAAAATGGCGATGCCAACAGCTGCGAATGCCGCGACCTTACTGGCAATGAGCTGCTTATATGAATGACCATTGTAAGCCAACAGAAATCCTCCCACGACAAAAAGCATCCCTACAAAAGCATCGCGAGCCGCAGTGTAATAGGAAGCACTAATTGAAGAAAGAGAGGTAGAAGCAATCACACTCACTATAAAAGGCAGAAAAAAAGCAATTATACCAATGACAAATCGGAGTGTTCTATAATCAAATATCTCTTGTGGTATTTTTTTTGGTGCCGGTTTTCTCGGTTGCATGAGTTCAGTCATATCAGAATCCAGAAAAATATAAAGATTTACCCCAAAGTCCAAAACAAATAGTGTTGGATACCTAATTGTCATTCCGAAGGGCAGAAGATATGCAACAGCAAAAATTAATATTCTGTGGCTCAAATCAAGCAAAATGACTGAGGCGACGTAACTATTGACAGCTAGCTTTCCCTGAACTGCTTTGGTCCTCAGTTGGAACTATTTAGCGACTCACTCACCCCATACCGATGGATGTTCCGGCACCTTGCCTGAAGGATCTCTTTCAAGATTCAACGCGATTGAAAGATGATTCGCCGAATACAGCCGGAAGCCTTTGAAATATTATGTTCCCACTGCTTTTGCATCCTATAGAGGCCTGTGGTCTGTGGTTGCATAGATGCTAGACCGTTCCGTTGTTCACCAGCACCCTACTAAATCGCATCCATCGCTTACGTCACAACCGTCACAACCACCCACATCACACCCATCGCAACCCTCTACATCACACCCGTCGCCTAAATCGCAGCCATCCCCATCCAAAGGGTTCAAGTCACATCCATCGACATCAGGAGTCACTACATTAGGAATGTCAACCACTTCTGGAATGACACTCGCCAGCAAATCTATCAGGGACTCTACCAAAAAATACCCCCAATAGTCGTCCCAGATGTCAGCGTTGCTGGTATAGTCCCAAAAATTTAGCGTTCCGCGATAACGCGTTGGAACAAGCGGTTGCTTTGGCTTTGGCTCAATAATGGCTTGACCGTCAACCTCAAAATATAACGGCTGGAATTCATTCTTGCTTGCAACTAAAAAGAACCCCTCAAGCTGAGCTGTTAATAACTGAATGACTTCGTCTACTGAAGTTTCGAGATATTCGCCTGATGTTGTCCCCGTGAAGCGCAAGAGATAGGCATCTTCGATCGTGCCAATTTCGACCTCATTAACTTTGAACAGTATCGTGTATTGAGGGATCTGGAGTACAGACCGATTAAAATCAGCTATCTTGCGGATCGCATCTTCTCGGGAGAGGAACTCCCTTGAGATGGGGTAAGACAGTATCAACTTAAATCTATGTTCGTAGTCCTCAATAACCACACCCTGAGGCGTATTTGGAATAGAGATGAACGGCTCATCCTCTCCAACTCTTGTCTCACGACTCAGCCATACCTCTTTTCTGGGTACCGGATCAAAGCCGCCATTGGGTTTATGGCATTTTGCAATACGTTCCCTTGTGAGTTTGATGCCTTCCCACAAGCCCCACTCTTCTATGGCGGTAATTCCATACTGCGAGCAAGAGGGGCTAAACCGACATTGAGGGGGTGTAATTCTACTCAGTGTTTCCTGATACAAGCGAATGGCCCCAATCCCAATATGGGCCAATCCGCTCACTCGTAGTTCGTCAATGAGCTGAGCCTCACTTTTAATTTGATGGCTAGTACCAGATGGCATAGTACACCTCAACCCTTTTTGAGCGAATCTAGATCAATGTATCTTAGAAGCCTATCTCCTGAGCCACCCGAGCAGTCGCCATCAATGGCTTTGCCCCAGCTCTCTAGTCGTGACTTCTGGTCCCACTCTAAAAAGACGTTATTGGGTCCAAGTTAGACAATACAGAACAGGACTGATTCAGCTTATCTTTCCCGTTGAATTCCTAGGGTAATTAGTTATTGCTGATGGCCTAGCGTTAGGGTTGAGGTAGCAATCATGTAGGTATAATCCGAATCTCGAATCATACCTACATTCGATTTCTGTTGGATTTTCTGCGTCTAGTCGAAAACAATTAGCCTTACGACCTACCTACGAAAGACAACTTTAGATATTAGAACGCATATTTGGCGGATACGAAGACAAGGAGGGGGGCCCAATGAGCCACACTCGTAGCCCACATTAGGAGATATTAAGGATGGCGAAAGAAAAGACAGCAGGGCGACTGAGCTTAGTTATTTTCGCGAAAAACATGCAGCGGGTGTCCACATTTTATGAGCGCACGCTAGATCTTGTCGTTGCCGAGAGAGAATCCTCGCACTATTTACTCCAAGGAGTCGGGATTGAGCTGGTCATCCATTCCATCCCGACAAAATATGCATCTCAAATTGAGATCACAGAACCACCCCAGAGTCGCGATCAGACGCCCTTCAAGCCAGCCTTCCTTGTCAAAGATCTCGAATTTGTGCGTGCCGCAGCAACCGAAACAGGGGGCTATCTTAAACCAGCAGCAGGCGCTTGGCATATCAGAGGAGCTATCGTCCTAGATGGGTGGGATCCTGAAGGGAACGTGGTTCAATTCAAGCAATCAGAGATCTAATCCATCTAACGTTCTGAATCCCTGGTATCCTCTATATCCAATACAGTTCAAGTATTTTGCCCGAGAAAAAACATCATGATCAAGATAAGTTGGTTGCGTTCAAGAAACTAACTCTGAGAAATGGGGATGAGATCGCAACCCCATCAGATCGTCATCATTTTGAGCCTGCTGCCGGAAAGCAGAATTCTCCGTTAAAGCCAAATCAAGCGCTGCTATTCCTAATTCCACCTGTCCTAGCTGAGCATAGCAACAGGCTTTGTTATAGTTGGCATCGGCATTCTTAGGATCATTCTCGAAAACCTCTTCCAAGAGAGCCAAACAGTCCTGATAGCGCTGTAGGTAAAAGTAGGCGTGACTTTTCAGATGCAGAAGGGAAACATGAACCGTTGGATCTGCATTGTGATGAATGGCTTGGTCATAGGCTCCAATGGCTTCATCATATTGCTGCAAGTGGGCATAGAGTCTCCCTAAAGCCGTCCAACTGTCAGGATCTTGGGGTTGAAGATTAAGCGCAAGTTTATAAGCAGCGATCGCCTCAGGTAATTGCTCTAAATGTTGGTGAATATAGCCCTTCAGCAACCAGTCGGAATGGACATCAGAACGCAGTTTTAGCGTTTCTTCAATGCATGTCGCAGCTTCACCATAGCGCTCGAGCTTTGTGAGGACCCACGCTTTTTGCGATAACGTGGATGCCTCCCAAGAATGCTCTAATTGTTCCTCCAGAGTCGCCAATTGAGTCTGTAAATCGCCAGTTGAATCTGGCGCTGTCCTGCCAGATTGAGGCTGCCTTTTACGCCATTTGTCATAGGCAACCCATCCCACAATCAGCAGTACAAACAAAAGCTGTGCTCCCTGTCTAAACCGAGCAAACCCCAAAGCCGTCAATGCAGGAGAAGCACCCAAAGGCCTATCAATTAACTGCACAATGGCCCAAAAGCCCTGACTAAAACTGGGCACAAACCAAAAAGCCGCAAACAGGATCCAGACGCCATAGCGTCCATAGCTGCGGAATTGGCGTTGCCAAGGACTGGGCAACCAAGGCTCAAGAATGCCGTAGCCATCTAAACCCGGTATTGGGATCAGGTTTAGAATCACCCCGGCCACCTCCAAGGTGAGCAGTAGATTTAGTCCTTGAAACAGCAACTCCTCATGAGGTATGGGAAAGAGCTGATTCAGAGTGGGCAAAACAGCCATCAACCAAGAGATTTCTAATGCAACCACAAAGGTCGCCAACGGTCCTGCGGCAGACACGGCACTTTTCCAGACCGGGCCTTTGAGGGCCGCTTTATTGATATAGACGGCAGCCCCAGGTAGAGGAATCCCGCCCATCAATAGAAAGATGAGTGGTAAGACCAGACTTGTGGTGACATCTGCATAGCGCAGTGGATTGAGGGTGAGATAACCTTTTGCCTTAACGGAGCGATCGCCCCCCCAATAGGCAACAATGGCATGTCCAAATTCATGCAGACAGACCGAAAAACCAAATCCGGCAAAGACGAAAACCGTCCAGATAAAATTACTAAGACTGAAAAACTGTAGATCAAACTGATCAAACATAAAGTAATGGATCGGCGGGACTTTGGAGCGCCCCTTTAGCAGAGGCTTGAAAGGTTATCTCATCTTAAAGCAGCCATTCCTTTCGCCTTTAGAATAGCCAGGATTATTTGCCTCCCTCCGTATTGGGATTAATTTCAGAAAGAAAAGATGCAGTTTAAATACCCTCATAAGAATTAGTGAGATAGAATCAACTGCCTCTCATCAACAAAAATATCAATGGATTTCCTCCCGGAAAGGGGTAAACCAATAGACCTCTTGCATAATTTTTTTGTGAGAAAAATAAGGGTTGTCCCAAAAGAAATCCTTTCGAGCCAGAATCAATGTCCAGGGCAAAGAGTTGAGAATGGAATGTATTTTCAAAATGCTCTATCGTACTACGAATTGAATTATGCAAGAGGTCTGTTTTAGATAAAGTCAAAAGCTGTGATTGAAATACAAACATGGATGGCAAGAGGAGGATAGGAAAAAGAAGAACATGTAACCGCTTTCCCAGTTGTCAAATATCAAGGGGGATTGATGGTGCTTAATT
>CALFCG010000250.1 GCA_937951315.1 uncultured cyanobacterium
TAGAAAAATCTTTGTCTGAGCTGTCTGTTTTGCAGTGAGATAGAACTGTGGTGCATTGTGCTGTCTTGTCACCTCTGTCATCGTGAGCTTGACTGTGCAAAATGAGTGATAGAGAGCCAGTGTATTTCAAGGGTCGAAATGCCGGGATGTTGAGAGGCCCGATTGAGATCAGAGAAAATAATAGAGACGTCTGTGCTGTTCTCAGTCTCGAATGCTCTGCGGTCTAGCGAGGGTTTCTGCCAAGTCGTCGCTAAGTCATGTCGGTTTGGCTCGAAAAATAGTCAGCCTAATGGTGGGTGAATGGCTTTATGCCACTACAGTATTCTTGTTGATTGATCGTCTTTTATTGAAGAGCAGGGAGTGATGGCTTTTCTCGGCTGGATGTCGATTAAAAGGAGAGGCTAAAATGCTGACCGTTTTGGCCTTGTCGGTGCTTTCTTGTGTCAGGTTTGGGACGTACATGATGCCAAAAGTGCATAGGATATCAGTTCGTGCTTCTTCTTTATGCAACTGATTCGTTTGCTGCTGAAGAACGCGGGCTGGCTCGTCCTGTTGGCGATTTTTACGGGACTGCTGTCGGGGGCAAGTAGTGCCGGCTTAATCGCAAGTATTAATTTTGCGCTGCAGCATTTAGAGCGGCCCCCCATATGGTTGCCTTGGTTGTTCTTGAGTCTCTGTGGGCTACTGTTGATCACCTACACGGTGTCTCAAGTTGTCCTCACTTCTCTGGCGCAGGATGTAGTGTATACCCTTCGCCTCCAGCTGATCCGTCGGGTATTGGGTTGTCCATTACGGCATCTGGAGCAATTGGGGGCACCAAAGTTACTGGCAACGCTAACGGAAGATGTGGAAGCGATTGCGGCTTCTTCTTCTGATATTTCTATCCTGTGTACGAGTCTTGCGCTGGTGCTGGGATGTTTGGTTTATCTGTGTTGGCTGTCCCCGCTGCTGTTTTTGATCATGATGGGGGCGCTGGTTGTCATTCTCTATGCGCTGCAATTTTTTATTGCTAAGGGCCAACGGATTTTCGTCAAGGCCCGCGAGCAGCAGGATCAGCTGTTTGCGCTTTTCCAGGCGGTGATGTTGGGGACTAAGGAACTGAAGCTGCATCATGAAAGGCGGCAAACGTTTGTCACGGAGGAGCTGACAACGGTTTTGATGAAGGCGCGTCGGTTCTGGGTGCAGGGCATGGCGATGTATGCCTTGGTTGGCGGGGTGGGCTTTACGTTGGTCTTTCTGTCATTGGGACTGTTGTTGTTTGTTCTCCCGACTTTCCTGTCAATTTCGGTTGCTTTAGTCACCAGCTATGCGTTAACGATTCTATTTCTGATTACGCCCATTAATGGCATTTTGGGTTTTCTGCCGCAGGTTGTGCGGGCGAATGTGGCTTTGGCCAAGGTGGAGTCACTGGGACTATCCTTGGCGGCTCAATCCACTGAAAGCCTGGAGGCGACTGCACCGGCTCAGTCTGTTTGGCAACAGTGGAAACTTGAAGGGACGACTCACACTTATTTGGGGGGTGAGCATGCGTTTGTTCTGGGGCCGCTGACGCTCCAGTTGTGGCCTGGAGAGATCGTCTTTATTGTCGGTGGGAATGGCAGTGGTAAGTCAACGCTGATCAAGCTGTTGACGGGGTTATATCAACCGGAGGCGGGACAGATTTTATTTGAGGGGGAAAGGGTTTGCGATCGCAACCGTGAACAATACCGCCAGCAATTTTCGGCTGTGTTTGCTGACTTCTATCTCTTCGATCGGTTCTTGGGGTTAGACAGTGGCAAAGCCCAAGACTATCTGAAGCTGCTGGAACTCGATCAAAAGGTCACGATTGACAATGGTCAGCTCTCGACGCTTAACCTGTCTCAAGGTCAGCGCAAACGACTGGCACTGTTGACGGCCTATCTAGAAGATCGTCCCATTTATATCTTTGATGAATGGGCCTCGGATCAAGATCCGGTTTTCAAAGAAGTTTTTTACTCGCAACTCTTACCTGCCTTGAAGCAACAGGGGAAAACGGTGATTGTGGTCAGCCATGACGATCGGTACTTTGAAAGTTGCGATCGCATCATCAAGCTAGACTATGGCCAAATCCAATCCGATGAATATGGGAACAAGACAGGTCAGCTGGGCTCTGAAAGACTATAACCTTGAGACCCACATTTTTTGGTGATAACTCTTTCTGCTGCTGTTGCGGTCAAAACTCAGCTGAAGTACATCGACTGACAATGTCATGCAGTACTTGGCATAATTTTATGATTGTCGGTCAAGTATTGTTGAGTTTTCGAACCCAGAGAAATTGTGACTATAGAGACAGTGTACGCTCGTGCTAACTGCAGCAAAACTACTATTAAAAAACTATGTCACCCGCCTCAAATTCTGATTCTCCAGGTCCTAAGCTCAACGCTCAACTTTTAGAAGCAAGCTTTAATAAAGTTAGACCTTATGCAGATGATTTTTCAAAGAGGTTCTACGAGAATTTATTTGCTGATTACCCCGCTGCAGAGCCTTTGTTTGCCCATACCAGTATTCAGGAGCAAGGTAAGAAACTCTTTTCTTCCTTGATTTTAGTTGTCACTAATCTCAAGTACCCTGATGGTTTGCAAAAAGATCTTCAGGGGTTAGGGGCTCGTCATATTGACTATGGTGCACTACCAGAGCATTACCCTCTCGTGGGGCAGACATTGCTGAAAACTTTGAGTCAATTCCTGAAAGAAGACTGGACTCCAGAGTTACAGCAGGCTTGGGCAGACGCCTATGACGTCATTGCAACAACGATGCTAGAGGGCGCAGACTATGCGTCCCAAGATATTCAGTTAGAGCCTGTTGTGTCTTTAGAAGCTCAAGGGCAGATTGCAGATACAGCACCCACACCTGAACAAGAGGGATCGAAGCTTTGGCCCATTCTTGCGGGTGCTTTTGGTGTTCTAGGCACGATTGCTCTGCTGGTGATTTTACTATAGCCGAATTGAATCAGGCGGTAGCCCTAGCACCACGGAGTTCCTCGTAAAAAATTCTAGATATGAGTTGATGCTTTTAGCTCGGGTTCTGACTTATTCTTGCCAGAAGAATATATTCACAGCATTCTTCTGGACAATCTTGCCGTTTTTCAAAAACAATATATACAGACTTCTCGTGTTCTAAATTGACTCTCGGTAGAGGAATTTTAGGGTTGCAATATTTCATCAAAACTGTGACTGTTTTCTGGGAGTAAGAACGATGCAAAATCAAGCCAAGAATGACGCTGCTGCTAGAGTCATGGAAGAGCGAGACTGATTCATCTCGGGGCAATAACGATTTCCACGTGAATGCGTCGCTAAACGATAAATGGACCTTTACTGACAATGGTGCATTCGCCAGGTGCTAGGTGTTTCACCCACGTGTCTTTTAAAGGCACGGGTGAAAGCTGCCAGATTTTCATAACCAACTTCAGACGCGATTTCACTGACATTTTTCTCGGTGCGATTGAGAAGACGGCTGGCTAGATGAATGCGCCACTTAGACACGTAAGTCATGGGGCCTTCCCCCAATGTTGCTTTGAAGCGGGCTGCAAATCGTGAGGGAGATAAATCGACACTTTGAGCCAGACTATCAACCGACCAATCATCACCGGGCTGGGCATGGATTTTTGCCAAGGCTTGGCTAACAATCGGATCACGGAGCCCTGTGAGCCAACTGGGGTCTTGAGGCTGCAGTCTTTTCATGTAGGACCGCACAGCTCCTGCACACAGCAACTCCATCAGTCTTTCCACCATAAAATTGCTTCCTTCTGCTTGTTTGTCCAGTTCTTTGGCGATTAAGTTTGCTACCCCTGTCAAATTCTGAAAAGTTTCTGCCTGAGAAACGGGTGCATGCAGAATCGGAGGCAACGCAGCAAACAGAGGATTGAGGTGAGTGTCCCGTAAGTAAAATACGCCGCACAGACATAACAGTGAGCTACCCCTTGCCTCCGCTGAACAGCGAAAGGGGATCTCTCCACCGCCTAAAATATGCTCCACTGAAATGCTTGGAGGATCCGTGCCTTGAGAGATTTGGTGGGGGGTGCCGCTAAAGCAAATGACCATTTCTCCAGCTTCTACGATCACAGGGGCAAACCCCTGCTGGGGCGAAGTTAGCTCAATGTACCCTCGTTCAACCAAATGAAAGGCGACTGCTCTGGTACCCGTTTGGACCCCCAACAGGTTTCCTAATTGTTTGACATCTGGGATCGAGATGGCCCAAGGTGCGGTGTAGGACTCATGCAATAAGAGACTGCCACAAATGTCCAAAGAATTTAGGACATCACTTAAAATGTCGAACTTAGAATTCATTTCAGTCGTTTCAGCATAATAAAGAGTCGTTTTAGCGATTTATTTTCTTACTCATCTCTATTAAATTGCATATTAAGGGGATCGTTGCGGCTGCCTGATTGTGGTCATTTATTTTTGGGAGGTCAACAACAATGACAACTGAACTGTTTTGGTTAACGCTAACCGTGACAATAACAGGTCTATTTTGGATGCCCTATAT
This sequence comes from uncultured cyanobacterium, assembly GCA_937951315.1. GTDB lineage: Bacteria > Cyanobacteriota > Cyanobacteriia > Thermosynechococcales > Thermosynechococcaceae > RCC1774. The sequence goes on from CALFCG010000250.1 coordinate 4,504, forward strand.
TGTCAACCGGATGCTAGAAAATGGCGTGATGGGGGCAATGGCGAATCCCGCTAAAGCTGCCGCTCCCAAGGCTGCATGGGCTGAGCGAATGACCCATGCCCACTCTAATGCAGTGGAAAACTTAGTGATTTTTGCGCCGTTGGTTGTGGTGACTGCGATCGCTGGTATTTCTACTCCAGCGACTGTGGCTGCCTGTCAACTGTACTTCTTTGCCCGAATTGCTCACTATGTCGTTTATACCCTTGGAGTTCCCTTCCTGCGGACTGTTACCTTCATTGCAGGTTTTGTCGCCCAGATGACCCTCGCCTTTGCCATTCTGGGCGCGGGCTAGAAACTAGAATGATTTCTTTACCATGAATAACAATCAATCTTGGATGTTAGTCGCGGGTGCTGGGGCTGGCCTCGGTCACTCACTCCTGCGCCGATTCCAGGCCGGAGGTTACACTGCCATCGGCTTGGTCCGCACCTTGCCAGAGCCAATCGCAGACCTTGAGCTAAGACAAGTGGATCTCAGCGATGCAGAGTCAGCTTCTGCTCTGATAACTCGATTAATCCTCGACTATGGTCCCCCGAAAGTCGTTGTCCATAACCCCGCACAGCTGGTGATTCAGCCCTTTGCTGAAACGACCCTCGATGATTTTGAGCAATGTTGGCAGTCAATGGTGAAGTCAGCCGTCGTGGTTGCACAGTCTGTTCTGCAACCAATGGTTCGTGCCGGTGGTGGAGCTTTTATCGTCTCCGGGGCAACTGCTAGTCTTCGGGGTGGCGCCAAGTTCTCTGCCTTTGCTTCGGCTAAATTTGCATTGCGGGGACTGACGCAATCACTTGCTCGTGAATACCAACCAGCCGGAGTTCATGTTGTTCATGCCATTCTGGACGGGATTATTGATACGGAGCGGAGTCGACAGCTCCACAGTCTCGATCCAGCCAAGATGTTGAAGCCCGAAGATATTGCCGAAGCTTACTGGCAATTCGCTCATCAACCGACATCCGCATGGTCTCACGAGGTTGATCTGCGCCCTCGTACCGAATCATTTTAAGTGGGCCATGCGGATGAACACAGATGTTT
>CALFCG010000251.1 GCA_937951315.1 uncultured cyanobacterium
TGCAAACGCTGCTGAAAAAAAGCAATTCTCTCAGCTGATCCAACAAGACCCAAGAGCCTACATTGCTCAGCCAACAATCTATCTTTCTCGAATTCCGATTGTTGTCAATGGTGCCTTAGAAGGCCGACACGTTGACCTGCGCCCCTATGTACTCCACCGTGGTGAAAATATTTATGTACATCCTGGAGGCTTAACGCGCGTTGCCCTAAGAAAAGGTTCTTTAGTTGTCAATTCAACTCAAGGTGGTGGCAGCAAAGATACTTGGGTTGTATCAAATGCATGAATTAAATAGACTCTATGCATGAATGTAATTTAAGTCATAACTTAACTTTATAAAAGCTCAAAGATGGGGCTATAAACAAAAATTAAATCAAGATAATGATCTTTCATTAACAACAGTTTAAGTGAACTGTTGTTAATGATGTGTGATAATCCTGTGACCTTCAGCTCTCAATAGCTTTGAGGTCTATTCGCATTTTTTAGATTTAAAATCGATCATGTTAAGTCTTGATGACATAAGGCCATGATGCCGTTGTAATTGTTGTTTTGGCAAAGAATATGTGTGTTATAAATTAAAACAGTAAAATTAAATACACTTTAGTTGAGCGCTAGGGTATTTAACTCAGAAATAATAAGAGTCCTGCTTCAAATCAGCAGAAAAAACGCTTATTTGCTACACAGCGCGTGACTGAGCTGTATGGCTTGTTTTTAGTCTATTTCTAATTTCTCACTCTTTTCTATTCCTATTTACTGCACTTTATTTAACTGAGCAATTGCAGGGCCGCAAATGCTGCAATAGTTGGGGCAATTAATAGCCTCTACGCAAGTTGATTTGCTTCAAATGTTGAGCCCAGTGTTGACAGTCGTAATCAATCGTCGTAAGTGGATGAGTCATATACCGCCATGAGAATTTTTAATCACGACATCATGAACTGCACCCATCAGCAGGTCTCTGGCAACTACCTTTATTCGGGACGCGTCTTGGGCTTGACTGAACCGAATGACATTGTGCAGCTACACCCCGCTTTAAGGACAGAGTGGGAGGCCATTGTTGCTCACTACAAGCGCATTGGCCTTTGCCACAGTCACAACGTTGTTTGGGATGTCTCCTCAGCTCTTCGACTCGCACATCCTGAGCTCAAAACGTCTGTCTTTTACTTTGGTGATGCCGAAAATCCTCAAAGTTACCGCAGCCAACAGTTTCGAAAAGAAAATCAGCGCTGGCATGATGTTGTTCAGTACATGAACAACAAAAACAACTTTATGGAGCTAGCGCATCGGCTTAATGTCACGGTTCCAAAGACATTATGCTTCCTCAAAAAATCTGAGCTGAGACTGAATTCTGAGATTCTTTATCCCTGTTATCTCAAGCCTTCTGTTTCTGTTGATGGCATGGGAATTGTCCGTTGTGCTAACAGGCAGGAACTTATGCTGGCCCTATATGACATGCCAGAAGACATTGCTTTCCAAATTCAAGAAGAAGTTTTAGCCGCTTCTTTTCTGAATCTTCAGTATCAAGTTAAAGATCAGAAGCTGACAAGATACGCCGCTACCGAGCAGATTTTAGATGGTTGCTCCCACAGCGGCAACCGATACCCCACAGAGTATCAACCGTGGGAGTTAGTAGAACCCATGGCTCAGTGGATGTTTGAGGAGGGGATGCAAGAGGTCTTTGCCTTCGATGTTGCTGTTGTTTTCAGCTCTCGTGGTCCCCGTTACTATGCTATTGAATGTAATCCCCGCTATAACGGAGCTTCTTATCCCACGGGTATTGCCCAAAAGCTCGGAATTCAGAGCTGGATTTGTGAAACCTTTACGACTTCTCTGCGATCACTGAGTGATGTTGACCTCGGCGGAATTGAGTTTAATGACAAGACAGGGGAAGGAGTTGTTCTAGTGAACTGGGGCAATATTCATAGAGGAAAAGTTGTTTGTTTGCTTGCAGGTTCCCATCGGCAGCAGAAGCAGCTCCGCAGAATCTTGAAACAACGTTTTAATGAGTCTCTGCTTGAAGACTCTTCCCCTGAACTCTCCTTCCATCCTCTTGAGTCGATCGCGAATGTTAATTAGGTTTTCTCCTGACCGCCTAAAAATTCATAGACCAACGATGTCGAGTTCCGTCAGTGTCTGCAGCCATTAACTCGATATCGTGCGGTGGTGCTGGAGTAAATGCTGGTTTAAGATAGGCCATTGCCCCTTCTGGTCTTCGTAATGTCAAATTCCTACTCCCTGATGGTTCATGGCGGAGCAGGTGCTTTACAGCACATTAAACATGAAGGAAACGAAGCCAAATTTGAGCGCAGTATCTGCGGCATTTTGGAGCAGGGAAGAAATATCCTTGAGCAGGGGGGAGCTGCGTTAGATGCTGTTGAATATTGTGCCTCTCTATTAGAAGATGATCCCCTCTATAATGCAGGGCGGGGCTCGGTTCTCAACGAGTATGGTGAAGTGGAAATGGATGCTGCCATTATGCGGGGACTGGATCTCTCTGCTGGGGCAGTTGCCAGTATCAAAGGTATCAAGAATCCCATCTCCCTGGCTCGGCAAGTTTTAGAACACAGTGAGCATGTCATGCTCGCTGGGCATGGAGCCATGAAATTTGCCGAGTTTCAGCATATCAAGGTCTGGCCCGATCACTATTTCATAACAGAAGCTCGAGTGAAGCAGCTGGAAGAGGCGCGGGAAGCGGGACAAATGATCCTTGACCATGAAGATAGCGAAGAACCTCAGGAGAAATTTGGCACCATTGGTGTCGTTGCTCGAGATCTCCACGGCAACTTAGCGGCGGGAACCTCAACGGGGGGCATCGTAAATAAGCGATGGGGCCGCGTGGGAGATACGCCAGTCATTGGGGCGGGAGTTTTTGCTGATAATACAACCTGTGCTGTGTCGGCCACCGGGTATGGAGAGCAATTCTTAAGGACAGTACTTGCGAAAACCATTGCAGATTTAATTGACTTCCAAGGTCTTAATGCTCAGGAAGCTGCGGCGGCTGGGATCAAGTATCTCGTTGCAAAGGTGAATGGTCTGGGGGGCGTTATTGTGATTGATCGGCAAGGGCAATGCGCCGCGCAGCATTCTACTTCCGGCATGATTTATGGATGGATTGAGCAGTCTGGTGTTGCCCATCACCAATTGGCATCACCGGTGTAATCAATCCCATATTAAGTGGGTCTACGAAATTAAGTGGGTCTATGTAGATTGTCGAGTAACCATCGTCATATCTTGCATATCTTCGGGTAGTGGCGCGGTGACGCCATTACTTTGAGCTGCTGCAACGGGTTGAGGGGCCGGCACATTTGCCACTGGCAACTGGGAGGCCGATTGCAAGAGGTCTTCTAGGTTTCTGAGGGCTAGGAAGAGTTTATCCTGACGCAATGTCCTGTCTTGAAAGGCTCGTGCCGCTAGATTGAGGTGAACTACCACGCCAGCGACGTTGTCGAGGAGCTTGGGCTCTCGGAAGGCAGGCAAAAAGTCAATGCAGCCAAGGGCCGTCATTTTCTGGCGTTCATCAAGAGCAATTTGACGTTGAGTGCTATCGAAGAGCAATACTGAAATATCTGGATGGTTTTGCTGGCTCCAGCGGCAGAAAGAGACTAAGTTGCCACTATAGGCTTGCACATCAATGATGAGAATTGTGGGGAGCTGTTGTGCTGTGGCTCTCTGTTCGATGTCCTGCTTTAGGTCTGTTGCACCCGTTTCCCAATGGACGGATAAATTTTGGGAAAGCAAAAGTTCTTGCCAAATCTTTCCTTGCAGGGCTGACTTGTGCAGCATGACAATGTCAGCTTTGTTGTCGGCAGTACTATTCTCAGGTAGGAAAAGACTCTGTTCGAAGAATAACTCGGTTTGTCCTAGGTGAATGCGATCACCATGTTTGAGCAAAACAGGAGTAGAGACTAGTTGTTGATTAACGGTCGATCCATTGCGACTCCCAAGGTCCACAAGGAAGAAATGTCTATCCTGCAGGACTTCAATTCTGGCATGGTGCCGAGAGATGCTGTTGTCTAGCAACTGAATGAGACTAGAAGGATGGCGACCTAAAGTCCAGCTTGTTTGGTTAAGAAGCTGCAACCGCTTGATACCAGCCGGTGCACTTATAAGGAGTTGAGGTGTTGTATCAGCAATCACGTTAGCTTCGAAAACTTAAATAAAGGCTTCGAACTTAGTATGGGCAACCTGACAAGTAAAAATGAACTTCTTCTGATAATTAAGATGTATTTCTGCTAGATAATTCCTTTCAAAGGTCTATCTATATTGGCCGAAATCGCCGCACCCATTGCTTAATGCTGAATCCTTGAATGCATCGAATACAGCAAGGGAATTAAACTAGTGCCCCTTCGCTGTAGGTTGTCACTATACAGACGGAGCAGGAAATGTTTTTTTGAATTCGTCAATTAAATCATCCATTTCGTCTAGAGCTTGATTGACATCTATTCTGAGGGTTCCAAGGTCAGGCTGTTCTAATAGCTTGACTAGCATGTCGCGTTTGGATTCGATAAACTGAATGCGCTCTTGCATCAATATGGGATCCATAAAAATACCTCGTGTTGATTGAAAGGTCACAGGTGATTGTAACAATATGCGTCAGTTCTGCGGTGGAGACTCGCATGTTGAGGCGGCACGTCTCTTGTCTCCACTACAGTTGTGAAAATTTAAGCTAAGCTAACAACTAAGCTTTTGTTGTCATTATATGGTCACAGACTGTGCTCTATCGATCAACTGTTCTTTCTTTGATGGTCTGTCTTGGACTCGGCAGTGTCGTTCCTCCGGCTGTGGGACAAGCTGCTGTTTCCCGAACCATCACGGTTGATCCACTGGTTCTGGAAAAGACGGGGCAGGAGTTGCTCAAGGAAGCTGTTTATCTCACACAGTTTCAGCAATTTGAACCGGCTTTATCGAGGGCACAGCTTGCAGCACAGTTAAACCCAAAGTCTCCTGAAAGCTGGGCTTTGTTGGGAGGCCTCTACTTAAATCTTGAGCAGGTAGATAAGGGGATTTCAGCCCTCAATAAGTCTTTAGCACTTAAGGAGTCAAATCCAGGTGTGCTATTTAGTCTTGGGGCGGCTTACTTTGGGCAAGCTGACTATCCTGCTGCTGCTGATTCACTCAAGTCTGGCCTGAAGCTTGAGCCAAATCAGCTTGAGCCGCTGTTTGATTTAGGCAATACCTATTACAAGCTAGAGCAGTTCGATGATGCGATCGCAACATACCAGAAGGCGATTGCACAGAATGAAAAATTTTGGCCGGCCCTGAACAACATTGGCTTAGTGCACTACGAAGCGGGTGAAATTGAGGCTGCCATGCTTCAATGGCAGAAAGCCACTGAAATTGATGAAAAAACAGGTGAGCCTATTTTGGCGCTTGCTGTCGCGCACTATACCAAAGGCAACCAGGACAAAGCCCTCACCTTAGCTCAGAAAGCACTTGAGATAGATAGCCGCTATGGAGATGTTGACTACTTAATTGAGAATCTCTGGGGAGAACGTCTTGTTGAAGATACAAAGATGGTGTTCAATCTTCCCAAAATACGTGAGACTATTGCTCAGCTTGAATCTAATACTGATGAGAGTCATGTCCTTGAGCCAGAAGTAGAGGAGCCTGAAACTTTAAATACGCCCGATGCGCTATAGCGTTGAGGATGAAAGTTCAGTCCCTACACTTGAATTAATCGTAGGTGTCGGTCAATTATATGACGGATTCTGTGATTTCAAATTCGTTAGATCCCTGTCGAGGTTCACTGGATCTCGTGCAGCCTAGCTGGAGCATTCGCTCAGTTGCAGATCAGGACCTCCTCAAAGTTGCACAGCTGCTTTGTGAGAGTTTTTATCCACCCTCCAGTCAATGGCGGTGGGCTCTGCCTGTTTTGCGAGTTGGTATTTATCAAGACCTACGAACGCGGTTGATGACGCAGTCGCCGAAACATTCCTGTTTTGTTGCCGTGATGACCCACCCACGGCAAAATGGCCAACCAGGACAGGAAAAAATCGTAGGGACTGTTGAAGTTGCACTGCGGTCGCTTTGGCTCGTTCGTCGACCCGTTCCTTACCTATCAAACTTAGCTGTTGCACCCAACTATCGGCGTCAAGGCATCGCTCAAAACTTGCTTTTGGCTTGTGAGCAAGTTGCCATCACTTGGAAAGCAGATTTTCTCTATCTCAATGTACTTAAGACAAATAGTGCTGCGCAGCGCCTGTATACAAAAGCTGGGTATTGTCCTGAACTGAAAAGTCCGTGGCCCCGTCTAGGACGATCCAAACGTCTCTTGCTACGCAGGCAGCTGTCTAAAAGGGCGGAGCATCAGGGGCTTTAGGCTCAGCGTGAATATTGTCCGATCAGTTCACCGGTGGCAATGATGTGATCCTTTATCGCCAGAATGACATCTCTTTTTTTTGCACCGGGCTTTAATTCAAGCTTCTGATCAAGGGCGTAAATCTTGAAGAAATATCGGTGCTGGCCTGATGGGGGACAGGGACCCCGATATCCAATCCGACCGAAACCATTCTTGCCTTGGATACTATTCTCCGGACCCTGAGGAGAAGGTGCAATGCCAGCAGGCAGTTGTGTGGTCTGAGGCGAGAGATTATAGAGGACCCAGTGGACAAAGGTTCCACCCGGTGCGTCAGGGTCATCAACGATTAAAACTAAGCTCTGCGTCTGGGCCGGCAACGTATTCCAGCTTAAAGCTGGGGAATGATCTTTGCCATCGCAAGTGTATTCTTCTGGAATTGATGCGTTGGCGGTGAATGCAGAGCTTTGAAGTTGGATTGTGGGTTCCAGTTTCGGAAGTTGGGAGTCAATATTGCCATTGCAACCGGTGATGACTGCATAGGCAAGACCCATCACGAGACTTAAACCTAGCTTTCTTTTGGATGAGAGGTGTAAAACCTGCATGGTGCTCCTAGTAACCTCGAAAATCATGCTTCACTGAACGGCCATAGGGCGCTCTTAAGTTGGGCCAGAGCATCAAAGCCTAAGAAACGCCCGCACGATCCTGCTTGAGCCATAGAACTCTTAAAAGCAATGTCAGAGGAACAACAGCACAAGCTGCCAGAGCGGTGGCAAAAACAGTCAGATTTGCAATTAGTAACTGAGTTGCACATATAAAGAGGATGCTAAACAGGAGTGAATAGATAACCCCTAGGCTTGATGTGTTTAGTTTCCGTAACTCACGGTTTGCTTCAACCGAGCTGACACGCATTTTGATATCACCTTGCTCAAGGTGATTGAGTGATACCTCAACGCGCTGAGGTAGTTGAAGGCTGGTATTTGTGAATTCTGCTGCTTGACGTCCAAATTGGCCAACAAAATTATTTGAAGCAGATCCGCTGGCATCTTGTGCCATGATCTCCTCGGCAAATGGGGTTGCCACATCCATAAAGTTAAAGTTGGGGTCAAGAAATTTCCCCAGGGCCTCTAGGGCGGATAAAGACCTGAGAACAAAGGTAAAGGCTGCCGGAAAGCGAAAGGGCTGCTCGTAGGTTAACTCGTATAAATCATCATTGATCGCAGCCATTGAAATTTCGCCATGCTCTGAGAAAGCCCTATCAAAGTAGGAATCCAGCATGTATTGCACTGAGCGACGTACCGGGCCTAAATCTGAATCTGGAGCCAATGCCCCGAGTTCCACCATCGCCTGTACCACTAGATTGGCATCATTTTGCAATATTCCGCGGAAGTTGAGTAACAGCCGATCTTTTGTTTCAATGGGGAGCTGTCCCATCATTCCAAAGTCGTAGAAAATTAAAGCGCCGTCTGGGTTCACCGCAATGTTGCCAGGGTGAGGATCTGCATGGAAAAAGCCATGGTGCAGGATTTGACTCAAGTAAGAACGAGCCCCTAATTGTGCGATCTCAATGCGATCAATACCGGCCGCTGCCAATGCCTCAACATCATTAACCTTGATGCCTGGAATATACTCCATGGTCAAGAGACGGGTGGTGGTGTAGCGCCAATGGACCCGAGGCACGATTACATCTGTTTGACCTTGAAAATTACGGCGGAAAAGATTGGCGTTTCGGCCTTCGTTGAGGTAATCAAGCTCACCCCATAGATTCTGATGACATTCCTCGTATATTCCGAGCCAATCTCGTCCGTCTTTTCCCCAAGGGGTGCGATATTGAACAAATTCAGCAAACCCTCTTAGAATGCCCAAATCGATACTGAAGAGCTGTTGCAAACCAGGCCGCTGTACCTTAACGGCGACCTCCTCTCCGGACTGGAGTTGAGCATGATGAACCTGCCCTAAACTAGCTGAAGCAATGGGAACAGGATTAAAGCTGGTGAATTTTGCTGCTGAATCTCCCAGTTCCTGCTCAATAATTTGGGTCACTTGCGCATACCCAAAAGCGGGTACTTGATCCTGGAGTTTTGAGAGTTCCTCAATAAACTCAGTTGGGAAAAGGTCTGCACGAGTAGAAAAAAACTGACCGACCTTTATTAAGGTCGGGCCTAAATGGAGCAGGCTCTCACGAATCCAGATCGCCCGCTTTCTGCGGCGTTTGGCTTGTGCTTCCGGTGTGGCTTGACCTGAAGGATAACTCCAGTCCTGTTGGTCAGTCCACAGATATATTAAAAGCTGCAGCCCTATGCGGCCAATTTCCACTAAGCGGCCCCAGTGGTTGTAGCTTCCTTGAGCCCATCGATAGGAATCATAGGGCTGGACAGTCTCAATAGAATGGTTTTGGGTGTTGCCAGTCGGTTGGTTTACCTTGGGCAGAGGGGGATTCGCACCACTAGGGAGGGGAGGGTCAGCGGATTTCAAAGAGGTATCTCCAACACTTGGATTTATTCCATGCCTCTCAAGTTAGATATGAGACATTGTTATATCAATATTTATTTATATATGATATGTGATTAGTACATATTCCGTATCAATTCTGAGATTGATAGCGAGTTTTAAGGCCGTGAAACTAAAGCTGCAGGATTCACTAATCCCTATCGCAGTGGCACTTTAGGCTAAAAAACGATCTAAAGCGGCCTTTAACTCCTGGATCTCGACCTCCATGTTGCCCTCTTGTGCCGAGCGGACGATGCACTCGGTCAAATGCTCATCGAGAATGATTCGTGCAACTCGATCGAGTCCACCCCGTACGGCAGCAATTTGGACCAGTATTTCGGGACAGGAACGGCTTTCCTGCACCATAGATTTAATGCCTCTAATGTGGCCTTCAATTCGTGATAAACGGTTAACGATGGAGCGCAGCGTGTCGGGATTATGAACATGGTTGTGGCCAGTCTGCGAATCAGGAATCTGATCAGTAGGGGATTGACCGTTAGAAATTGACATTGCAGTTCAGGAGAATGAAGTGAATTGATGCGCTACTATCTCTATCCTAGCTAGAATTTGCCAGAGATCTCTAGAATGCCGATTGAACAACAAACTCATCACCTTCACACAGCTTCCTCTAAGACACCTTTGATTATTTGCCCTGGATTTCATCCCCGATCTTGGACAGATGCTTTTTTGCAGAATATGAGCTTTGTCGACGCTCACCCCATCTGCTTATTTCCCACAGAAAAGTATCCAGCGTGTTCAGGGATACATCTTTTCGAATTCATGCTCAGTTGTGTGGGTTGCAATAGCAAGACTCCATGGACTCCTTGCGAGTCTGTCCCCATCTTAATTTCCTTTAGTGCCGGAGTTGTGGGGGCAATGCAAGCAGCCTGGGCTTGGCAACGATTGGGAGGGCAGATAGCCGCCATCCTAGCTATTGATGGCTGGGGAGTCCCTTTAGTCAGTTCAATCCCCTGTTACAGGCTTAGCCACGATCTTTTTACCCATTGGAGTTCTGCCTTATTAGGGGCAGGGCACGATAGCTTCTATGCTTCTCCTGCAATATCCCACGCTGATCTGTGGAAAATGCCACAACAGGTCGAAGGCTTTTGGATGGGACAAGAGAAAGGTTGTGAAACTCGCCGACCGCTGAATGCTGCTGCCTTTATTCAACAAATTGTTCATCGTCATGGGGCCTTCTCTCGCTGATTGCCGTTAAGGAATAATCTCTGTTACGACATTCCCACCGCTAATTTGGATCATTTGTTCTTGGATTTTACCCACTGCTTTGGGACCCTGAAGCGACAATGCTGGTGAATTCTGGATATACCGAACCTGGCCTTGAGCTTCAATCCGCTGGTTGGTGAGTTGCCATATGAGTTGAGCTGTATTGAGACGAGACTGGTCTTGTAGTCCGGTTGCCTCGACCTGGCCGTTAAACCGAATGACCTGCTGCTGTTGGTCAAACTGTCCTTGGTTGGCAATAATCTTGACTCCCTGTTGACGGTGGTGCACTTTAAGTAATTGTTCACTACTAACGAGCTGGCGTCTTAGATCCCAAACTACTTGTTTGCTAGTCAGTTCGATGGGAGGTGTCGATAACGTAACCTGAGCTGGATTTTGTAGCGTCACAATCTGGCGTTTTAAGTTGAATCGGGCGCTGCCTGCTAAGGCTCGACTCCCGTTGCCCGACTTTCTCAATTGCTCAATTTCGACGGTAGGTGTTGTGGAATCTGCCTTACCTTTCCCTGCCTGCAGAAATTGTTGCTTGACTTGCCATACGAGCTGATTGGTTTTGAGGCGAAACTTGGCTGGACGAGTCTCTGCCACCACTTTTCCCCTGGCCAGTATCCGTTGTGTTTTTGAAGATGCCTGCAGCTGCTGAGTCCAGAGTTGAAGCTGTGGGTGAGTGATCCTTATGCCCGATTTTGCCTGTAATAAACCTAAATCAGCTTGCCACTCTAAACGAGGCCCCTTAAAAACAAGATTATCTTGTAGGGCTGTTGCAACAATTTGCCCCTTCAAACTAATGGTTTGACCAGACTGTTTGACTTCTCCCTGATCGGCCGTAATTTTGAAAGCTGGTTGACCCTGCTCGTAAAGCTGGCCCTCTAAACCCTGAACTCTAGCAACGGATAGATCTTCGCCATAGTTCACTTTGTTTGCCTGCAACTTCCACAGCAGCTTTCCTTGATCATCTGTTTGTTTCAAGGTGACCTGCGCCAGCTTAGACCCACCCTCAACCTCTTGTCTTGAGGTCTTTGAGTTAGGAGAAGATTTGCGACCCGCACATGAAACCAGGGATAAGCTTACTAGGGTGAATGCCAAAAATCGGCCTGACAGACACAATGTCTGAGTCAGCGAATCCAGAGGATGGAGCGGTTTCTTCAAATGGATATGGGGTTTGAAACTATCGTGAAATAGAGACCTCTATGAATCTCTATCACTCAATTACAGCACTCGTTTCTTTCTTGGCTTCATCATCATCAGCAACCCCAATATTGGACAGTGGGCGGTAGCTGTAGCCAGAACGAGGTGCTTTCTGAATTTGCTCTTTAATGATGTCGAGATCAATATAGCGATCTGAGACATTGATGAGACTGTCGCTCGTCATGGATCGAAGACTGACGACCTCAACCCGGATACCCTGATAGCTAACGGCATTGACAGCATAGGCTAAATCGCCATCGCCGCTGACTAAAATAGCTGTGTCGTAGCTACCGACCAAAGACATCATATCTACAGCTATTTCAACATCAAGGTTTGCTTTCTTAGAGCCATCCGGTAATTGTACAAGTTCCTTGGTGATGACTCGATAGCCGTTGCGACGCATCCAAAGCAAGAAACCCTGCTGTTTTTCGTTTGTTGGATCCACACCTGTGTAGAAAAAGGATCGCAGCAAACGAGAGCCAGCTGTCAGGCGACAGAGCATTTTTGTGTAGTCAATTTCAATGCCTAACTGTAGGGCGGCATAAAAAAGATTGGAGCCATCAATAAAAATTGCGACTCGACCCCGATTCTCTAGAACCTGCTCAGGCGAGAAGAGCGGTTGATTCTCATTATCAGCATTTATCGTCATGAAGTATGTAGAGCCTCGGTGAATTATTAAAAGTAGGGTTATTAAAGGTAATTGTTGTGGACAAATACTTCAGCTTCAAAGTTGGTGAGTTAACTGCGCGACAGACTTGGGGGAACTTTTAGCTGGAGAAAGCAGGCTGAAAAGCAGCTCGTGGGCATTCGACCTTTAGGTGACTGGCCAGAAGTCGCCAAAAGACACGTTCAAATTGAACGACCCAATCACGGCTTAAATCACTGACGTCAACATTAATACTCAATTGCTGATAGACCTTACTACAAATATACGAATCTGAGAATAGTTGTGGAGAGTATATATGCTCACAGTCTAACTGATTCTAAAACCGTGTAATAGGAGATTTATAAAGTTAATCTTTAGGTTGCTACTCATATCGTTATAAGTACTGCCCGAACGCCCTGTTGTGACGACCACCCCACCATCAGAATCAAACCCAAGCTATCGGCTTAGCTATGACGCTTCTGGCCTTGTACCTTCTTGCCGCGATAGACCTCCACTCTTTTTCGGTCGTTTTACCTGACTACTATCTTGCAAATGCTTTGGTCTGTATTGCTCTGTCCATCTTGTGGTGTAGTTGCTCATGCAGGCAGTAGTGCATATATTCCCATTGACAATGGAGTGGCCATTTTCGGAAGTAGACCGTTGAGCTGGGGGGAGGATCATGGGGATGCAGGTGCCATTGGCAGCTGGTTTTGAGTTGATCGTAGATGGAGTTAAAGCCGACTATATCTCTACTGTGCGAGGATGTCCCCCGGACTTTTTCCGTAGTCATTCTGCTGGTTATTGAATTTCTTTGCTGTTTCCCTCGGTCACTTTGTCATTGGATTGGTCACCCTGGAACTACTGCCAGTGCGTGCTTACAGGGGCGGGGTTTTTTCGATTTCACTTGCTGAGGTCGATTGTTCCGTCAAGAACAGTCTCAGCCGGATGTGACCCTGAAAGCTAGCAATTGAGGGGAGTTCTAAGGCGCAAATATATTGTCTTGTAATTTTTCTTGCATGTTAGGGAGTCCGTTGATCTTTGCCCCAAGAACCTATGTTTGCTGAAGTTGCGGGCTTTGCGAATCTAGGAAATAACCTTAAGCCCTTCCTGAGAGGTTGCTGAGCTGAGTCTAGTTAAATTACGCTGGAGGCAGAGGAGCATGGACT
>CALFCG010000252.1 GCA_937951315.1 uncultured cyanobacterium
GGTGATTTGGGCAACCTGGACGGCCTTTCGAGATCAGCCTGAGATTGTGGTGTTGCGGGTGGTGTTCTCACTTGCGATCGCAACCACCATTGCCCTCGTTTTTAGCAGCCAAGCGGATCTCAAACCCTTCTTGCAGCCCACTATTGCTGCAGCTATGCCCAAGTCAGAGGACGACGATAAGCCTGCTTTGTTAAGGTCTGGGACGTTTCTGTTGGGGCAAAAGGGCAAGCCCATTGAACTGGATACCAGCAACCTGCAATCTGTGCTGGAAGCAAATCCTGCAGCGAAGCTTTCTGTGCGTGATCGCCTCCCCCTCTTCATCGAAAATACGATCCAAGAGCTGCGTGAAATGGGAGGCGTACTCGTCTTGGGTAGCGCCCTGGCAACCATTATTCAGATAGCCGTGCCCCGAGATATTGTTTTGAGCTTGGGGCAAGGCCCCGTGTCATCCATTGTCTCTATGATCACTTTGGGCGGCGTGATTTCGATTTGCTCAACGGTGGATTCGTTCTTCGCCCTCTCCTTTGCTTCAACCTTTACGGGGGGAGCGCTGCTGGCTTTTCTGGTCTTTGGTCCTATGTTTGACCTTAAAAGCTTGGGGCTGCTGCTGACCGTCTTCAAAACGCGGGCAGTGGTCTATATCTTTGCTTTAATTCTGCAGCTCACATTTCTGTTTACGCTAGCGATCAATCTCTGGGTGAGCTAAATAGAGGACATCATCAATGACGGCTAAATCTGTATTCCCCTGGACGAAAATTACTGACTGGCTCACCGTGGTTGCCATGGGGGCCTGGGGGCTTTTGCTGCTGCGGTTCTGGACCACTGGCAAGCTAGGCATCTTGATTCACCCAAAATATTTTGGCCTGACCCTCAGTGCGGGATTCTTTATGCTGATTGTGGCCTTCTTCCAGGGTTTAAAGTTGTGGCGACAGCCTAAAGGCATCAGGATGCAGCACTTTTCGTTGCTCTCGCCCCAGTGGTTAAGTGTGATTTTACTCGTTGCGGCACTGGTGGGCTTTATTTTTCCGCTGAGACCGTTTGCGAGTCAGACAGCGATTCAGCGGGGGCTTCAGGATGCCAATGTGGTGACTCGGGCACGTCCCCAAGCCTTTCGTACTCAGAGTAATCCAGAGTCGAGATCGCTCCTCGAATGGATTCGCACTTTAGATGTGTATCCTGAACCAGATGCTTATCAAGGTCAGAAGGTGAACGTCGATGGCTTTGTGGTGTATCCCGAAAACCTCTCTGATAACTACCTAACCCTGGCCCGATTTGCGATTACCTGCTGTGCCGCTGATGCCTATCCAGTGGGCTTACCCGTAAAACTGAGCCAAGGCCGTCAACAATACCCTGTAGACCAGTGGTTTGCGGTGAAGGGCAAGATGCAGACCGAAACTCTGGAAGGGAAGCGGCAGCTCGTGATTGTCGCCAGTTCGCTCGAACCGATTTCAGAACCGAAAAATCCCTACTCCTATTAGCCGTTTACTCAATGACTGTTGTAGCGCATTGATGAGGGGTAATGATACATTCATGAGCTTCCTTAAACAGACCAAGGTTAGGTTCATGCTAGAGAAGCTGCAACCCCTTGATCGTGTGGCTTGGCTCTCCATTTTCTTGCTCACGATACTGCTGGGATTGTTGTTATGGAGTGGCGATCGCACCTATCCTCGGGTCCGGGACTTTAGCTGGCAAAATCAGCAGGTGGGGGTCGACGACATTGCCTTTGTCCTCACCTTCAATCGCCCTATGAACTGGGAGAGCGTCGCAGCCAACCTGAGCATCCAGCCGCCCCTTCCCGGCAAAGTAAGCTGGTCTGGGCGACGGCTTGCCTACACGCTGACCCAGCCCATCCCCTATGGGCAAACGTTTCAGCTAGAGCTAGATCAGGCCACAGCCGTCCAGGGTGGGCAAAACCAAGCGCAGATGATGCAGCCCTTTCGCCATCAGTTTGACAGCCGAGATTTAACGTTTGCCTATGTGGGAATCGCAGGCCCAGAGAATGGTCGCCTAGCCCTCAAAAATTTAACGCAGGCAACAGAGCAAATTCTGACGCCACCAAATCTAACCGTGCTCAACTTTAAAGTGGATTCGAGTCATGCTCGCATCCTATTTACAGCTTTAGATCGCACCGACCCCAATCAAACTATTTTTGAAGTCAATCTCTACGCTGCAAGCCTTAAAAAGCCAGGAAAGATTCAACTCCTGCTGGATAATACTGCTGCCCAGATTCTTAAGTTCGATGTGACGCCTGACGGCAGAACAACAGTTGTCCAGCGCTACGGGCGCGAACAAGACCGCACCGTTAGTCTTGCCATTTTGGCTGAGGATGGATCGATGCAACAAGTCGCGGATCAAAAGGTCGACGGTGATTTTGTGATTACCCCAGATGGACAAACCGTTGCTGTGAGCCAAAATCAAGGAGTTGGTATCTTGCCTCTGGTGCCCAATGCTTCTTCAGAGCCCACGAAGTTCTTGCCCAAATTTAATCACGCGCTCAGTTTTGCTCGGGACGGCACTGCTGCTTTGATGGTTAAAGAAAATTCAGATGCAACAAAATCACTATTCTGGGTCCCCAATGAAGGCACTGACCAGCAATTAATGACGACGACAGGGTATTTATTTGATGCCCAATTCAACCCAAATACTCAAACTGTTTACTGTCTGTATTCAGAATTCAACCCCGATGCTGATTTTCGTTCTGATCTAAAGCTCAGCGCTATTTCACTGCAGACGGGTCGCCGCCAGACCTTGAAAACCATTCCAGGGCAGGCTATGGGGCACCTGAGTCTCGCTCCTGACTATTCAAGTTTGCTGTTCGAAGAAATTAGCATTACAGATCAGCCCCACTCCAGCGTTGTGCGAAATTTGGTGGGTCAGACGATTACAGACAGCAAACTGTGGCTCCTGCCCCTGACTGCAGCAGGCAAGTCTCCTAAACCCAAACTTAAATCCCAGATCGTTGCCTCAGGCTTTAAGCCGGCTTGGATTCCCTAATCAAACCGGCCCCAGTTAGATGCTGCTTCGTTGATTGAGAGTCGTATGCAGTCTGTTGCTTGTTCGATTCATGTCACAAGCGTTTCATTGACTCAAACCCAGTGAGCTTTGCCCGTTTTCTCTTAGCCATCTGTCTAATACCAATGCCTAAAAACTACGAACGGCTTGATTACTCGAATTAACTATTCTGGAAGGATTCTGAGCTTGTACCTAGGTCATTTCGCTGGGTAATGGGTATTAGGGGCACTGGGAGTGGGGGGCTTGCCTCGATGAGATTGGGTTATTTTCACTCTTCTCTCAGCAGGTCTTCAGACCTGCCACTTAGGGTATCTTCATGGGAAGACTGAAATCTAGTGGTGTGTCTTCTATATTGATTTGCTGTTGTGTTCTGAGATGATTCAAGCATGGTAATAAAAGACGCCGTTCCAGCCTTTTTAGGACAGCCTGCTCGAATTCAGGCCCTGATTCATTCCCTAGAGACTCAAGTCTCCATAACGCCTGAGATTGCCAAAGAGTGTGTACAGGCTGCCAATATCGAAGTCGAAGATTTACAGCAATGGACTGATTTTGAGCATCCGATTGCAGATAGCTATGGTCGCCAGTTGATTTACGACGGTGATAATTTTGAAATTATGGTCATGTCCTGGGCTCCTGGAGACTACAGCGCGATTCATGATCATGGTGCCGCTCAATGGGGGGCGGTTCAGTCCTTTGGTGAGGCAGAGCATGCCATCTTTCGACTCGAGCACATGCAACTCTCAACGGTTTCTGTGCATCCCTTTTCGGCTGGGACGATCAATAGTGTTGATCATGATTTGATCCATCAGATGGGGAATCCAGGAGATCAGCCCTTCCTCAGTTTGCATGTTTATGGGTGCTTGAGTCCTAGTGGTCCCGTGACTGGCGGAGCACGGATGTTTGATCTCTATGAAGAAAGTATTCAATACACAGATGGCGGTGTCTTTTTCGGATTGCCATCTGACCAGATCTCTCGTCAGGTGAGGGGGTTGCAGGGGGATCGGGACACAACCCTACGTCATCATCAGCAGATGCTCGACCGCGTGCAGCGAAGGTTGGCCAGTGGTGAGGACACGATTCATCTGTTGCAGGTTGCGACAACATTGCAGCAATGCATTGCCGATCTCAATACGGTCACGAGTTCTGTGTAAGGCTTGTTCCGCTATTGATCTCGACTCATTTAGAACAAACCTAAGTGAATATTATGAGCACCCAAAATAGGGGGATGCACCAATGAGACTTCTAAATATCTGTGAGCCCTCTCTCTATGGGCAGCCTGCAATGGATGTGCCTACGCTCTATCAGAGCTTTGCCCGTGATCCGCGCATTGAGTTTTTCCATGCGCCAGTGGAGTCTGTGACGCAAGCTGATCGTGTGGATGTCGTTGCGGTACCTGAAACGCTAACGTATTCTGATTTTCTGCAGCTCAGTGATCAGGCCCAGAGCAATTTTTCACTCTCGGACTTTGACTTGGTCTTTTGCCGCCGCTTGAAGCCTTTCCCGGATGGTTATCTAGAGCTGTTGTCTGAATGGGCACAACATACACGATTCATTAATGATCCGGCAGGGAAGCAGTTGCAAATGCAGCCTGATTTTCTAGAGCAGGTGGCTAGCCAATATACGCCTGAAACTTTGGTGACAGGCAAGATGGAAGAGGCCCTCTCCTTCTTCGAGCGGCATCAGGTGGTGGTGGCGAAGCGAGCGAATAGTTGTGGGGGTCGGGGTGTTTTTAAGATTTGGTATGAACAGAAGTCTTTCTGGATTGATAATAGTCTGACTGGAACGCGATGTTTTGACACCTTTGCCCAGGTTATGCAGTATTTGCAGGGTGGCGATTTACTTCCGTTGCAGTTTGTCCGCTATCTCAAAGGCGTCTCTGCTGGTGATAAACGAGTGGTGGTGGTAGATGGAGAGATCTATGGGGCCTACACCCGACGTTCGAAGAGTGGCTACTGGGTCAATAATGTCAGTGTTGATGGTGAATGCGAGGTGGCGGAGGTGACGCCTGCTGAGCGAGAGGCCATTGAGGGCACTGTGGGAGCCTATTGCGATCGCAACCTCCATACCCTTGGCTATGATTTCTTGCTAGATGATGACGGTATCTGGCGCATCAGTGAAATCAACGCGGGAAATATTGGCGGATTTGCGCGGTTGGAGGCGCTGACGGGTGAAAGGATTTGCGATCGCTTTATCTCA
>CALFCG010000253.1 GCA_937951315.1 uncultured cyanobacterium
GCCGATCTTTCCGCCGGATGCAGTCTTACACCAAGTTGACGGGGTAGACATCTGGCTTTGGACTGAAGTACAGGATTATCGAGATCACTTAGGCTCTTATCGCGCACCCTCTCGAATGGCTGGCGCTTGGATTCCTTCAGGATTTTCAGTTCTGCACATGGGAGCCATAGGTGAAGAGTACGAGCAAGTATTAATCGGGAAAGCCAAAGAAGCCCATGACGAAATCTGGAGGCAGCACAAGACATCCAAAACGCAGGAGGGAAGGGCATGATCATAATACAGCGCCCAAAAGCGAAAAAAAGACTGCGCCAGGATTTCACGATCGATCGACCTCAGGCCAACTTCAGAAGCTTGGTAGGAATCCTACAAAACAGCATCGAAGCAGTTAACGAGAGCCTATGGGAGCCGGGGGCCGAGCTTAGAGCTTGTGATGATGCCTGGAGACATTACTCCGCTCACCTAGAAGTCAAAGATATTCCGGTCAAGATCAGAACATGTGAGGTTGAGCATGGAAACTATTAAACATATTTCAGTCTCAAACGAACATTACACCCCTCCTGCTATACCCCAAACCCATCGCGGACGAAAGCATTGCTAGAAATCAAGAGGGAGGAGTCATGTTTTTATTATTTTTGTACATAATATATGGATGCCCAACAGAGTAGTCTCATGAAAAAGCGTCGTGAACAGGATTTGATCATTAATGAAGTCATGTGGCTATACATGAATGAGCAACCTTATCTGGGCCTGCTATATGGCATAGATGTTCTTTGTCTTGACCATAAAATCAGTAAAAACTTGCTCTCTATGGGTTTAGTCTATCTGGGAGACAAATGGCAGAACACAGTGCCTCCTATCAAAGTAATGGGGCTAGAGGTAAAGGGATTCGTAAGAGACGTGAAACTCAACACCCTGGTCAAAGAGTTTCTTGCTGCAGTAGAAGGTAATTACTTCGTAGAATGCAAAATCAACACTCCAGAATATCCCTGAGCTAATAACCATAAGGCTTGGGGCGATAGTGACTATCTTTCAATCATTAATTGAGGACCGATCCAATGAGAGCCAAACCAGGTAGAGACAACTACAGCACTCGCAAGTACGCCCCGCCCCAGATCACTAACCCCGACGAGAATCGCCAGCAGTGGGACAAGAGCAACGCTGAGGCCAGGGCACTAGCAGCGCGGGAGAGGGCGATGGCCAACGAAAAGCATCAGGTGAGACTAAAATGCATCAGGAACTGACAGAGAAACACAAAGACATGAGCGAAGTGTTCGAGCAACACGGCTGGAGCGAAGTCTTCCTAAACAAGGATACTTGCGAGTTCTGGGGATTCTCCAAAGGAGCCGTGATGCCCACTGCCATCCCCCAGGAAGTTGTCAACAAAGCGCTAGGGCATGGCTACAAGTCACCCCTCAGACCCTCCCTGCGAGCGCTGCGGAGTACGCTCGGCTCAGTCATACTCATTTTGTTGGCTACCGTTTCGGGCATAGCGTTTATCCCGTTCTTGGTTCCCAGCAGCACCCTGTATCAGGCCAGAACCAGCGACGGCGGCAATCCCAGCGCACAATACGAAACCTACAGGCGTCCGTTCGTGATGGGCAACACCATCTATCTCCTGTGCAACGGAAGAATCGCAAGTATATCAGGCGATACACCGCATATCGTGATCAACCCTGAAAGAGCAGAAAAGAACGAGACAGTCACAATCTGCAAATAGCTCCAGGGAGCCTGAGCGATGATAAATACCCAAGGGAAACATGTCACTAACCGTAAAAATATTAATAACTATTGTGGTAATTTCAACCCCTCCTGTTCTTCTCTACCTAAGAGATAGATTTCCATATACCTTCAATCGAAGACGAATGAAAAGGATCGACGCTTTTGTGAAGCTCTGGAAAGAAACACAGGGAGAGAAAGAAAGATCTCCAAAATAATCATTTTTGAGGGATAACCTGATGAAACAAAAAAAAGCCAGAGGCAGGCTGAGGCTAGGGCATCTCCAACAACAGACAAATAGAAATTCAAAAAGGGTAAGAAATATGAAAGGTAAGTCCATGCAACGCAAGGATTTTTATCTTGAACCAGTATGGATTACGTTAGTCGTACTCATGCTAACTGTATTCAATTTTGGCCTTGCAGTGGGGACAAAAAACGGCCTGAGCAGCGAAGAGAGAGACTATATCTTGTTGGGACTCGTTATTGGCACCGTTGTTTCTCATTGTATAGACAGTGAAAAACAGTTTCAGCTTGCCCAGTCATTGGACAAAGCTCAACGGAATGAAAGCGAGAGAGAATCAACATAAGACCCGACAGCAGTGGGACCAGAGTAATGCTGAGGCCAGGGCTATGGCAGCGCGGGAGTGGGCGAAGGTAAGGCAGGAGGAGCTGCTAGCGCAAAAAGCCGAAGGATAAGCTATTTAAGAAAAAAAAAATTCATGTCCTACCACCAGATCTTCCTCAAGAGAACCAAAGCCCTAGCGTTGGCGTCCGTCCTGGCCTTTGCTCTTACTCTAGTGTCTACCGATACAAAAGCCTCCATCAGGATTCCCATTGGCTTAACGTGGGCAAGCGTTTACCTTGCAGCCCTAAGTTGTGGTGTGAGAGATATTTTCAGGGCTGCTGAAGTTGCAGAGATCGAAGAACTTAGATCTCAACTCGAAAATCAATTTTCATAGTGCCTCGATGGGGTCCACAGTCTTAACCGCTTAGAGCTTCTCCCTCAAAACAAGCAATGATAAAAATCAAGCAAACCAAGAATACAGCGTGAAGGAAATATAGCCATGCGTTACATAAATCAACCCAAAGATGAAGATCAATTCAGCGAAATATTCTACTCTATTGCATTTATATCGCTTAGTATAATGATCTTTTTTCTTGGTCTTGGGATTTTGGGGAAACTCGCGAACTTAACTTACAACAACTCAGAGAAAAACACCGTTGAAAATGTCAAAGTTGATGGGGACAATCAATTATCTAATCAGTAGATCCCTTAGATACCGATCACCCCTACTTATAAGCATTCCCTGCTTTTTCCAATATCCCTGATCGCTCAACCCTTGTATTCCCAGAGCATTCAGGCGAAAATAGAGTAACGCTTTCGATGATAGCGTTCCACAGAAATCATCGCCCGGAGCCACCGGGACAACAACAATCTTTTCTCAAACAAAACCATAGCCACTGAGAACCTTCAAAACCAGCGTCCGGTTTTGCCCTGAATTTGTATTACAGGGATAAGGGTTGTGGCGTTCCCTTCAACGAACCATCAAAGCGCATCACCACAGCGCAAAGGATAAACCATGTTTCAACTTATCGATTTCATTGCAGATGTCTTTCTAATGGCCCTGGCCATAGTCACAGTACCTTCAGTCTTTATCGGCTGTCTTGCGATAGCCACTAATCGACACCAACAGGGACAGATACGGATGGCCCAGCAGTCAGTCAAAGACAAGGTTCAACCTCCAATACAAACAGATCCACAAGTTCACCATCACCAAATCGAACTAACTCCCTCAACCCAGGCACAACCCTCAGCACCCAAAATGCAGAGTATATTAAGGCCCATCGCAACCAGCAGCGAGACTCAAACGTTTGCCGACAATGATCCGCTAGCAAACACCCAAAAAGCTTCAAATTCAAAGAAAGCTAAAACCACCGACAACAAACCGAAAGCAAAAAGCCAACGGAAGCAGACAACTGAAACCAGCAGCAACACGACACCATCTATCGCAAAACTGCTCAAGGAACAATGGTCCCAGAGCAAGCATGGCCAACAGAACGCCTAAGCCAGAGCCCAGGCTAGAGGTTTAGCCTGGGCTCTGTGACTCTAGAGACCGCTAGCCTCGGGGCACATTGCAGCCTTTCTCGAACGGGAAGCCTGCCGGGAGATTACCTTGTTGGCAAAGCTCTTTCCAACGGTCACCGCTTAAGGTGCTCCCAAAGATTGCGGCTGACCTGCCGTTCTTGGGAAGTTTGACATAGCGGCTGCTGAAAGCTCCAGAGAACCGAGCGGTTTTCCCGGCTGCTTTGCCGCCTTTCTTGTCCATCCCAATATTGAGCAAGTACTGGTTGTTGTCGCTGAGGTTGCTGTTAATCAGCTTGGCCGGGAACCAGCCTGCTACAGCTACAACATCTTCGCCCTGTACGCTCATTCTCTGTCCAGGCCACCCATGATATTGGTGTTTCGAGTTAGTCCATCGACCCAACCCATACCCCAAGATAGCTGTGTCGCTACAGGGCTGAGCAACTGGGTTGCCACCGTTCTCCCCTCCGTCAATACCGTTGGCGACTGGAGAGTACAGCCTCCCGAGGCAAGTTGCCTTAAATTCTCTAGTGATCCATTTGCCTCCCCTCGTCAGTACCGCTAGCCGCGTCTTTCCCATCTCCACCCGCTGACCGTTGGGCCCGGAATACTTCCCGCTGTAGACGCGAGCAACATGGTTCCAG
>CALFCG010000254.1 GCA_937951315.1 uncultured cyanobacterium
GATTTTGCACTTTCTGGGTGGGGACTGCCAGAAATATTATTTCCTCTGTTAGCTAACCTGCTGAATGCAGGTTAGATGATCCTGTGCTTAATTTTTTAGCTGGCTTTATGAATAGAGCTATAACGAGTTGCCAAAGATTGAGGCGTGTACTCTAAAACTCAGCGTTAAGTGGTGTGCGAGGGAAGGGGATGACATCTCGAATATTAGCCATCCCGGTAATGAACTGAACGAGCCGTTCAAATCCGAGGCCGAAGCCTGCATGGGGAACGGTGCCGTATCGACGTAAGTCGAGGTACCACCAATAATCTTCTAGGGATAAACCCTGCGCGAGAATTCGTTGCTCAAGGATGTCAAGACGCTCCTCTCGTTGGGCACCGCCGATAATCTCACCCAGTTTGGGAACGAGAACATCCATGGCTGCAACGGTTTTGCCGTCGTCATTGAGGCGCATATAGAAAGCTTTGATCTCTTTGGGGTAGTCGGTGACAATCACAGGCTTTTTGAAGAGTTCTTCGCAAAGATACCGTTCGTGCTCTGATTGCAGGTCTAGCCCCCACTCGACTGGGTATTCAAACGGATGCTTGGCTTTCTCTAGGGTTGCGATCGCATCTCCATAAGTAATGCGTTCAAATTCTTGAGTCACAATCTGCTCAGCCGTTTCCAACACCGTCTTATCAATCCGGAGATTGAAAAAGGCCATATCTTCAGGACAAGCTTCTAGAACTGTCTTAAAAATATGTTTGAGAAATGCCTCTGCTAAATCCATGTCGCCCTGCAAATTGCAGAACGCCATCTCAGGTTCCACCATCCAAAACTCTGCCAGATGTCGAGAGGTGTTGGAATTTTCTGCTCGAAATGTGGGGCCAAATGTGTAGACATTGCTAAAGGCGAGCGCCATTGCCTCCGCTTCTAACTGTCCACTGACGGTGAGGTACGTCGGCTTTCCGAAAAAATCCTGTCCATAGTCAATCTCCCCGGTCTCCGTGAGTGGAACCTTTCGAGGATCAAAGTGGGTCACCGCGAGTTGCTCTCCGGCACCTTCGCAGTCGCTGCCCGTAATGATAGGCGTATGTACCCAGAGGAAATCTCGCTCTTGAAAAAACTGATGAATAGCCTGTGAGCAAGTGTTTCTGACCCTAAAAACTGATCCGAGCGTATTGGTGCGCGATCTCAAGTGGGCCATTGTTCGCAAGAACTCAAAAGAATGCCTTTTTTTTTGTAGTGGATAGGTCTCTGAATCACACTGTCCCCAAACCTCTAACGTTTGGGCCTGGAGTTCTATCCGTTGTTTATTGCCCTGCGAAGCAACAAGCACACCTTCAATTGAGACAGAAGCGCCCGTTGTCAGCCCCCGTAGCAGATTCGCATAGTCCGGCAAACTATGGTCCAGGACAACTTGCAGTCCTTGCAGTGAAGATCCATCATTGATTTCTAAAAAAGCAAAATCCTTGAGTTCCCGTTTGGTTCTGACCCAACCTTTAACAGTGGCAGCTTGTTTCGGTTCTCCTGAACGGAGCAAATCAATTACGCGTCGAACAGACATTTACTAAATTAGCGAATCGCTTTCAAGGTAAAATTTCAGCCTCAGTCAGAGCAATAACAAATGCGTCAAGTCAATGTCACAATGAATGCGCTGCAGAGGTAAAACTCAGTTATCAGACATTGTCAAGATTTTCAAATCATGAAACTTTATGTCAAAGTAGAGCTTACAAGAAATATTGCGTTTCGTTCAGAAACATTGCTAAAGCAATCTGCGTCACTGCAATAGTGATTTCAGATCACACCGTAAAAAGTTTTATGGCGTTTCAAACCTCTCTTACCATGTCCCACTCTGTCCGACCCTTTATCCTTGCGACCTTAGCCGTCTCCGTTGTAGGGAGTGCGCCTGCATGGGCTGCTTCTGGGCCGTCAGAGCCACCAGCCTTGAAAGCAGAGACTCAGACCTTAGTGGCTGTTTCTGATCCAAATAGTTATATTTTGGGGCCAGGAGATCAAGTACAACTGACATTATTTGGGCAAGATAACCTTTTCCCGACGCCCTATCTCGTCCTAGTGGACGGTAGCATTAGCCTTCCCTTCATTGGCAGTGTTCCTGTTGCGGGCCGTAGTATTAGTCAAGTTGAACAAGACTTGAACGCTCGTTACAGTCGTTATTACAAGCGCCCACTGGTTACTGTCATATTGACAAGACCTCGTTCCTTGAACCTAGCGATTGCTGGTGAAGTTAGGCGACCTGGAACCTATCCCATTGATAGCCCCGAGCAAATTCCCACCGTCACACAACTGATTCAGCTTGCGGGCGGAACAACTCAATCCGCTGACCTCTCCAGAGTTCAAGTGAGGCGTTCTGGGAACGAAATAGAAGGTCTTAATCTTTTACAGCTCCTTACCGATGGCACCATCAGCCAAAATATTGACTTGAGAGATGGCGATACGGTGTTTATCCCTCCCTCAGATAGCCTAAATCTGGATGACTCCGATCTCATTGCCTCCGCTAGTTTTTCTGCTGCTACCTCAGAGCCTCTCAATATTGCCGTTGTCGGCGAAGTTTTTCGGCCAGGCCCCCATACTATTCGACCGGGGAGTGCAAACGTCGCTGAAGCCGGTGACGTAGGGCGGAACACTGGCGGAGGAACTGGAAGAGAGTTCCCCACCGTTTCCCAGGCCATTCAAACAGCGGGTGGCATCAAGCCAGAAGCTGATGTGTCGAAAGTTCAAGTCCGACGCCGCAGCCGAAACGGTACAGAGCAAATCATTGATGTTGATTTGTGGAAGTTACTCCAAGAAGGTGAGCTGAGGCAGGATATTGCCCTGCAGCAAGGTGACACTGTTATTGTGCCGAAAGGTGAGGGTTTCACTGCTCAGGATCAAGTCACACTGGCCGCAGCCAGTTTTGCTCCTGCGACGATTGACGTCAACGTTGTCGGTGAAGTGACTCGGCCTGGAGTGGTTCAAGTTCCCCCCAACACGCCTTTGAATACAGCCATGCTATCTGCTGGTGGTTTCAACAGCAGCAGGGCTAAGAAAAATGCGGTTCAACTGATTCGCCTCAACCCAGACGGAACTGTTACTCAGCGTAAGATTAAAGTTGACTTTGATCAGCCTGTGAATGAGGAAACTAACCCCGCCCTGCGCAACAATGATGTTGTTGTTGTCGATCGTTCCGGCCTGACGAAATTCTCAGATTCGGTAACCAGCATTTTTGCGCCGATTCGGGGCGTTGGTGGCGCAACGGGCATTTTTAGAACCTTCTTCTAAATACTAGTTCACCAAATAAATACGGCAGAAGGTCAGGTTTTAAAGACAGCTACAGTGTAGAGTTAGAGTCTAAAGGACTTTAACAACGCACCAAGGGGCGGTATGCGAATTCTTTTTGTCGCTGCAGAAGCATGGCCGATCGCAAAAGCGGGAGGCATGGGTGTTGTGACAGGCTCCTTGTCAAAAATTTTGCGTGAGATGGGGCATGATGTCCGCATCTTTCTCCCCTACTATGGCTCGCTGCCCAAGACCCTAGAGATCTCCAAGGATCCTGTCTGGGATGGGGCTGCGATGTTTGAGCAGTTCTCCGTTTATGAGGCTGTTTTACCTGAGACAAATGTGCCGTTGTACCTTCTGCAGCACCCTTGCTTTGATGGCCCTCATATTTATGGCTTAGGGAATGACGACTGGCGCTTTACCTTCTTTGCCAATGGTGCCGCAGAATTTTGCTGGAATTACTGGAAGCCTCAAATTATTCACTGCCATGATTGGCATACAGGCATGATTCCAGTTTGGATGCATCAGTCTCCAGATATTGCCACCGTTTTCACCATTCATAATTTGGCTTACCAAGGGCCGTCTCGAGAACGCCTTGAACAAATAACCTGGTGTCCCTGGTATATGGAGGGACACAATACGATGGCAGCCGCCTTGCGGTATGCAGACCGGGTCACCACTGTCTCTCCCACCTATGCAGAGCAGATCAAGACCCCTGCCTACGGCGAAAATCTAGAGGAGCTTCTCACCTCGATCAGTGATAAAGTCATCGGCATCATTAATGGCATAGATCCCACTTCCTATGATCCAGCGACAGATATAAGCTTGCCTCAAACCTTTACAGCTGACGATCTAGATCCTCGAAGTATTAATAAAGCAGCTTTGCAAAAAGAATTGGGATTGCAAGAGCGTCCTCAAGCTTGGCTGGTGTCAATGGTGACTCGTTTGGTTGAACAAAAGGGGATTGATCTTGTTCTTCAAGTCTTAGATCGTTTTTTAGCCTACACGGACTCTCAATTTGTCTTGCTGGGGACAGGTGATCGATATTATGAAACCCAGCTATGGCAGCTGGCCGCCCGATATTCAGGGCGTATGTCAATTCAACTGCTCTATGATGATGCACTCTCTCGGAGAATATATGCTGGGTCAGACGCTTCCTTGATGCCCAGTCGCTTTGAACCCTGTGGCATTAGTCAATTGATTGCGATGCGCTATGGCTGTATTCCCGTCGTTCGTCGCACGGGCGGTCTTGTTGATACCGTCGCTCACTATAGCCCGAGAAAACAAAGCGGGACAGGGTACTGTTTTGATCGCTATGAACCCCTTGATTTATATACATGTCTCGTGCGGGCCTGGGAGGGCTATCATTACGAAGACTGTTGGAAATCTCTGCAAGAACGGGCAATGGAAACTGATGTGAGCTGGAAACAGTCTTCGCTGGCCTATAACCGGCTATATAACTCAATTGTGGATCTTCCCCTAGAAAGCGTGCCGCAAACTATTCCAGTGCTGACCTCTGCCGATGCTGTTCTAGAATAGTCATCTTAGGTAATCTCTCAGTCTGTTAGGCACTGTAGTTTTCACTATGACTCTGTACATTGGCAATCTTTCTTACCAAGTGACGGATCAAGATATTCGCGAAGTCCTGTCCGAATATGGGCAAATTAGGCGGCTTAACCTTCCCGTTGATCGTGAAACTGGCCGTATGCGTGGGTTTGCCTTTGTCGAAATGGCTGATGATGCACAAGAAGATGCTGCGATGGATGATCTAAATGGTGCAGAATGGATGGGACGTTCATTGAAAGTCAACAGAGCTAAGCCTCGCTAAAACAAACCTTTCGATACGCTTGCTTGTGTTTAAAAGCTATCGAGTTCGTCTTTCTTGCTGTCTTTCCTCTGGCAACTAAAAGGTCCCCAAAACGTCATACTGAAGATGAGATGGAGTATGCGGGCCCACTTTGATGCCCAAAAGATAAAAATTCATGAAACGTAGATCATCCAACAACTCTATAGGATCAAAGTCGCAAGGAATTTTTTCTTCAACGATGTTAGCAATTCTGGGTGGCGTATTTATTTTGGGGATTGCCCTGGGCGTGACCTTTAGCTCAACGACCAATATTACGCCTGAGAATGTCGCCTCGATTCAGTACATCGATCAGAAAGTGCCCAATGCAGATATTTGCCAGGCCTATGGTGCTAGCGCAACAGTGATGGATACACGCACTTTTGTCACTTTTAAGCCCTTTAGTGTCTTCATCTCCCAACCTGTTATGCAACCCGGTTGTGTGATCCGGCTCAATAACATTGGCATTTTGCAGAAACGAAAGCTGGTAAATAGTGAACAAGTTCGAGAATGTCGACAACGCCTCAACACCTTTGGATACACAGGCGATCTTGAAAAGGGGCCAAACATTAATTGCATTTACCAAAGCGATAGTGATAAAAATCGCTTTCTTGATCAGTCGGGTAGTGGTACTTTGCCCCGTGAGGCAGATAACTTTTAGATAAAACGACAATAGACCTGATGGAACAGTCCATCAGGTCTATTTGAAAAAGTTTATAAGCTAGCGTTCAGTCTTAGCACTGACTGCACAGTTGTATAGCTTAGACCCTACTCACTGCTTTCACGGCTTGCGGTTTGAGCGTAGAGCAGAACCAAGAAAACCGTGGGCACAAGAATGAACAAAATGGTGACAATGAATCCAAAATCGTTAACTTGCATAATAAACAGTCTCTAATCCAGCTCAGCAATCGTCATAAATTAGAATACCATCTTCATTGACAGCACAGAGAAGGCCTTCGGCGTCCTACTTCAGTCTCCGACTTGCAGTTGTGTGTGTAGAGCTTGAAAACCTATATGTCACGGTGCGAGAAAGGCGAAGCGATTTATTCATCCCACTTGCGATATCACGGCTTTGTTTTGATGCTAGCGTTTCCCTGAACTAGAGTTTGGCAGGCCAGACGATAAGTGTCTGGCTTTTTCTTTAACTTGCGAATCTCTACCTCCGTCCGGGGTGACAGATTGCTCATGCCTTCCACCACTTCAATGATGCAAGTGCCACATTGACCGTATCCCCCACAATTCGTCAATTTTCCTTTAAGTGTGTATATCCCTATGCTCTGGTCTAGAGCTTTTTGTCGGATATTGGAACCCTGAGTAACGTTGACATCCTGTTTTTCATTTATAAAGGTTAGCCTTGGCATTTTTAATCTCCTCTCCCTGCGCTACATAAAAGCCAGTCTGCTGTATTTGCTGTTTACCCCGAAACGCCTCTCGCCTATGACATATATCTAGTCCACATAGGAATATGGGCTGACATAAGCAGAAGGAAGATCTTTGCTCAAATCATTTCGCGGATTGTTTACATTTCTTTACTCATTGTAACAGTGCTCTGACAAGCAAGTCGTTGAGCTGACTTTATTTGCCTGCTTACTTGGGTATGCATTTGAAGATTCGTCTGTGTGAGAGAGTCGTGGGATTTTAAATCTGCTGTTTCTGGGGCCCTGCGGTGCTCTCTTTATAAGGGTTTATCTGTGTCTGTTCGGTCTGAGAAGTTATTTGAATTGGCCCCTAAATATGATTCAATGAATCTTATGTAAAGATGTAAAGAATTAGCTAGCTAAGGTTATTGAGATCGAGAAATAAAGAGTCTCCTTGGGCGAAAGAGCTTGAGGTAGCCCATTTAATATCGGCGCATTAACAAGATGCTGCAATTAAGAGTTTTGACGTTTTAGAGGAGGAGAGTAGTCAATGGGACTACCCTGGTACCGCGTACACTCAGTCGTTCTAAACGACCCAGGGCGACTGCTTGGTGTACACCTGATGCATACAGCTTTGGTAACCGGTTGGGCTGGAGCCATGGCTATCTTTGAGTTAGCCAAGTTTGATCCAAGTGATCCAATTCTCAATCCAATGTGGCGTCAGGGTATGTATGTCATGCCTTTCATGTCACGTTTAGGCGTTACTCACTCTTGGAGTGGGTGGACGGTTACCGGAGAAGCGTATGAATCCGCTTCCGGATTTTTAGGTGCTCACTATAATTTTTGGAGCTTTGAGGGCGTTGCTCTCATGCATATTTTGATTTCAGGTCTTTATTTCCTGGCTGCTATTTGGCACTGGGTGAATTGGGATCTGGAACTCTTTTTCCCGGATGGTAGCCAAGAGCCTGTTGTTGATTTGCCTAAGGTATTTGGGGCGCATCTATTCTTGCTCGGCTTACTCTGCTTTGGTTTTGGTTCCTTGCACCTTACCGGTGTTATGGGGCCTGGAATGTGGGTTTCTGACCCCTACGGATTGACGGGGCATGTTCAGCCCGTTAAGCCAGATTGGGGGCCAACGGGTTTTGACCCATATAACCCTGGTGGTATTGTGGCTCACCATATAGCCGCCGGTGCTTTGCTCCTAATCGGAGGCATCTTCCACCTAGTTACTCGTCCACCTGAGCGGCTGTATAGTTCGCTGAAGATGGGTAACGTCGAAACTGCTCTTTCCAGCGCAATTGCAGCAGTCGCTGCGGCTGCCTTTGTTGTTACTGGAACTATGTGGTTTGGTAGCGCAACAACCCCTGTTGAATTGTATGGCCCCACTCGTTATCAGTGGGATAGTGGTTACTTCCAGCAAGAAATTCAACGTCGTGTTCAGTCCGGTGAGTCTTACTCTTCTATCCCTGAGAAGCTTGCTTTCTATGACTACGTTGGTAATAGCCCCGCTAAAGGTGGTCTATTTCGTGCGGGTGCGATGAATAGCGGCGACGGTTCTGCACAGAGCTGGCTTGGTCATCCAACTTTTAAAGATAGTGAAGGCAATGAGTTGTTCGTGCGACGCTTGCCTAACTTCTTTGAGACTTTCCCCGTTGTATTGACGGATTCTAATAACGTTGTGAAGGCTGATATTCCTTTCCGACGTTCAGAATCTCGCTATAGTTTTGAACAGCAGGGCGTCACCGTAAGTTTTGCGGGTGGTGCTTTGGATGGTCAGACTATCTCTGATCCGGCTGAAGTCAAAGCCTATGCTCGTAAAGCTCAGCTTGGTGAACCCTTTGAGTTTGATACGACTGAAGCTGATGGTATCTTCCGAACCAGTACTCGTGGTTGGTTTACCTTTGGGCATGCTTGTTTTGCTCTCCTCTTCTTCTTTGGTCATTGGTGGCACGGTGCACGGACTCTATTCCGCGATGTATTTGCTGGGGTTGATCCTAATCTGTCTGAAGAGCAGGTTGAGTGGGGTGTCTTCGAGAAATTTGGAGATCCAACAACTCGCAAGTCCTAGTCTGTATGGAGAGCAGGTTGAGTGGGGTTTTCTCGAGAAGTTTGTTGTTTTTTGGCGGCTCACTTGTCTCTATTCTTCACCTTGACTTCGTTCTTTGAACATAGAGGTTACCCGCAATCCTAATCAGATTGATGGTTCAGCTTTGCGGGTAGTGCTCTTGTTAAATAGAAAACTTCGAGAAACTTTGATATGTCTACCTTTGCCTATACTTTGATTTTCGCTTGCATTATTGGCTTATTCTTCTTCGCCATCTTTTTCCGTGAGCCCCCCACTATCAATAAGTAGATTGTGGTGACTCACTCCTAATTAAGCAAAAAGCCCTTCTGAATAGAGGGGCTTTTTGCTTTGACAGGTTTTTCTGCCATGAAGGGCGATACGGAGCTTTAGTCTGGGAGCAGGCCTGGAGGGGGGGCAATTTCAATGGTTCGTGTTTCAAGATTGATAGAAGTCACGATCTCTTTAACAAAGGGGACCAGGGCTTTCTCGGGTGAATGGATAAGTTGAATTTCTAAAAGGTCATTGCCTGCAGAGATGAGGCTGATCACTTGGCCAATGACTCCTGGTTGACCCTGTAGGGAGACATCTAATCCCACCAAGTCCGGGAGATAGTATTCATTTTGTGCTAAGACTGGTCGGTCATGAATGGGAACCAGTAATGTTGACTGTTTGAGTTTTTCGACTTGGTCTCGACTATTAGTACCCGCTAGTTTGATAATGTACAGCCCTTTTTTGTTTAGGTAGCGACCTTTTAAGAGTTCAACTGGCTCTGGTTCAGATTGATAGGGGAGGCAAAGCCATCTTTTTCCTGGTTCCTCAAATCGTTCCGGAAAGTCAGTATCTGGATATATGCGCATCTCTCCTTTGAGGCCTTGTGGTCCAACTATCCAGCCAATGGGGAGCCATTGATTGCGGTCAAATTTGGAGAGGTCACGAGGGGGCATCGGTTATTATATGGATTCCTAAAAAAGGGGCAAATTGAATCGTCGCTTCTCTGTTGTTTGAGGCTTACTGAGCAAGATAGAGTTTTTGCAGGATTGCTGCGATTCTCTTGATACCCTGTTCTATCTCTTCATCAGTGGCTGTCAGGCTAATTCGTATGCATTCTTGTTTGTGCTTCCATTCTTGCTGTAGACCTGGGAAGAAGGGACTGCCTGGGACAACCAGAACGCCGACTTCTTTAAGTTTTTGGTATAGATCCCAGTCGCTAATAGGAAGGTCCTGAAACCAGAGCCACCCAAAAATTGCCCCTTCACCGATGTGTAAGAACCAAGGCACATCCTCTGGAAAGTGTTGATCAAGGGCTGCTTCTAAGGTGTTTAACTTGGTGCGGTAGTAAGGTCGAATGACATCAGCGGAAAGTTGAGCGAGTTTACCCGAGTGGATGGCGCGCGCTGCAATCGCTTGTCCGTAGCGTCCAGAGTGAATACAAACGTTGGTCTGAAAAGCTTCGAGCACTTGGATAATGGCTTCGTCGCCAATGGCGATTCCTACTCGCTCTCCTGGTAAGCCTGCTTTGGATAAGCTCATGCAGTGGACAACATTAGGAGCAAATATTGGCTGGTATTCCGTGTAATTCAAGCTTGGAAAGGGTGGTCCATAGGCTGAGTCAATGAAAACAGGGATATTGAATGGCTCTGTGAGGTCAACAATCTGTTGGACTTCTTTCTCTGAGAGAACATTGCCGGTTGGATTACAGGGGCGTGAAAAGATGACACAACCCGTCTGACTATCGAAGCGGATTTGATCAAAATCAGGACGATATTTAAAACGATGATTGTGATTTTGGACGTCTATGCGAGGACGGTAGGCTATTAATGACGAAGGGGTTAGGCTCACACCACCGTAACCGGTGTAGTCAGGACTTAGGGGCAACACAATATGCCTGAGTTGTTCTCCTGGGGTGTATCCTCCGAAGGCATTGGCCGCCAGAAAATAGAGTGCTTGACTGCCGGGTGTTATCAATATCTGGCAGGCATTAAGCTTGAGGTTGTACCTCTGGTAGAAGTCTTGAATAATCGCTTGAATTAGGGGTTGATAGCCTTGGCTGGTACCGTAGCGACAGACCACTTCACTATAGTCAGGACTTGATAATAATTCCTTGGTACAGTCCCGCCATAGTTCGGCGATAGGGGCAAGAATAACAGGATTACCTGCGCTAAGGTTGATGAAAGACCGCTCTTGAGACTTTCCCAGGGTGTCAATAATATCTTTCATTATGGCTCGCACCCCAGTCAGTTTTGACATTTGGGTACCAAACTGGGTCAGCGAAGGATCCATAGACACAGAACTGCTACAACTCATAACGATAGAGGATTGAGCACAGTTTAAGTCATTCCCTTGAGAGACTTAAACTGTTGTACTGATGCAACTCCATCGATGTTAGAAGGCAATAAATACACCACAGTATGCAGGCGTATACCATAACTGTGGAATCTTGTACTAGCAAATGGCTTGCTGAACGGAGGGATTCTTGATACAAAGTACTGGTAATAAAATAAACATGATAGGAACTTGCACGTGACATACGCTCATCAGCAGTCCGGCACCGTTTTAGAGACTCCTAGAGCCAGGATCGATGCCTCCCATGCACCCATTCTGGCATCAGCCCGTACGGCTTATCATACTTACCGTAATGCCCATTTAGAGTTTGAAGCGCCTTTAGGGGTTGCTGTGGATTGCAATACCTTTCGCGGTCAGCTGATCTTTTCGGCTCAGCCTATCCTTTTACCGCATGAATGTTTTGTGACGCTGGAACAGTTAGAAGCGCCTGAACCCGAGACGCTTGATTTGGATGATTTTGAGGAGATGGAGCTCTAACTTTTGAGCTTGCTATCGGAAAATATTGCCCGTTCATCTGATTGAATCAACATATCTGTGTGAACTGCTTTAGAAATTGTGTTGAGGGACTTGGGCATGGGGGGGGATTGGTCGGTACTGGTTATTAATGGGTTGGTTTTTGTTTTGGGGGCTTCTGTTGGTAGCTTCTTAAACGTTGTGATCTACCGGTTACCGGCTGGATTATCACTGCTACGCCCCCCCTCTCGCTGTCCCTCTTGTCTCACTCGGCTCAAGCCCTACGATAATGTGCCGGTGATAGGTTGGCTGTGGTTACGAGGAAGGTGTCGATATTGCGCGCTGCCGATTGCGCCTCGTTATCCCATGGTTGAGTTCTTGTCAGGCTGTCTCTTTTGGCTGACGTTTTTCATCTGTGGTGTTTCGTTGAAGACCCCTGGGTATTGGGTGTTTATCAGTTGGTTGTTGGCTCTGGCTTTTATTGATTTAGATACGATGACCTTGCCCAATCCCCTGACACAGTCAGGGGTTATTCTCGGACTGATGTTCCAAGCTCTGTTGGGGTGGGGGACGGGCAGCTGGACTGGTTTGGCTCACGGCGTTGTGTCTGGTTTTGGGGCCGCAGTTCTTGGCATTTGGGTCTTTGATCTGATCCGACTGATTGGATCTCTGGCATTTGGACAAACCGCGATGGGAGGTGGAGATGCGAAGCTGGCGGCCATGATTGGTGCATGGCTGGGGGTAAAGTTAATGCTCTTAAGTTCTTTCTTGGCCTGTTTCGTGGGAGCTCTCATTGGAGGGGGAGGAATTCTATTGGGGTTCCTGGGACGTCGTCAACCGATTCCGTTTGGTCCTTATTTGGTGCTCGGAGCAGGATTAGCAATGTTTTGGGGGCCTCAGATGCTGGAAATCTATTGGCGTTGGCTAGGATTCTAGGTCCCGAGCAAATGGTCTGAAATCCGCAAAACCCGGTGGTGAACCGGGGTATACTTGGATCTATCTTTGAGAGGACTAATCCTGTGGAGCTTTCCTGTAAAAGTGAATATGCTTTACTGGCTCTCATTGTTCTAAGGGATCATTATCTTGATGCAGAACCCGTGCAGATTCGTCAGATTGCAATGCAGCAGAATATTCCTGACCGATATCTTGAGCAGCTACTGGCGGTTTTGCGTCGTTCAGGGCTCGTGCGATCGCAACGTGGAGCTAGAGGAGGATATTCTTTGGCTCGAGAGCCATGGCAGATTACCTTATTAGAGGTGATTAACTGTATTGAGGGGCGTGATATTACTGCGCCCATTGGAGAGCCTGCTGAAACCACTGAAAGAATAGCAATTCGAGAGGTTTGGCAGCGAGCCTGCTCACAAATGAGTGAGGTGTTTCGAGGTTGTACCCTTCAGGAGCTATGCGACCGCAGGGATAATCGACAGACCTCTCAACTGATGTACTACATTTAGATTGATCAAGCCAAAAAGGGTGTCAAGCATGAACGTTGCCCATGATATTACTGAGCTAATTGGCCGCACACCGATGGTGCAGCTTAACCGTATTCCTCAGGCAGAGGGATGTTCGGCACAAATTTTGGTCAAGTTGGAGAGCCTCAACCCTTCATCGTCGGTGAAGGACCGGATTGGAATCAATATGATTCTGAAGGCTGAGGAGCAGGGAATTATTACCCCTGGAAAAACGCTTTTGGTGGAACCGACGTCTGGGAATACTGGAATTGCGTTGGCAATGGCGGCGGCGGCTAAAGGGTATCGTCTGATTCTGACGATGCCTGAAACGATGAGTGCGGAGAGACGCGCCATGCTGCAAGCCTATGGTGCTCAACTAGAGCTGACGCCGGGACCCGAAGGGATGAAAGGCTGTATTCAACGGGCTCAAGAAATCGTAGATAAGAATCCTGATGCTTTGATGCTACAGCAGTTTCAAAATCCTGCGAACCCTGCTGCACACCGGGAGACGACGGCTGAAGAGATTTGGACGGATACGGATGGGCAGGTGGATATTTTAATCTCGGGTGTGGGAACCGGTGGAACGCTGACTGGAGTGGCTGAAGTCCTCAAACAGCGTAAGCCTGGGTTTCAAGTGATGGCGGTGGAGCCGGAGACCAGTCCGGTGCTGTCGGGAGGCTGCCCAGGACCCCATAAAATTCAAGGGATCGGGGCTGGATTTGTACCTGCGGTTCTGAAAACAGACCTCATTGATGAAGTGGTTGTGGTGAAAGATGAAGATGCTATCGCCTATGGTCGGCGTTTAGCTAGAGAGGAGG
Source organism: uncultured cyanobacterium (assembly GCA_937951315.1). Taxonomy (GTDB): domain Bacteria; phylum Cyanobacteriota; class Cyanobacteriia; order Thermosynechococcales; family Thermosynechococcaceae; genus RCC1774. The sequence continues at coordinate 13,587 of CALFCG010000254.1, forward strand.
GACTGCTCTCAGGTATTTCTTCCGGAGCTGCACTGGCGGCTGCGATTCGGGTGGCCCAGCGGCCGAAAAACGAAGGGAAGTTGATTGTGATGATTCAACCGAGTTTTGGCGAACGTTACTTGAGTACCCCTCTCTTTCAGGATCCGCAACCTGCCTTTTCGAGTCCTGTAAACCTTTAGGTTGCATTAGGTTCCATCAACTGTGGGTCTGCTATACTGGCATCGATTTTCGCCTGGGGCCCACTGTGAAGCTGCATCGTCTCATTCCATTTTTGGATCCATCGGTACAGAACTGGTCTGGTGAAGCCCGATGGCTTCATTGGCTGACTTTCTTTTGGCTGTCGGCAGGTCTGGTCATTCTGTTCTCTGCCACGCTGCACATGGATCAGACTGGAGCGAATGAAGGATTGTCCTACTTTCTCCGTCAACTGATCTGGGGCTCGCTTGGCTTGGTGGTTTTCTACTTTGCTGTGCACACTCCCTTGCAGCGTTCTTTAGCTGTGACGCGGATAACTTTTTTAGTCCTGTTGGCGATGATCTTCGCGACCCGTATTCCGGGGGTGGGGGCGTCTGTTAACGGGGCAAGTCGCTGGATTTTAATTGGACCAGTGCCGCTACAGCCTTCTGAGTTAATGAAGCCGTTTCTCATTTTGCAGAGCGCTCATATTTTCGGGCGCTGGTCACGCTTGCCGATGCGAGATCGATTGTCATGGTTGGGGTTGTTTGCTGCCACGCTGTTGGCAATTTTGTTGCAGCCGAACCTGAGTACCACGGCCTTGTGCGGTATCACCCTGTGGTTGGTGGCACTCGCGGCAGGGTTGCCGCTACGGGGGTTGGGAGTTACGGCCCTTGCAGGTGCTGGGCTCGCGACGGTGAGTATTTTTCGGAATGAATATCAAATGCGGCGGATGCTCTCTTTTATGAACCCTTGGGCTGATTCCTTAGGGGATGGCTATCAGCTCAGTCAGAGCCTGATAGCGGTTGGCTCAGGTGGAGTGACTGGGGCTGGATTTGGGGCTTCTCAGCAAAAGCTCGCCTATCTTCCCTTTCAGCATACGGATTTTATCTTCTCTATCTTTGCGGAGGAGTTTGGTTTGCTCGGTGGGTTATTTCTGTTGTCATTGCTATTTGTTTATAGTGTTTTAGCGTTGCGGGTGATTGCGAAAACCATGGATCCTGTGCATCGCTTAATTGGGGCAGGGGCTATGGTTTTGCTCATCGGGCAGGCCCTGATCAATATTGGTGTGGCCATTGGTGTTTTGCCCACGACAGGTTTGCCATTCCCGTTGCTGAGTTATGGCGGTAGCTCGATGATGGCGAGCTTGGCAATTTCGGGTCTTTTAATTCGAGTGGCCCGTGAGAGTCAGGGGACCGATGTTGTGGTGCCGCTTCAGGCGGAGCCTGTGGGGGGCGCGCCTCATTTAAAATCTCTTTCTTCTGCGGTGACGGTATCAACTGAGAAGGATATGCTTGCTCAGAAACGCCAGCGTTGGGCGAATCAACGTAAAATACAGCGGCGAAAGAGACGTGGGAGGTAGGCCGGATTTCGTTAAGATGTAAGGTGAAGAATGCTTAAGAAGTATCACGGCCTACATCCATGATGGATTCGCTGCAGCTGCAGCTTTATCACCTAGAGCAGTTTGCTAATCACCTCGTATCGAGTCAGCTTGATCACCTGAGTTTGGTGAGTCTAGGAGTGATTTTCTCGGCGGGTTTGTTAACGAGTTTGACTCCCTGTACCCTCTCGATGCTCCCCATTACGGTGGGTTATATCGGTGGCTATGAAGCTGATAATCGTTGGTTTGCGGTAAGGCAGTCGATTTGGTTCTGTTTAGGTTTGGCGTCGACTTTAACCGGATTTGGGATTTTAGCAGCCATGCTTGGCCGCATCTATGGTCAAGTTGGGGGTGGACTTGCGATCGCAGTTAGTTTGCTTGCCATTCTCATGGGCCTGAATCTTTTACAGGTCTTACCGCTTCGCTTCCCCAGCTTAGATAATGTGGATCTCAATGAGCTACCGGTACCGCGAGGTGTTCGTACTTTTTTGGTGGGGCTAACCTTTGGATTGGTGGCCTCACCTTGCAGCACACCTGTGTTGGCGACCCTCCTGGCCTGGATTTCCACCACGCAGGATCCGCTCCTGGGGGCAGGTTTACTCCTCTCCTACACGGCAGGTTATACTGCCCCTTTACTGATTGCTGGGACGTTTACCGCTGCTATCAAGCGTTTTTTAGAACTGCGGCGCTGGTCTGCCTGGATTACCCCTGCCAGTGGTGTACTGCTGATCGGATTTGGTATGTTTTCGCTGCTGACGCGTATGTTCCCCACTGCGATTTAACGACTCAGAATACTTTTGCTCATGACTCTACAACCGTCTGGACCCCAAGCTTTCTTTAAGCGTGAACTGCTGCCGGTGCTGGCTGATCTGCGATTAGCCATTGTGTTGCTACTTGCGATCGCAATTTTTAGCATCTCGGGCACTGTTATTGAGCAGGGGCAGGCCGTATCTTTCTATCAGGCCAATTACCCGGAAGATCCGGCGTTGTTTGGTTTTTTGACCTGGAAGGTATTGCTGACCATCGGGCTGGACCACGTCTATAAGACCTGGTGGTTTTTGGCCCTACTGATTCTATTTGGGAGCAGTCTGACCGCTTGTAC
>CALFCG010000255.1 GCA_937951315.1 uncultured cyanobacterium
TAGGATTCCCACTCAATATTTCAGAAGCAAGCATCTTCAATCCTTGCAAGGAACCGAGGGAGCATCCCTTCCCCATCAAGACTCTGAACAAGACTCAACCCGAGTTAAGCAACGGGTCACTCAGAGGCCAAAGCGAAAAGACAAACCAACTCCCAGCTTGCATCGAGACCTGATCCAAACCCTCAAAAGCTAACTTAAAGGTGAAAGTCGGACAAAGGGCATCTTCCAAACAATGCCAGAGGTCTAGGCAAAACTTACAGAGTATTGACTTGAAGAACCTGAGTGCCTTGAAATCAGAGCATTAATCAAGGAACAAAGCAGAAAAGAGTTCTTCAGTCACAATCGAACCCAGGCTAAAAGAACGTGACACAGCCAAAGATTCTTTAGCCGCATCTTACGAACAGACATTGTAAAATCCCTACCTCAACTAGGCAGAATTAGCTGGCAATGGGTCATAATTTTGCTGCGGTGAACCAGACACAATATTAATAGCTGGAGGCGTAAACAAAAATAATCCATTGCCAACATCAACCTGCTGACCGGCCATGGCATAAGTACTACCAGCAATGTAATCTGTCATTCTCTGGATCGATTGAGGCTGCAGACGCGAAAAATTAAGGAGCAACACATGCCCCGCCTTTAAAGCTGCGATTGCATCATCAGCATCACTAAATGATTGAAGTTTTAAGACCAGAATTGTATATCCATTCATGTCTAAAAACGGCACCACTTGATCCATAACGTCTTTTTAATTATATGCGCCTTAGGCAAATAGTAAACCGGCTTGCGGTTCTCTTTTAAATTTCAGCCAATTTTAAATCCCATGATTGGCCAAATTTAAAATCAGAAAACACTCAAATTTAGCCCAATCATCAGTCACCAGCACAAGCGTAAATATCGACAACTCTGAGCGATTTGAACAGAGTACCTTCAGAGAAGGAGTAAGGGACCAATCGCCACCCTCCCGAACCCAAAAACTGCTGAGATTGATAGAAAAGCGACAGAAACGGGAAAACTATCGAAAATAAGCACTCACGTGCCCCAAAGCAAAAGACTTCTTTCTCCTCCGTAGGATTACGGAGGGAATCGAAATTCTCTATGACGATCGCACTATTGAGCACTGTATAAGGACAGACAAAAATTCCCGTGAAATTGCTCAAGACAGAAAGCGTGATGTCATCGATACTTTCTACAGGGAGTAAGCCTCAAGGTGTCATATTCACTGACATCAGATTGGGAAAAAAGGAATATCTGCATCGCTCAGATCTCTGAAAACTTTTACGGCAATATTGATTCCGATCACATCAGAATATCTGAGGGGTCTAGGGAATTGAGCAACAAAGGAATCACCCATGATGGCCCACAATCCAAGCCAGTTTAACGGCGATGATCTACCCACTGAAGTATCAGTAACGGGGAAGGCGGGCCATGACTGCCAGATCGCGACGTCAGACGGTCCATCATCCCTCCAGCAAGTCCGCCATCTTCTTGTTCTGCAAGACAACGACGGTGAGCGAGTTGTTCCCTTAGATGCATCAACCTACTCTATTGGCCGCCATCAGGCCAACTCCATCGTTATTCAAGATAAGGCTGTCTCTCGCCACCACGCCCTACTCCTCCGCATTCCAGACCCACAAAGCGGCAACTTCTTTTTTCGGATCATCGACGGCAATCTCCAGGGGAAACGCAGTCACAATGGTCTTTGGATCAATGGTCAGCGCTGCAATTTTCAAGATCTCAAAGACCAGGACACCATTGCCTTTAGCACCAAAATACAGGCCACATATCACCAAGTTATAGACGCAGAGACAGGTCCCAAGCAAACTGATACATCTACGATAGAACCGTTGAGGAACGGTCATTCTGCTCCCATTACCGACAGTGAGCAACAGCAACTCAATGACACCGCCCTCGTGCGACTGTCATCGATGCCAGAAATGATGCCTCACCCCATTATCGAAATGGACATGCAAGGGCGAATTACCTACCTCAATCCCAAGGCAACTGCTCTTTTTCCAAATCTCCGTACAGATCTTGAGCATCCCATTAAAGCCGGACTCACCAGCGATTTTCTCCAGAATCTAAACCACACCTCTATTCGAGAATTGGAGATCAACAATCGTTTCTACGAACAATCGATCCACTGTATTCCCCAAAGCCAACTGATTCGTTCTTACCTGATCGACATTACACAACGGAAACAGGTCGAACAGATTCTACGTAAAAGCGAAGAGCGTTATGCCGCCGCCGCAAGAGGTGCCAATGACGGTCTCTGGGACTGGGATTTAAAGGGCGAGACCATCTATTTCTCACCCCGCTGGAAAGCCATGATTGGCTATCAAGATCATGAAATTAGTGACCAGATCGAGGAATGGTTTCCTCGCATTCACCCTGAAGATCGAAGCCGCGTCAAAAACGATATAGAACATCACCTCAGCGGCAGAAGTCCTCACTTTGAGAGCGAATACCGCCTGCAGCATAAAAACGGAGAGTATCGCTGGTTTCGCAGTCGCGGTCTAGCCAGCTTAAATGACCAGAAACAGCCCCTGCGAATTGCAGGTTCACAGACAGATATCACTGAATATCACTTGGCACGGGAACAGCTTCTGCACGATGCCTTTTATGATTCAATGACCTGCTTGCCGAACCGGGTTTTATTGATGGATCGGATCAGTCAGGCCATCAAAAAATGTAAGCGACACCAACAAGAGCATTGCGCTGTGCTGTTTCTCGATCTCGACCGCTTCAAGGTGATCAACGACAGTCTCGGTCATATGCTTGGCGATCACCTGTTAATAGAAGTGGCCCAGCGCCTATCCAATTGCCTACGTGAAGGCGACACAGTGGCTCGTCTCGGGGGCGATGAATTTGTGTTACTCATTAACAGCATTCCAGACATTCAAGCGGCCATCAACACCGTTCACCGCGTCCAAGACAGCCTCAAGGATGGCTTCAACCTGGGTGGCCACGAGGTCTTTACGACCGCCAGCATTGGCATTGCCCTCGGGCACCCACACTATGAATCGGCAGAAGACTTGCTTCGGGATGCGGATGCAGCCATGTATCAAGCCAAAAAGCAGGGCAAAAACGGATACCAGATCTTCAAGAGTGTCATGCATTCACAGGCCGTCGCTCTTTTACAACTTGAAAATGACCTCCGTCGCGCCCTCGATCGCCAGGAATTTCGACTTCACTATCAACCGATTGTGGAGCTTCAAACTCAAAGAATCATCGGTTTTGAAGCCCTCATCCGATGGCAACATCCTAAAAGAGGGTTAGTTCCCCCCTCTGATTTCATTCCGTTAGCAGAAGATACAGGCATGATTGTGCCCCTGGGACAGTGGCTTCTCCGAGAAGCCTGTCGAAAAATGTTGCAGTGGCAACAACAGGTCTCCAGCGAACCACCCCTCTCGATTTGCGTTAATATCTCCAGTCGTCAATTTGCCCAACCTGATTTTGTCGAAGATATTCGTCAAGTCTTAGCAGAGATTCCCATCGCCCAAAACAGCCTCAAGCTAGAGATTACCGAAGGGGTGATTATGGAGCAGGCCGATACGGTCGCGGAAAAACTAAACCAACTCAAAGCCATGGGCGTCCGACTCAGCATTGATGACTTTGGTACTGGTTATTCATCACTCAGCTACCTGCAAACATTTCCAGTAGATACCCTCAAAGTAGACCGATCATTTGTGATGAAAATGGGTCATCCTGACAGTCGTGAGATTGTCAAAACGATTATTATGTTGGCCCATAACTTGCAGTTAGATGTGGTTGCTGAAGGCATCGAAACCCAAGCACAGGGACAGCTCCTCAAAGGCATGAATTGTGAATATGGCCAGGGTTACTTCTATTCTCGACCGGTCGAGCACCACGCTGCATCGGAATTACTCACTCAATCCCGATGTCATATAGAGGACCGTCAAGTACAATCCAGCGCACTATAGCTAGCAAGCCGTTAGTGACGAAACCGCATCCCTCTGATCAAAATTCCAATCCCTAGAACAAGGCCCAATAAATTGGGCAGCCAAGCAGCCATCGAAGGTGAAAGCACCCCCGCTTTGCCCCAAACGTTGGCAGCAAAAATGGCGAAGTATTGAGCCAGCACCACCAACAAGCTCAGGCCAAAACCAGTACTGGCAGCAAGACGACGGCTTCGCATGCCAACGGAGCTACCCACCAAACCAAAAATAACAGCCGTGAACGGTAGAGCCACTTTGCGCTGGAGCTGAATCTCGACTTTCCGAAGTCTCTTGGGGTCCCCTGTCTGCTCAATTGTGGCTCGATAGCGTTGGGCTTGAGCAATCGTCATTTCCTCCGGTTCACGCTCAGGGATGGTTAAATCCAAAGGGTCACGTGGGAGACTGAGCTGCTGTTCTTCAAAATCTAAGACTTGCTGCTGAGAACCAGAAGCAGTCACGGCATAGATCGTTCCATTCCGGAACAGCCATGTATTAGCAGCGGCATCCCAGCTTGCCGACTCTGCAGAAATCACCTGCTGTGCCCCTGGTTTCGTAAAATCCAAGATCGTTAGACCTTTGAAAGTATTGCCATCGGCGCGCTGGGCATAGAAGAAGCGTTTCACTTCTCGATCTGCTCCGTATTCTTGATAAAAGATATTCCGATCCTGACCGCCAGCAACCCCCTGAGAGAAGGGGGCCTCCAAAAGTGATCGAGCCTGTTGCTGGGTTGTGGGAACCACTAGTTCTTCAAACACAAACATGGTCCCCGTAACCAGGAGTCCAAAGAGAATAACAGACCACACTAAACGATAGAGGCTAACACCGGCAGAACGAAGCGCGATCAACTCGCCATCGGTTGCCAATCGGGACATGCTAAGCAGGCTCGACAGCAGTACCGCCATCGGAAAAGACAAGCTCATGAAATACGGAACCTGCAGGCCTAAAACCTGTAGGGCTGTGGGCAGCGGCAATTGAATATCGCTGACCTGTCTCAGTAGATCAAAGAGGACCCCGGCAGCAACCCCCAGGGCCGAGAAAATACCCACGCCAAATCCAAAGGTCGGCCACAGAATCTGAAAAATATACCGATCCAGCCGAGTGAGTGGGTTCACGCTGCTCCAGAGCGTAGACAGCAAAGATAAAGAAACCCGAGGCTGGCGAGGCATGAAAAGGTCAAGGGTAAGTTGATATCAGCATAAGGGTTTATGCCGGAAATTCGAGCACAGTTCCAGCCTGACGCAGCCGCTCCACCAGCACATCGCCTAAACCCGTTGCAGGGGTCAGAATACCACCGCGCTGCGGGCCACCAGGCAGCTGATCGAAGTTCAACGCTAAGGCGAAGGCAGATTCACAGAGAAACTTCACGGTGGAGCGATTGCCAGGATCACCTTGATTATAGATTTGCCCCTGTACACAGGAGCCATCCTCGCCGAAGCCCAGTACCCAGCAGCGAAACCAACCCTGATCCATTGTTTGTGTGGATGGCCCTTCTCCAGGTTGCGGGAGATAGGACTGCAGTTGCTTGCGCAGCCAAGACTGCTGCATAAGGGAGAAAAAGAAACCGAGACCAACCGTGGCAGCTGTTGCCTTTGCGCCAGCCAGGAGACCGGAAAATTTTAGATATTCCTGATAGGTAAAGTGGGAACCGTAGGCCTGTTGCCATTGAGCATAGAGGGCACTACTGCGGCGAACCACACGAGTATTGACTGGCCCCATGAAAAAAGGAGCCACCCAGGCGCCGATGTTCTGATCATACTGAGGCTGTTTCGGATCCCGTTCAACCTCTTGCTCGACGACGGATCGGGTGCCAGCGGGATTGAGCAAAAAGAGATCACTGACTTGCTGCCACTGACCTGAATCGATCAGATTGAAGGCAGACGCCAGAGTCCCCCCATTGAAGCCACCAGCGGCCTCAAAATAAGCTCTGACACCGTTACAGGCCAAGCCCTTCTGCTGTAGATGGCGCACCATTAAGTAGGTCCCCAGATCGGAAGGGACCGAGTCAAAGCCACAGCAGGGAATGATGCGGGTGCCTTGGGCTGCAGCTTGGTCGTGATAATGCTCAATCAAAGAACGGACCCAGGCGGTTTCACCTGTGATATCAACATAATGGGTTTGAAACCGGACACAGGCATCAACGAGGGTCTGACCGTAAAGCGCAAAGGGACCCGCCGTGCTGAGGATAATCCGGGCTTGAGTTGCGATCTCATCTACCTGGTCTTGCTCCAGCGCATCCGCAACCAAAATATCAGCGCCACAGCCGATCTGAGACTTGAGTTTCTCTAGCTTTTGACGATTACGACCCGCCATCGCCCAGCGGAGATCCTCGGGGGCATGTTCCGCAAAATACTGAACCGTTTGCCGCCCGGTAAACCCACTGGCACCGTAGAGCACGACATCATAGTTGCGATCGCTCATCGCTGAAAACCTTCTCCTAAGTAATACTGACGCACTTGGGGATGACGGTAAAGTTCCTCGGGCTTCCCGGAAGCGAGAATATAGCCCTCCCGCATAATATAGGCGCGGTCTGTAATCGCGAGCGTTTCCCGAACATTGTGATCAGTGATCAAAATACCGAGGTTGCGATCGTCTAGCTGTCGTCGCAGAATAGCTTGAATATCAGCCACAGCGATGGGATCAACCCCTGCGAAGGGTTCATCTAACAACAAAAAACTAGGCCCTTGGGGACCTGCGGCTAATGCCCGTGCTAATTCAGTACGCCGGCGCTCTCCACCCGAAACCGCCTGTCCCAACGTCGAGGCAACATTATGCAGCTGAAACTCAGTGAGTAAATCTTCAACACGCTGATGCCATTGCTGCCGTGGAACCTGCGTTTGCTCCATCACCAACAGTAAGTTATCTCGTACCGTTAACTCTCTAAAGATGCTGGCCTCTTGGGCCAAATAGCCCATGCCTAACCTCGCCCGCCGATGCATCGGCAACCCGGTGATGTCTCGACTCCCCAACCAAACCTGTCCCTGATCGGGTCGCTCCAGCCCGGTCGCCAAATAAAACGTGGTTGTTTTACCGGCTCCATTGGGGCCTAAGAGACCCACAATTTCTCCCTGACGCACCGAGAGCGTCATATTGTTGACAATGCTCCGGCGACGATAGGACTTAGACACATCCTGCAACAGCAATCTCATGGTCGCCTTCTCCTCGCCCGTAGGCCCAGAAGAGTAGTTGTTCTCGGATGGCCTCCTCTTCCCGAGCCAAGCAAGTCCCACGCCCTAATTATCAACAATCGGGACATCCTGATCCTCAATGACGATCACAGCTTCCACTTGCGTATTGGGATCGTTAACGGCCACGAACCGGCCCTCATCAATCAAGTAGGTAATCGTTTCAGCCCGTAGACTATTTCCGGCCTGCAGGACATAGACATTACCACTCAGCACAATCCGTCGCTCTCGACTGTAGTACTGAGCCTGGGATGATGTGGCCTGAATCTGGCGCGCCGGATAACTGAGTTGAACATTACCACTGGCTGTTACGACACCTGTCTTCGCGTTTGCCTGCTGAATATCAGCCCGCAAGGTTAGCGATCGAACCTGTCCTTGGGCCAAAGGCAACGAGGATAGCCCTAACCCGTAACAGCCCAGAATGACTGGCGTCATCAGACCTACCTTGGCCCATTTCAGCATTATGAATGTTCCTATTCGATAGTCATCATTATGTTCCGGTGGTCCATGCTTTGCCAAACACCCGTTCGATACCAATGCTAGCTCTCGTCCGAACACATCCGCAGTTGAAGGTGCTCAGCACCCATGTCAGACGATTGCCCAGAGAACAAATGCACCTGATCGGCTCCTGCCTCTTGAAGTTGAGTTAGCAGCTCAGCCGCATCAGCCACCACCTGTTGAATATCGAGCCGGGCAAAGGTCGGTTCATAGGACTGTAGTCGCCGAGTCCCTTCACCTAAAAGGGTGACAGCCCCTAACCAATTTTGGTTCCCTAAGTGATAACAAGCCACTGCAATCTGCAAGATTCCCTGATACAGACTCTTCTGTGGCTCTGAGGCCACCATCCACAAAGCCTCCAACGTATCGTGACAGGCATAGTACTCACCCTGGTTAAACTCTTGCACACCCAGCCAAAAGGCTTCTGGCATCACGTCAGTCATCAACAACATCCCTCGAGCACTTCTTTGCATCAATGTCCGTGAAGACACGGAGGCACTTCTCGGAGTGAAACATTTCTATACACTGTATTTGCACGCTAGAGTATAAAGGCTATTTTCAGCCACAGTGCTGTTGAAATGCGAAATAGATGTTGGACCCAGACTTTATTTGGGCACAATGGCCGCAGTTGAACTCCGTAGGAATACAGAGATAGTTTATATTTTTATGTACTAGCCACAACCACAAAGAAGTGGTTTGTAGGACTCAGGCAACGGGGGGGAGTCTCGTTTTTGGGGCAAACGAGATTCCTATGACATCAGTTTTAGAACAAGCAGCATACAGTTTGACAGATGCTGCTGCCGTCATGGGAAACAGTTGGCTGTTTTTGAGCACAACGTCATCGAGGGTAATATGAATCACGCTTCATCAGGTTTACGGTCGCAGAGCCTGGGACGATCTCGACAATCTTCATCTCAAATTCTGAACAATCTGATCGACCAATACCCCTCAGGGCGTGTGACGTTCCACAACCCGTTGGATATGACCGTGGGCTGGCGCCTTTACTTTAGTGAAGGAGAGATACATTTTGCCGAAAGTACGGCAGGGCAAGCGGAAAGAATCGCTTATTTGCTTCGGCGATATGTCCCGAAATGTGAGTTAACAATCCCCTCAAAACCTTTTTCAGACTATGACCTGCTGTGTCAGCTCTGGCGTTCTCAACAGCTCACGGTTCCTCAGTTCAATGATTTCTTGACCCTTGTCACCCAAGAAGCCCTAATTCAGCTGTTAGCCATCCCCAAGCCTCAAGTTAAATTTGAAGCCCAGGTCAAGCTCGATCCCATTCTCCTATCGTCGCCCCTCTGGAAACTGACTTGGCCCATAGAACCCCACATTGATCAATGGTCGCTGATGCACGCGGATATGAATTCAGCCTTTCAAAGACCTTTCATTCAAGACTGGGACCAACTCGTAGATTTCTTAAGATACATGCAGGGGACCTATTGTCGCCTCTCGCATTTGACGGTGGCACTCAAGAAAAATCTTTGCCTGTATGAACTAGCTCATCGGTTCTCTATGGATGTGAAGGACTTAGCGATTACCATTCATCCTTTAATTAAGAATGGTGCGGTAGGCGTCAACCCTTATGAAGGTCTGCAATCACTCAGCCAAGCCAGAGTCGCCTGTATTGATCCGAGTCAGTCCGTGCAATCTCTAGTCCGTAAAACATTAGAACCTGCGGGCTATAGCATGGTCCCCATTGTGAATCCAACACAAGTCTTTAGCACCCTCGCCGAGCACCCCCCTGCCCTGATTCTGCTGGGCAGTGATTTACCTGAGATTGATGGCTATGCTCTCTGTCGCCTGTTGCGACGCATTGAGTTTTTGAGTGAGCGCCCCATTGTGATTCTCAAGGATCGAGAAAGTCTGATCGGGAGCGTTCGCAATCGCCTTTGCGGAAGTACGGCGACCCTGGCAAAACCGATAGACCCCAATCAACTGCGCTCCCTCGTCCAAGAACTCGCCCCCCAGAATCAGACGGCACAACTGAGCCAAAGCAAGGCCCTGACCATCGTTTAAGTCTAAGATTTTGAAAGGTTCTTTCCCTCGCATCCCAGATCTTTGTGCTCACCGTCAGTCCGCTTCAGTTACAGAGCCTCAAAACCCACGGAGAACAGACCTATAACCAGGAATGTTGTGGCTTACTGATCGGCCATAGTGCCTTTGAGGATGGCATTTGGAAGAGAACAGTACAAACGATTAAACCCACCCCAAATGTCTGGCATCAACAAACAGATATCCCGAATATAGAGAGATTCAGCACGTCACGACGTTATTCTATTGCCCCTGAAGATGTGCTTCGCGCCCAGAAAGTTGCCCGCATCCAAGGGTGCGATATTATAGGGGTCTATCATTCCCATCCCGATCATGCAGCCGTTCCGTCAGACTGCGATCGCCAGTGGGCCTGGCCACAGTATTCCTACATTATTTTATCTGTGCAGCAGGGCATTGCCCGTGATATTCGCAGTTGGGTACTTGATGAGCAGGGCCAGTTTCAGCCGGAGACACTTGTGGTCGACGGAATCGATGCTTCTCATTCTTTGTAGCTTTTCATACTCCCGTTTTGCCGAAGGTTTTCAGCCATGCTTAACCCCAACCTGGACCAAGTCCAGCTCACGACAGCAGAGTACGAACGCTACTCTCGCCATTTGATTTTGCCAGAGGTCGGGCTTGAAGGTCAGAAACGTCTTAAGGCGGCCAGTGTACTCTGCATTGGGACCGGCGGTCTTGGCTCTCCTCTTTTGCTGTACCTTGCCGCAGCGGGAGTCGGGCGCCTCGGCATCGTAGATTTCGACGTCGTAGATCACTCCAACCTGCAACGACAGGTGATTCACGGAACGTCTTGGGTCGGCAAACTCAAAATTGAGTCGGCAAAGGACCGCATCCACGAAATCAATCCCCTGTGCCAGGTGGATCTGTACGAAAAGGCCCTCAGTGCAGACAATGCACTGGAGATCATGAAACCCTACGATATCGTAGTGGATGGCACCGATAACTTTCCAACCCGATATTTGGTCAATGATGCCTGTGTGCTGCTCGATAAACCCAATGTCTACGGCTCCATCTATCGATTCGAAGGACAGGCAACGGTCTTTAACTATCAGGGGGGGCCGAACTACCGCGATCTCTATCCTGAGCCACCCCCACCCGGTCTAGTCCCCTCCTGCGCGGAGGGCGGGGTGCTCGGCATTTTGCCAGGGATCATTGGCATCATCCAGGCTACTGAAACTGTCAAGATTATTTTGGGCCAGGGCAATACCCTAAGTGGGCGCCTGTTGCTCTACAACTCCCTTGAAATGACATTCAGAGAGTTAAAACTACGTCCCAATCCTGAGCGTCCCGTTATTGAAACGCTCGTGGACTATGAAGAGTTTTGCGGAATTCCGCAAGCAAAAGCAGAGGAAGCAAAAAGGCAGGCCAATATGCAAGAGATGACGGTACAGGAACTCAAGACCCTCTTAGATAGTGATGCCAAGGACTATGTCCTATTGGATGTCCGGAACCCAAATGAGTACGAGATCGCACATATTGAGGGATCGGTGCTGATCCCCCTATCTGAACTCGAGAGTGGTGAAGGAATCAGTAAAGTCAAAGACTTGCTCAATGGTCATCGCCTCATTGCCCATTGCAAAATGGGAGGCAGGTCTGCCAAGGCACTCGGGATATTGGAAACAGCGGGAATTGAAGGCACCAATGTTACAGGTGGAATTCAAGCCTGGAGCCGTGAGATTGATCCCAATGTACCTGACTACTAGATAGATGATGCGAAAGCGATAACCGAGCAACGCTCACACAGAATAAAGGCTAGGAGAAACCAGTGTTTTCCCCTAGCCTTTGTTGTTTGAAAAGCGGGGCTTGTTAAGAGACGTATGTTGCGATCGCAACTAGGCCCACCAAAAGCAGTAAAGAGACCACAGCAACAAGGATCCTCTGCCCACCTTTCATGGGTTCAGCCGCATAAGCCTTCGGCTCATTGGCGTAGTTATTAAGACGGTCTCCATCCTCTGTCACTCGCATAGGGTAAAACTCGCTTATTATGACTTTTTGCAAAGTATACCAGAGTCTTTTTTAAGCTTTCTGCCCTTGCAACCCAGGTCAAGCATCAGACACTCAATCCACAAGCCCCGTCGTCGGAGAACTAGCACTGGCATAAGCTTTGACGGGGATTCTCCCCGACTGGTAGGCCAATCGGCCAGCTTCAGTGGCCAGCCCCATCGCCCGAGCCATGGCACTGGGATGAGCAGCCTTGGCGATCGCAGTATTGACCAAAAGCGCATCTGCTCCTAACTCCATCGCCTGCACAGCCTCGCTAGGCGTACCAATGCCTGCATCCACGACCACCGGCACCGTTGCATTATCAATAATAATCTTGATATTGGCCGCATTCTGAATCCCCTGTCCTGACCCAATGGGCGATCCCAGCGGCATAACTGTGGCACATCCCAGTTCCTGTAACCGCTTTGCCAGCAGGGGATCAGCATTGATATAGGGCAAGACTGCAAACCCTTCCTTCACCAGTTGTTCCGCCGCCGTTAGAGTCCCAATGGGATCAGGTAGTAAATATTTTGGATCGGGGATCACTTCCAATTTGACCCAGTTGTTCTCTTCCTGACCCAGCAATTTCGCCATTTCTCGGCCCAGGCGAGCAACGCGCACCGCATCTTCAGCCGTTTGACAGCCCGCAGTGTTCGGCAACATCCAGATCTTGGACCAGTCCAGTGCTTCTACCAAGCCTTCATGCCCTGGCGCATTGGTCTGTACACGTCGCACTGCCACCGTCACAATTTGGGTCCCAGATGCTGAGACACTCTCAGCCATCTCAGCTAAGGAAGCATATTTACCCGTTCCCGTCATCAGGCGAGAACTAAACGGCTTACCGGCAATCGTTAAAGGGGAGGACAACAACGCCGAAGAGGCTAGAGAATCTACAGTCTGCATGGAGCATTCAAGTGAAAAGGATTCCAGGACCTGCGGCTTACACAGCAGGCCACACATCTTCCAGCTTAGAACTTTTTACGAGTCACATTGAGCCCAACGTTTCGGTTTTTGTAACAATCCATCCCAGCGCAGAAATCCTATGGCAGTGTAAAGAGAGAAAAATTAAGGGAACTCTGCAATATCACCTCCCGTCAGAGGGTGAAGAGTGTATTATGGTTGACTCAACTCATGTCACACAGTCTTCCTTTATCTTGGTCTCGGGCTGAGGGTATAGAACCTCAAGTGCAAATTCCGGCGGAAAAACTTGCAAACAACGACTTAGTGCAGCTCTGCCAGCAGGGGCTGCGTCCTGATCGCTCTGCCTTTGCCGAGCTACTACGGCGCTATCAATCCCACGTCAATCGTGTCCTCTATCACTTGGCACCAGACTGGGATGATCGGGCAGATTTGGCGCAAGAAGTTTGGATTCGGGTTTACCGAAATATCAACCGCCTGCATGAACCTGCAAAATTTCGTGGGTGGCTCAGCCGAATTGCGACCAATTTGTTTTATGACGAGCTGCGCAAACGCAAACGTCACCGCAGCCCCCTCTCCCTTGACGCCCCTATCGCCATGGAAGACGGCAACCTGAATTGGGAGATTGCGTCCGCCGATCCGGGTCCAGAGGAAAATCTGACCACCCATGAGTTTTACCATCAGCTTCGAGTTGCGATCGCAGAACTCCCTGAAGTCTTTCGCACCACCATCGTCTTGCGAGAGATTGAAGGCATGCCCTACGAAGACATTGCTGAAATTACCGGCGTGTCTCTAGGTACTGTCAAGTCACGTATTGCCAGGGCTCGACAGCGTCTGCAGTCAGAACTTCAAGGCTATTTACAGGACTAGTGTTAAATAATTCTGTTTTCTGCCCATTCTAGGGGTAATGGCAGTGATCAGCACTTGGTCTAGACCAACACTTACGCTAGATTTAAATCAAGGTTTACATCTGGCACTTGCTTTCAGCCATACCCTTTTTTCAAAGGCTGCCGTCAGGATTGCGACAATTAACAGCTCTTGTTGCTGAACTTATCCTCGCTGACTTTGTTTATTCACCTTTGATAATTTCCCTACTCGGGCAAGTGAGATGCTGCTATGGATAAAATTGACACATTGAAGAACGACCGATTCGAACTACTCAGCGCTTATATCGACCATGAAGTGTCGACAGACGAGCGAAAGCAAGTTGAGAAATGGCTCACCAGTGACCCCGAGTTTTATACTGCGTATAAAAGCTTATTGACGCTGCAAAGAAGCTGTCAATCCATTCCAACCCCGAGCGCAGCACCTGTTGATCAGACGATTGATCGGGTTTTTGAGCGCATCGACGCACGACGCCGCCTTCCATTGTGGAGCACGTTAGCAGCAGCTGCTGTTGCCGGTACGGTCGGCGCGATAGCTGGAGCCTGGAATGGTGGACCCTTATCCCCTCAGTTCGCGGCAAACCAAGACAGTAGCATTCAGAGTCCAGTCGTTGCATCTGTGAATCCTCCTAGCACTGTTGAGTTACCGTCCCAAGAGACGGTTGAACCCTCAGCGCTCATGATTGCGATTGAGCATCCACCCGTCGATCTTCCTGCAGCTGTCGATGTTTCTAATACCGGCGTCGAACAGGACTAGGGACAACTAAATTCAAAGCAGGTTACCCGCGACCATCCCTCCCAAAAGCAAGAATCCAATCCATACATTTTGGCGGAAAAGCTGGCCATAGGCTTGTACGGGTACATGTTCGTGTTGCAACAACCTAACCTGTCTAATCCACAAAAAACTACTGCAAGCTAAGGTTAGCCAGTAAATAATTTTGAGCTGCAGGATTAAGCCTAGCCCCACTAAGGCTGCAACCGTTGCCGTAAAGAAAAAGCCAATAGCAACAACCACATAACGTCCGAAAAATAGAGCACTGGAATTAATGCCTAAGCGTTGATCGTCTGGACGGTCTGGCATGGCATAGATGGTATCAAAGCCAAGGGTCCAAAAGACTGTCGCAGCCCAAAGCAGCCAAGTGGCAGGTTCTAAGCGAGCAACCGCCGCAGTCCAGCTGATTAATACGGCGAAGCCCCATGCGATCGCAAGTACCAACTGGGGGACTGGAAACACACGTTTTGCCAAAGGATAGCCAATAATCACAGGTACCGCTGCCACACACAATCCAAAACTCAGTGGATTTAAATAACGCGACAGGCCAAAAGCACAGGCAAAAGCAACCAGAGCCACCCCTAATCCCACCCGAACCGTGAGGGCCTTGGACGCCAAAGGCCTTTTCTTCGTCCGATTAACATGAGGATCAATATCGCGGTCCCAGAGATCATTGACCACACACCCAGCAGCGCTGGTCGCTAAGCTTCCCAATACAATTACCAACACTAACAGAGCAGGAGGTGAACCTTGAGTGGCTAAAAAAATAGCCCATAATGCCGGAATCATCAACACCAAACGTCCCGTCGGTTTGTCCCACCGCAATAGTTTAATAATCGCTTTTCCCTGAAAGCCTATAGAGGCAGAAGATTGCACAGTGGGCATATTGACAAATCGTTAATTTTCTCTTTATTATCTTAGATAATTATTATTATTTCTAAAAAATAATATTACTAAGTGACAAAGAAGCCATAGGTTTCTGCACCACCATCTCTCTAAATTTTGCATAAAGATTGAGATGGTAAGCGATATCTATATTGCCTCACATAGATTGTTGAAAAGAGCAGCTTCACCTGCAATGGCTTAGTTTTCACTAAGCCCAAGGGGTTTGCAGGCGCTGTGTCCTGTGGGGTTTCCCCCATCTACAGACCTAAAACAAAATCATTATCTTCATATGGATACGATTCGCCTTGAAGCTGAGGACTTAATCCTCAGTACCTATTTGCCTGAGACCAGAAATATCGCCTCGGGTGGAGAGGTGATCACACTTTTCAATGCAGCGGGAACGGAGGGAACGGCAACCTCTACCTTTACGGGAGTCTCTGGCACCTACGATGTTGTCGTCGTTTACTTCGATGAAAATGACGGTCAAGCCACCCTCTCCCTTCAGGTGGGGGATGACCAGGATACATGGACACTTGACCAGGATTTCGGCATTGGTGGGGTCAGAAATGGGAATCGGGTCGAGCGAACAGCACTCAGTCAGGTCAACATTGAAAATGGTGATGCCATCACACTCACCGGTATCGTCGATGCGGCAGAATTTGCCCGTGTTGACTACATCGAATTTATTCCCGTTGATATTGCTGAACCTGGGTTAAGCATCGACGATGTGACCGTGAATGAAACCGACGGAACAGCAACCTTCACCGTTAGTCTCTCGGCAGCCAGCACAACAGCTATTACCGTTGACTTTGCAACGACGGCCGGAAGCGCGACGGAAGGAAGTGACTACAGCAACACCACAGGCGGTCTGACCTTTGTCGCAGGCCAAACCACGCAAAATATTGTGGTGGACATCACAAATGATGACATCGTCGAAGCGAACGAAAGTTTTACCCTCAACCTCACGAATGCAGTGGGAGCATCGATTACAGATGGTACTGGGGTTGCCACCATCATCAGTGACGATAGTGATGCACCTTCACCACCACCCACAACCATCCGCCTGGAAGCAGAAGAGTTCAATCTCGATACCTACATAGAAGAAACAAGAAATATCGCCTCGGATGGAGAGGTGATCACACTTTTCAATGCAGCGGGAACGGAAGGAACGGCAACCTCTACCTTTACGGGAGCCTCTGGCACCTACGATGTTGTCGTCGTTTACTTCGATGAAAATGACGGTCAAGCCACCCTCTCCCTTCAGGTGGGGGATGACCAGGATACATGGACACTTGACCAGGATTTCGGCATTGGTGGGGTCAGAAATGGAAACCGGGTCGAGCGAACAGCACTCAGTCAGGTCAACATTGAAAATGGCGATGCCATTACGCTCACGGGTATCGTCAATGCGGCGGAATTTGCCCGCGTTGACTATATTGAATTCATTCCTGCAGATGTTGCACCTTCACCGACACCCACAACCATCCGCCTAGAAGCAGAAGAATTAAATCTTGATACCTATATAGAGGAAACAAGAAACATTGCCTCCGAAGGAGAGGTCATCTCCCTATTCAATGCAGCAGGAACAGAGGGAACGGCAACCTCGACTTTCACAGGCGTTACTGGCACCTATGACGTTATCGTCGTCTACCACGACGAGAATGATGGACAAGCGACACTGACGCTGCAAGTCGGTGATGACCAAGATACCTGGACGCTTGACCAAAATCTTGGCAGTGGCGGAGTCACAAATGGCAACCGGGTCGAGCGAACAGCACTCAGTCAAGTCAACCTAACGAATGGCGATGCCATTACACTCACAGGGATCGTCGATGCAGCGGAATTTGCCCGTGTTGACTACATCGAATTTATTCCCGTTGGTGCTTCAGCCCCTGTGAACGGTAGTGCAAACAACGACACTCTAGAGGGCACTTCTAACAACGATTTCATAAATGCTTTAGGCGGTAACGACGTCATTACACCCGGTGCAGGTAATAACTCCATCGACGGTGGCACTGGCAATGACACGGTCAGTTACGATTACGGGGTCGCGGGCGTAACTGTTGATTTGTCCACAGGGCTTGCAACCCGCAAATTCACAACCTTCACAGATCGTCTCCAAAAAATCTTGCCCCTTGGTTCGTCAAATACACGGGGCTTCCCGAACCTAGCAGAAAATGGTGGCTACCGTACGCAACTCTATACCAATCTCAGTGCAGACTTCAACATCGATTTTATTGGCCGTCTTGCCAGCGGTCCGGGCACAATTGATCGCGATCATGAAGGTCGAGGCGGCGCCACCCTCGATGAACTCGCGGACGGTGGTGTCCCTGATTTTGAACAACCAGCAGGGGTGACGCCCCCTGAATATGGCAATATTGAAGCGGCCTTAGCCGGGAATCCCGATGTTGTCTTGCTCTACCCGGGTGCCAATGACCTTAATGCTGGAGATGACGTGGATACGGTCATCTCCGACCTAGAAGCCCTCATTGGAAGAATTAGTGCAGCTCTACCTGAGACTCATATCGTTGTAGGCTCCCTAACGCCCAATACCTCAACACCTGAGATCCAAGAGGACACAATTGAAGTCAATAGTCGGATCCCTGGACTGATCAACAGTCTTGCTGCAGCAGGGCAAAAGGTCGTTTTCGCCGATCTATTTAATGCGCCAGGCCTAGGACCAAGCGATTTCTTGGCGGATGGGTTCCACCTAACGGCCAGTGGCTATGACAAATTGGCTTCTGTGTGGGAAGAGACTATTCTCAATCTAGAAGCGGGTCAAGATAACTTGAACAACATCGAGAATTTAACAGGTTCTGCCTTTGACGACAGCCTAACCGGTGACGCAGATGCCAATAACCTGGTGGGACTCGGTGGTAATGACCAATTATTCGGGGGGGGTGGCACCGATACCCTCACAGGCGGACTCGGCAGTGATATTTTTGGCCTTGCAACGGACGCCGCAACGGATGTCTTTACCGACTTTAGTCTGGGAGAAGGCGACTTAATTGGGCTGAGCGATAGCCTTCAGTTTACCGATCTGGCGTTCCAAGGCAGTGACATTTTACTGGGAGGACAAGCCCTAGCAACCTTGACGGGTGTTGACACAACAACGCTAACCGAAGATGAATTCACCATCATCTAGGAATGAATCGGCCCCACTCTTGAAAGGTCAATTGTAACTTTAGCCTGTTAGACCAAGGTTGGAGTAGCGGATTGAGATGTGGCCAGCACTTCCTGTCTGGCCCATTGATCCGCAGCCAAAATATCTTCTAGTGTCGGCGTTGCAATGTTGCGCGTATCAAATCGATTGCAAACCTTCTCAATCACCTGAGGAATTTCTAAAAAGGTGATTTTTTCATCCAAGAACAAAGCAACAGCCTGCTCATTGGCAGCGTTGAGAACAGCAGGCATCGCCCCTCCAGCTCGCCCCACGGCATAGGCCAAATTCATGCAGGGATACTTTTGATGGTCTGGTTCTCTAAAGGTCAAATCCCCAGATTTCACTAGATCCAAGGGTTCCCAATCAGTGGCAACACGCTCAGGCCAAGAGAGGGCATACAGAAGCGGCAAACGCATATCTGGCCAGCCCAACTGTGCCAAAACAGACGTATCCTGCAATTCAATGAGGGAGTGAATAATACTTTGAGGATGGATAACGATGTCAATTTGGTCGTAATCTACATCAAATAAATAATGGGCTTCAATGACTTCTAGCCCCTTATTCATCAACGTAGCGGAGTCAATGGTGATTTTGCGCCCCATGGACCAATTTGGGTGCTTCAGGGCATCTGCAACCGTGACATCCTTAAGCTTTTCGACTGGCCAATCTCGGAAGGAACCACCGGATGCGGTCAGTAGAATCCGCCGTAGCCCGTCCTTCGGAACACCTTGAAGACATTGAAAAATAGCAGAGTGCTCTGAGTCGGCGGGTAAAAGTTTAACGCCGTATTGCTCCACTAATGGCAAAACCACAGGCGCACCAGCAATCAAGGTTTCTTTATTCGCAAGGGCAATATCTTTCCCAGCTTTAATGGCTGAGATCGTTGGCAGCAAACCGGCACAGCCAACAATTCCAGTCACAACAGATTCGGCATCGCCATAGGCCGCAACTTCGGACACGCCTTCTTCTCCGGCGAGGAGCTGAGGCTGGGAATCGAGGGTTGCGATCGCATCCTTCAACTCAGGAAGCTGTTGGGGATCCGCAATCGCCACAATTTCGGGTTTAAAGCGTTTAATCTGCTCTGTCAGCAATTCTAGATTCCGCCCCGCAGCCAGACCCACAATGTGGAACTGCTCAGGGTACTGGGCCACAATATCCAATGTTTGGGTACCGATGGATCCCGTTGAGCCGAGAAGAGTGATTTTTTTCACAGTTTTTTAAACTTTGGGCGACCCCCTTATCTTACAAGGTTGCGGGGCGCGGCTCTAACCCACAGGTTCTGCCTCTACAAGCGGCTGTTCTTCCTCCGGCAGAGGCAACTGACTGACTTGCTCAACAAAGTCAATAAACTCACGCTCAAACGTGACCTGCGCTCGATTGGTTCGTCCCCCCAGGTACAAACACTGATTCTCAAGCAACACCCAGATTTGCGAATGTGAGACGTAGCTCATGATCACACCCAGCATCAACAAGGCATAGCCGGCATAGACAAGGGGAATACCAGGGTCGGCTTTAATTTGCAGCCCAGCGCTCCCCACAACATCAATCACCTTCAGGGTCACACCATTGACTTCAACGGAACTACCGGCTCGGACCGTACCCATCATTTTTCCGTCGCGATCGTACATCACCAGCGTTCCCTGCATATCAGGCGTGACCAAAGCCACGCCCGAGCTGAGATCAGGATTGGTGGGCACCCAAGTTCCCCAGAGGCGTCCATCAGCAACAGAAGGGAGCGATCGCATGGGCAAGGCCAACACGGGACTGTTATTGAGTTGAACCTTAACACCTGCAATAGACCAGTCCGCCTGATAGAGGGTGACCCCCTTGTGCTTGAGAGGCTTGTTGACGTGAATTGTTTGACGATCTAGCTCTTGACTCTGCTCATCAACAATGGAAAGATCTGAATAAAACTGATCAATGGTTCCGTCTGGCGTATAGTCAATCCAAAATCGGTTCACCTTAACGCCCCAGTCCTGTGGAATTTGAGATTTTGCCCAAGGCCCCGCTTGCACGATGTTGTTGATCGGGGTGGTGGAACCGCTGGGAATCATCTGCTGTGCCATGAATCCCGTCATCGCTCCCACAATGGACCCGAGCAAAATGAGTAGCATACTGGCATGCACAACAATCGGACCAATCCGCCCCACAATCCCTTTGCGAGCATAGATAGCATCACCCTCTTGAAAGACTTTAAACTTCTGCCGCTCTAGGGCAGCCACAACCCCATTTAAAGAGGGCAACGCCACCGTCGTACTGAGAGCCAATTTCTCAAATTTACGCGGCTTTTGATAATACTTCCAAGACCGAGCAGCCTTGAGAGCCGGGAGCTGGCGTGTAAAGGTACAAGCGGTCAGACTGCTCCCAAATAGAATCAGTAGGGCCAAAAACCACCAGGTCTTATAGACGTGGTCCAGCCCGATGGTCAGCAATACCTTCCAGGTCAAAAAACCAAACAACGCCGGATCTTCAGGGTAATTAGCCTGATAGAAGGGTACGGCCTGCCCCTGTTCAATAACAGTGCCCGAGATGCTAAAGATTGCGATCGCAAGTAGCAACACAATGGCTAATCGCAGATCGGCCAGCACCGGCAGCAGTTCACGCTTAAAGAAAGCTTGGGGTCCAGACGGTTGTAGAGTCATGAGCAAAAGTATTCTGAATCGTTAAATCGCAGTGGGGAACATACGTGTCAGCAGCGAAAACATACCAAACCCGATCAGCAGTACACCGCTCGCAGGGGTGATCCAGGCAGACCAGCGCCGCAGTTCTAAAAAGCGCTTGATAGCAGCGGTAAACGTCCCGGCAATCAACAAAGGGGACGTATAGCCAGCTGTGTAAGACAGGAGTAACCCTGCCCCCAAGAGCGGATCCTGCGTGGTGGAAATCCAGGCCAGGAGGGTCGCCAACACAGG
>CALFCG010000256.1 GCA_937951315.1 uncultured cyanobacterium
TCAGGAATCAAGGAGATTCTCGCCAGAGTTTCTTCAGAGTCAAGCACAAGGCGATTCACTGCCAATTGCGGTGACACCAGCACAGTCTCTTCACCCTCTAGGTAGTTTGCTGCCGCCAGAATACGAATGAGGTAAGGTTTGCCATCATTGACTTGATTGACCACGCGTTCGACGGACTGACTTGTAATTTGGACAACCTGCTGATCAGGTGCAAGGTCGGTGGGATTGATGAGGACAATCGCTGCCGTTCGCGCCTGTCTGAGGAGTGTATTCAGGACTTCGAGGGCCTCTTCACGGGTCTCAACACCCTCAACCACACCAGAAGACAGCACTTGTCCTGTCCGGACGGTAATGTTTCCGCGACGCAGACCAATCAGAAGTGCTTCGACATTTTTTTCGAGGCGTTGGCGATTTTGCTCTAGGATCGCGACATCTTTTTGCAGTTGCGACCGTTGTTGCAACAGCTGTCCTCGCTGTGCATTAGCCTGCTCAAGTTGCGCCTGGGCCTCTACGACAGCGGTTTCAAATTGCTTCTGTTGTACTTCTGCCTGCCGCAGCTGAGTACGCGCAGTGGCAATGGCACTGGCTAAGCGACGCCCCTGGGTTTCTACGTCCTGTAGCCTTTGTCGAGTTTGGTTTCGCTGCTGCAGGAGACGCTGCCGCTCTT
Source organism: uncultured cyanobacterium (assembly GCA_937951315.1). Lineage (GTDB taxonomy): Bacteria > Cyanobacteriota > Cyanobacteriia > Thermosynechococcales > Thermosynechococcaceae > RCC1774. The sequence goes on from CALFCG010000256.1 coordinate 668, forward strand.
TTTGAATCTGTCGCTCTTCAGACACGAGGCGGGCAATTTGCGATCGCAACACCCGTGCCTGCGTGGTCGATCGCTTTAAATTTTTCTGGGTGTTGCGAAATCGGGTTTGAAACTGCTGGAGCTTCACTTCACTGGTTTTCTGGCGCGTGACCGAAGTTCGCAGGTTACGATTGACCGCTCTCAACCGCCGCACCGATTCTGTGAGTTCAGCCCTTGCGATCGCAAGCTCATCTTCACTTTGATTTTTTTCTTCCAGGACCTTCGCCCGCTCCGCCCTAAAGGTGCGTAGCTGCCGCTGAATCGTCCCAATGCGAAACACCGCATCTCGGAGTTGGCCATTGGTCGCCAACAAAATCCCCATTGTCGTCGCCGATGTGATGCTCCCCGTCACAATCGTAATCAGCACCGCCGTCTTCTTCGGACGCAGATTAAATAAACTCAGCCTCGCCTTACCCACGCGGGACCCTATCCGGTCACCCAGCGTTGCAATTACACCCCCCAAAATGATGATGGATAAAATTAATAGGTAGCCAACCATGAAACCCCAGTTGCGAAACGGTTGGTCAATCCAATAATCTCTCTAGCTGTCGCCGAATGTCATCCAGGTTATCTGACGATGGACTTTCAGATACCGATCCTCCTGCAGCCAGAGGTTCACTTTCTGGTTTTCGATCCTCTTGCCAAAGCGTTTCATCCACATTGTCCTCAGGCGGAATTTCGAGCTGGCCCTCAGGCACAAACTTATACCCTAATCCCGACTGTAGACAGATATTCTGGAGTTCCTCATCATCAATGGGTTCCACCGTCGGTTCGAGGAAGTCCTGTGCCTCTAGCAATACAGCAAAGCGGGTCGCATCATCCTCCGCTTCGAATGCAAGCACCACATCTTCTCCCTCCGGCGGGTTGACCTTGAGAGTATGAATCCCCTCATTATCGGTTCCCACATTAAACAGCAGAACAAACACTTCCATGATTTCGTCTGGCTAAAGGTCAGTGCCCATTATCTTGATCGATTTAGAGATCGGATAGCCGATTAATCTAAGCATCATTTTTCTGTGCCATGATAGCAAGCGCTGGTTCCTCCTGTAGAGTTTTAGCAGACAATCGAGCCGGGTCACACCCAACTCACCGCTAGAGCAACTACTATAGATAACCGCTACACTCGCCGACCCTGCGAGCGCAATAATGCCAGACCCCTCTCCTGAAGTAGACTCTCCCCCTACTTCGCCTGTTCAAACTCGTCCTAAACGCAAGTTTAAACCCGTCCTCAGTTTCCTCCTGTTGAGTAGCCTGGGCGGTGGACTTTTGTGGGGAGATCGCTTCGTCAAACAGGATCTTGCCCCTACCATTGCCAAAGATCTAAGCAAATCTCTCAATCGCCCCGTCCAGCTAGGAGAGGTCACCCATTACTCTCTGACCGGCATTTCCATTGGTCCCTCGAGCATCCCGCCCCATGAGCAAACGCGAAACGGACGCACCACTCTCGACAAAGACACCATTGAGATCAAAGCCGTTAAAGCAAACTTTAATCTCTTGCAAACTCTTTGGACCCGCACCCTGGATCTCAACATCACCTTAGTCCAGCCCCAGGTCTATCTCGATCAAAATCAAAAAGGGCAGTGGGTCACAACTCAGCTCACCCCTCCCCAAGACAGTAAAAGCTGGCTCAAAACAGAACTCAAAACCGTTCGGCTGCGTCAAGGGCAGATCAAAGTGCAGCCTTGGGGCAAAGCCGCTCGGCAACTCAATCCCATCAATGGTACCCTCACTCTTGCTAACCAGAACGAGACACTCCGATTAAATGCCACCGGAACCCTCGATTCCGGAGGGCAAGCCACCCTCAAAGCCGACTGGCAACAACCTGAACAAACACTAAAGGTGTGGGCAAATCTCCAAGAGATAGATGTTCCACCTTTATTAGAGTTCGCACCGGAGTTACCGCTAGCCATTAAAGCAGGGCGCGTCAGCGGTGACGTCAAGGCTCTCTACCACCCTGATAAGCCCCTCAGTCTCACCTATAAGGGGCAAATCCAGGCGGCTGATACCCTTGTCACCTCTGAGAACATCCGCGTCCAAGCCCAACGTCTGCGCACCGATCTTCAGGTCGAATTTCGGCCAAAGGTGCTCCCCAAAATTTCTGGAGATGTTCAAGCACAGAATGCGAATGTTTGGCTGCCAGAAGATCTATTTTTAGATAACAATCGTCAGCAGCAGCAGCATTTCAAGCGGGTCAACGGTAGCCTCAAATTTCGCGACACACCCCAGCAGCAGGTTCTATTCGATCTGCGCAGTAGCCCTGACTCTGGCGGACGGCTCAGAACCAAAGGTGCGGGTCTAATCGCTCTCAAAAATCAAAAGACGTTAATCTGGCCCCGCCTCAATATCTTTGTGCAAGCTCGCAACCTCAGTGCGACCGTTCTTGATCAGGCGTATAAGCTACCGGTTCGATTTCGCAAGGGTAAAACCAATATCAACCTGCTCGTTAAGCTCAAAAGAAAACAAAACCCCACGCTGCAAGGTACAGCAACACTCAACAATGTCGCGGGGCAAATTGAGGGCCTACCTCAACCCTTCAGTAAAGCCAACGGGCAACTGCGGTTTCGGGGATTGACCACCCGTTTTGAGAACACCACCGCCCTCTACGGTCAGATTCCGATCCGGGGCGGAGGCTGGATTGACCCCGAGCGAGGCTTCAACCTGCAGGGCAAAACCGCAGTCATGGAGATGAACTTGGCCCTTGGCGAACTGGGGCTGACGAAACTTCCCTTTCCGGTGCAGGGTAAGCTGCAGGCCCGCAACATTCGAGTCACGGGGGCATTAGAAGACCCGGTTTTAACCGGAGAGATGTTCGCGCCGGGGACAACGATCCTGGATGAAGTGCCTTTTAACCGACTGACCGGACAGTTTCGGCTGCAGGCTCCCAATCTGACCATCAGTAATATTGTCGGAACACCCACCCCGGGCGGCAGCATCAAGGGAGCGGTGGGCTACAATCTGCAACCCGGGGGTCAAGTTCAAGGCCTCCTCAAGGCCCAGAATATCCCCGGAGATGCTGTTGCTCGTTTTTACAATGCAGACCCAGGATTTTCCATTGGTCCCGTCAAGGGGCCCATCATCCTTTCCGGTCCAGCAGAATTAATCAAAACCGAGGTTCAGTTTCAGGCGCTCCAAGGCGAATACCCCACCCAGGGCCAGGTCATCATTCTCAATCAACTCGCTCGCCTACAAAATATCGTGGCTCAGCTACCGGGCGGCAATCTCACCATTAACGGTCTCATCGATCTACCCAAAGATCGAGTGCAGGCCAATGTCACCATTCCCGGACTCTCTTTACCGGTCTATGACCCCAGCCTTAGAGGGCAAATGACCGGGCAGTTTGCCCTGACTGCTCCCTTTTCGACCTTTAGCCTCAACAACGCGACGGGACTGGGACAATTACGCTTCTCGGAAGGGATTAATTTGGTTGAAGATCCCATCAACGCGCAGGTGGGCTGGAATGGTCAACAACTCTTGGTCCAGAAGGCCACGGCTCCTAACTTTCTATCCACTGGGCGTATTGGGGTCGATCTAGACGGTCCCGAGGGACTGCAGCTGACAACAATGGCCTTAAATGTGCAAGCTCAAAACTATGATTTACAGCGCCTCCAGGCCCAGGAACTCACGCCCATCCCTTTAACAGGACGGGCCGATCTGCGCGGTCAACTCACGGGCACGGTCGCAGCCCCGAATTTGCTCGCCACCATGCGTGTGAAACAATTAGCCGTCACGCAGCTGGCCTTTGAGTCACTGATGAGTGGCCCCATCCGCTATCGCCACGAGCAGGGTTTAGATCTACGCCTGAAGGGAAATCGCGATCGCATCTCCTTAGCGCTCGGCCCCGATCAACTCCCTCGCTCTTTCGATATCAAACGCGATCAGGCCATTGCTCTGGGTCGGCCCCAAGGTCAGGATCTTGGAGTCACATTGCGCCAGTTTCCGTTAGAGGTCCTCAATCTACAGGCTGCTAATAATCTCGGCACTCTATCGGGATTGGCCTCCGGTGATTTTACGGCTAACGTACCCGCAGTGTCTCTGCAGGGCCAGTTTGCCATCAACCGGCCTGGCATCGGCAAGCTGCGCGGGAAATCCTTCGCCGGTTCTCTGCGCTATGCCAATGGCGTTGCTTCTGTTGCCGATGCCGACCTTGCCTATCGAGACAGCCGTTACCGACTGACGGCCAGCATCGCCCCTAGCAATAATTTCGAGGCCTCAGGACAAATTGATGTCCAGCGCGGTCAGCTCGCAGATCTTGTCTCCGCTTGGCAAACCTTGACCCTGGATGACACCCTTCCCGCCTTTGGCGCGGCTGCTGACGTCACCACTGTTCCCGTAGGTCTACCCAATGCTTCTCTCTTTACACAGTTACAACGGCTGACGGAGGTGGAGCGACTGATTGCCAAAGAGCAAGAACAGCAGGAAGAACCCAGTCCTATTCCACCCTTAGACGATTTAGAAGGGCAGCTGACTGGGCAAATCAACTTCCAGGGTTCAGTGGCGCGAGGCTTTCAGGGTGCCTTTGATCTCAATAGCGGCCCCATTGACTGGCAGCCGTATGGTTTAGATCAAGTGATTGCCCAGGGACAGTGGCGAGATACCGCACTCACCTTTGATAAGCTCCAGGCCTCTTCTGGCAACAGTGTGGCAAAGTTTCAGGGCCAAGTGGGCGGACAACGCCAAGGCGGTAAATTAACGCTTGCCAATGTCCCTATTGATCCGCTCAATGAATTTCTAGAGTTTCCATTTCAGGTTGCAGGTTCGTTGGAAGGGGCTGCCACTTTAGCCGGGACGCTGGCGGATCCCCAAGTCCGAGGGCGCTTTGCAATCACAGAGGCCGCCTTAGATGCCACCCCCGTCCAACAGGCCCAGGCCGATCTCATCTATAACCGTGGTCGGTTGCAGTTTGATGGCTCTGCTAATATCAATAACCCTGAACCGATTTCGCTCACGGGCAATATTCCCTATCAGCTTCCTTTTGCGACGGTGGCCTCCGAGAGCGATCAACTGGACATCCGGCTTGCCGTCCAGAATCAAGGACTTTCAGCACTCAATCTCTTTACCGACCAAGTGGCCTGGATCAACGGTCAAGGCAATCTCAATGTTGTGGCCCAGGGAACCGTTTCTCAGCCCCAGGTCACAGGAAGTTTACAGGTTAACAACGCTACCATTGCAGCCCAAGCGCTGGATGCTCCCCTCACCAATGTCACGGGCAATATCCGCTTCGAAAGCGATCGCATCGTCATTACCGACACCCTCAGCGGTCGCTATAACCAGGGGATCCTGCGGGCCTCAGGGGGGCTACCGCTTTACACACGCAACAATAGTACTGATCCATCACTCCAGGTTGGCCTCCGCGGCCTTGACTTGAGCCTCAAGGGGCTCTATCGCGGCCAAATTGGCGGCAATCTCAGCGTTGCAGGTACAGCTTTTGAGCCAGAACTAGGGGGCAGCATCACCCTCGCGAAGGGGCAAGTCATCTTGCCAGAAACCACCACCCAAGCCATTGCTGACGGTAATCCAGAGATTTTTAACAATCCAGAGATTAGTGATAGTGAAATGCCATTGCAGTTTAAAGATTTGAAGGTCACGGTCAAGGATACGGTGCGTGTCGCTCAGCCCCCATTGCTCAGTTTTTCTGCTGCTGGAGACATCATTCTCAATGGCTCCATCGATAACCTCAGTCCCGAGGGTATCCTCACTTTTCAGCGGGGGACTGTTAATTTGTTTACCAGCCGGTTTCGGTTAGATCGGCGGCGGGACAACTTTGCCCAGTTCACACCCGAGAATGGGCTGGATCCCTTTCTTAGCCTGGGCATGGTTACGACGGTCACTGATGGAGTGGCCAGTCGCCTCTCGACGTTAAATGAAAGGGTTGCCCTGCAGGAGAATCCGGTGGGCAACATTGAATCGGTGCGGGTGCGAGCCAGCGTTGAAGGGCTGGCCAGTGAACTCACCCGAAATTTCGATCAGATTTTGGAGCTAGATAGCACGCCCAGCCGAACGGAAAGTGAAATCTTGGGCCTGTTAGGTGGCGGTGTGACGGAATCACTAGCGAAAGGTGATACACAACTCGCCTTGGTCAATCTGGCCAGCACTGCTGCTTTAACGGGGGTTGAGGGACTTTTTGAAGATATTGTGGGCAGTCGGGGGAGCTTTAGAGTTTTTCCTGTGTTGATTCCTAACGACGATGACCGGACCCTATCGACGCTAGAATTTGGGGCCGAGGTCGGCTATGACATCACCAATCGCTTCTCGGCATCAGTTCTGCAGGTTGTGAGCGATCTCAATGAGCCCACCCTATTTAACTTGAACTACGAAATTAATGATCAGTTCAGAATCCGCAGCGCCGTCGATACTGATGGTGAAGCTTTCGGCGTTTTAGAGTATCGCATCCGTTTTTAGGCTGACACTATGACCCTTGCCACTTGGATTACTGTTTCGCGACTCCTCGCTGTCCCGATTCTGCTCTATGGCCTGCAGAGCCATGACCAGGGTTTAACGGTCCGCTGGATTTGTCTGGGCGTGTTTTTATTGGCTGCTTTGACGGATTGGTTGGATGGATACATTGCCCGCCGTTTTGATCAGGTGACTGATCTGGGTAAATTCCTAGACCCGTTGGTGGACAAGCTCCTGATTCTCTGCCCACTCATTGCGCTGGTGGGCTTGCAATTGATTCCGGCCTGGACCGTGGCATTGCTGCTGGTGCGGGAACTGGCGATCGCAGGTTGGCGGGTGCAGCAGGTTCAGGTTTCGGGTGCCAACCTCTGGGGTAAGGCCAAAACCGTTAGCCAAATCACAGCGGTTGCCCTCCTGATCGCGCCGCTCTCGCCCACTTGGGATCTGTTGACAAGCGTTAGCTACATAGTTGCGATCGCATTAACCCTAATTTCAGGGATCATATATCTATGGCCACCCGCCTCTAAAGCTTAGGAGGCCTTATTGATGGGCTTGAGGAACAGATAGGTCATCCCTCCAAAGGCACCTAGGGTAACAGCACCCATGACACCATATAGAACGGGGAGACTCACACCCACTTCAGGCAAAAGGCTATTTCGGTCCTGAGAGCCTGTCGTGTTCGTTTTTGCCTCACTCACGCTTGCAACGCTGCTCAAGATAACAGCAGCCCCTAAGGCCATAACAACTTTTTTCATGCCAATACTCCAGGATCTATCGAACGGTATCAGAAGACACCACAATTTCTTTGGTCTTGAGATTAGGTTGCCCTCGAAAATTTGGCTATCGATCATGTTGTTTTCCCATGATCTAAAACTTAAGACCGGCTTAAGCCTGATCCCTTAATATCAAGCAGCACAAACTAGAGCATCATCTTCCAAGCCATGAACGACAACGGAAGCAGAATCAATTGTTGTGTTGGTGCTTTATTCGCAATGGTTAGGAATATTTCAGGCCTTATCGATCATTCTCAAGCCTATTGTGCATTCTCAATACACCCAAATGGCACAACAATTCATTCTGTTCCCAGTGCTTGTGGTCTGCGCTTGTGGTCGCGGAATCGCCGACTGGTCTGACGAAACTGTTGCTCAAGACGTTGTTTAACCAGGCGGCCACTTCATCTTTCTGCCGCCTAAAATGTGCAGGTGAAGGTGGTCAACGGTTTGGCCACCGTCGTTACCGTTGTTGATCACGACTCGGTAGCCTTTGGCTAAACCTTCTTGGATGGCTACTTTTTTAACTGTTAATAATAAATGACCCAAGATCTCCTGATCGTCCGCTTCGGCTTCAGAGACTCGGGGAATAGGCTTTTTCGGGATAACCAGGATGTGCGTCGGGGCTTGGGGGGTGATGTCGCGAAATGCGATCGCAAGATCATCTTCGTACACAATATCGGCAGGAATTTCGCGACGGATAATTTTGCTAAACAGAGTTTCCGACTGGCTCATGACATTTGCGGTTTCAACACCCAATACTCTACACCTTCAAATTCCCGTATAGGGTGTTTGATGAGCTTTGTGAGGGCTGGCTAATCTTTGCTGGTTGGGTTCGGTCTAGAAGCAGTAACATGATATTTAGTTCGGAGCCATAATTCTACGGTGCAAGAACTTCAGGAATTCTCGTGACCGTAGATCCTGAATCTCAGTTATCCATTCATAAAGATGATTAGGACGGAACCAACATGATGCATCCTGCCCTGCAGCAAACGTTTGCCCAGCGTAGCGCACTCAAAATTATCAGCGGTCTGAATAATTTTGATCAGGATCGAGTGGCTGCAGTTGTGAGCGCTGCAGACAAAGGCGGCGCAACGTTTGTTGATATTGCCGCAGATGCTGAGCTGATTCAGCTTGTGCGTCAGCAAACAAATCTTCCTATCTGTGTCTCAGCGGTTGAAACAGACCTGTTGGTGATGGCGGTTAATGCTGGTGCCGATTTGATTGAGATTGGTAACTTCGATAGTTTCTATGCCCAGGGACGTCAGTTTAGTGCCGCAGAGGTGTTAGAGCTGACTCGAGAAACGCGATCGCATCTTCCCCATATCGCTTTATCCGTCACTGTACCCCACATCCTAGAGCTGGATCAGCAAGTGCAGCTTGCCATTGATTTAGTTGAAGCGGGGGCTGATATCATTCAAACCGAAGGTGGTACTAGCAGCCAGCCTGCCCATGCCGGAACCCTGGGTCTCATTGAGAAAGCGGCCCCGACCTTGGCTGCTGCGTCTGAAATTTCTCGGGCTGTCTCCGTACCCGTCATGTGTGCATCTGGATTGTCGAATGTGACTGCGCCCCTTGCGATCGCTGCCGGTGCTCAAGGTATTGGTGTCGGATCTGCGGTCAATCAGCTCAATAGTGAACTGGCGATGATTGCTGTCGTTCGTAGTTTGGTTGAAGCTCTACAGCCTGCGTCTCTCTTGTACGAGGCATAGCAAGAAAGACACACCGCCTGTGAACAGCAGGCGGTTGTGCAGGGCATGTGCAAATAAAACATGGAGCCAAGACAATGAGAGCCGTATTAATGGCCGGTGGCGAGGGGACCCGTTTGCGCCCGCTGACCTGTGACCTGCCCAAGCCAATGGTCCCGATTGTCAACCGGCCTATTGCTGAGCACATTGTTAATTTGCTCAAACGTCACCACATCACCGAAATCATTGCGACTCTGTTTTACCTTCCTGACGTCATGCGTGACTACTTTCGGGATGGTTCACAGTTTGGGGTTCAGATGACCTATGCGGTGGAAGAAGATCAGCCCCTGGGGACCGCTGGCTGCGTCAAAAATATTTCAGCCCTGCTAACGACGACCTTCGTGGTGATTAGCGGTGACTGTATCACTGACTATGATTTGAGCGCAGCGATCTCCTTCCACAAAGAACGAGGCTCCAAGGCAACGCTTGTTTTGGCCCGAGTCCCGAATCCGATGGAATTTGGGGTTGTCATCACCGACGAACAGCAGCGGATCTGCCGGTTTTTAGAGAAGCCTTCCAGTAGTGAAATTTTTTCTGACACCGTCAACACCGGCATCTATATTTTGGAACCGGAGGTGCTGAATTACCTCCCCGTTGACCAAGCCACAGACTTCTCCCATGATTTATTTCCCCTGCTGCTGGAGAAGGGGGAGCCGATGTATGGTTATGTTGCCGAGGGCTACTGGTGTGATGTGGGCAGTCTCGAATCCTACCGAGAAGCCCAGTACGATGCGCTCCATCGGACCGTGCAGCTTGACTTGTTCTATCCTGAAATCTCGCCTGGCGTTTGGATGGGCCCCAATAACTATGTTGATCCCCTGGCGCAGCTCAATCCGCCAGTGCTGATGGGGGCGAACTGTCGCATTGGTCCCCGCGCAATTCTTGAACCTGGCACTGTGATTGGGGATAACGTCACCATTGGTGCTGATGCTGATCTCAAGCGTCCGGTTATTTGGAATGGTGTGTTGGTCGGTGAAGAGGCTCACTTGCGGGCCTGCACGATTACGCGCGGTGCACGGGTGGATCGACGCGCACATGTTCTAGAAGGAGCTGTGGTTGGCGCTTTATCGACCGTTGGTGAAGAAGCTCAGGTGAATCCAGGGGTTCGGGTCTGGCCAAGCAAGCGGGTTGAACCCGGTGCGACCCTCAACATCAATTTGATTTGGGGGAATACCGCTCGTCGTAATCTCTTTGGGCAGCGCGGCGTTGCTGGTTTAGCCAATGTAGACTTTACCCCTGAGTTCGCCGTTAAGTTAGGGGCCGCCTATGCCTCGACCCTCAAAGCGGGCTCCCAAGTGTGTATCTCGCGGGATCAGCGCAGTATTTCACGGATGGTCTCTCGTTCCTTGGTCTCAGGGTTGATGTCTGTTGGCATTAATGTCCAAAACTTAGAGGCGACCGCTTTACCGATTTCTCGCTGTGTGGTGCGGACCCTGGATGTGGTGGGCGGGGTTCATGTGCGGATTCATCCTGAACGATCAGATCACATTCTGATTGAGTTTTTTGATAAGCAGGGCATTAATGTCTCCAAGGGCAAAGAAAAGAAGATAGAAGGGGCCTATTTTAAAGAGGACTTTCGTCGAGCCCCCATGGATGAAATTGGCAGTATTACCTATCCCACTCAAATTCCTGAACTCTACGCCACTGACTTTGAGAAGCATCTGAATACCGATGCCATTCGGAAAGGCAGCTTCAAGGTCGTTATTGACTATGTTTATGCTGTTTCGGGTGCTGTTCTGCCTCAGTTTTTGAATAAGTTTGGCTGTGATGTCGTGGTGCTTAATGCTAGTCTGCGCCAAACGAACCCTTCCCCAGAAGAACGAGCAGAGCTGCTAGCGCAGTTGGGGCCGGTGGTGGAAGCGCTGAAGGCTCATATTGGTGTCCAAGTTGCTTCGAATGGCGAGCAGCTGATTTTAGTGGACGAAACAGGTGGTGCGATTGAGGGTGAGCAACTCACGGCTTTGATGGTGGAAATTATCTTGACGGCACACCCGCGCGGGACAGTAGTGGTTCCCGTTAATGTTTCTAGCGCGGTGGATTTGATTGCCCGTCGGCATGATGCGCGGGTGATTCGGACCAAGGTTAATCCGACGGCTCTGATGGAAGCCTGCCGCATGAATCCTGATGTTGTGTTGGGTGGCAGTGCTGAAAGCGGGTTTATCTTTCCGCAACTCCATCCTGGGTTTGATGCCATGTTTTCCATTGCGAAGCTGATTGAGATGCTGCGGTTGCAGTCCCAGCCACTGGGACAACTGAAGGCAGATTTACCTCGGGTTTTTCATCGCACGCAAGATGTGCGCTGCCCGTGGATTCGTAAGGGAGCATTGATGCGTTACTTGATTGAAGCCCATTCACCAGAGTCTTTGGAACTCATTGATGGTGTGAAGGTGGTGAACCCGCAGAACGATAATTGGGTGCTGATTTTACCCGATGCTAGCGAGCCACTGGTGCATCTGTATGCGAACGGTTCTGATCGGGAATGGGTCGATGTGATGCTGGCGGACTACCGCCAGCGTGTGCAGGACTTCATTGAACTCGATCCTGACTCTGATATGGCTCCCGATCTTGGGGCTGTGGGTGTTTAGCTTGTTGGGAAAGCCTTGCGGGCGGAAGAACTATAGTAATATTGAGTACGCATTCTGGAGTCCTGTTGCTTCGGAGTTACATAGTAAAGGGACGGAGAGGGTCTAGCGATGAATAGCTGTGTGCTGATGGCTGAGATTGTGAAAGCGCCTGAGTTGCGATTTACCCAAGATGGTCAAACTGCCATTGCAGAAATGACGGTTCAGTTTCCTGCAATTCGGGCTGAAGATCCCATGGAAACTGTGAAGGTGGTGAGCTGGGGCAATATGGCGCAACAGGTCCAGGAGCAGTACCAGCAGGGCGATCAGATCGTCATTGAGGGGCGTCTCACCATGAACAGTATTGATCGACCGGAAGGTTTTAAAGAAAAGGTTGCAGAGATTACGGCTTCACGGATCCATCCCATGTCAATGAATGCAGTGACCACAGCGGTTCCCAGTATGCCGACAGCCGCGACCCAGCGAATAGCTCCTGCGGCTCCGGCAGCGCCTCAGGTTGCACCCCCAGCTCCGGCGGCTATGCCGCAGACAACGGCGGCCCCTGTGGAAGAACCTAACTACGACGACATTCCGTTTTAATTGATTGCCAAAACGCTTGTTTTAAGGCTTGAGTTCAGGCCATTTTCGTTGACCAATATCGCGCCGGTAGTAGCTCTCCTGAAATTTGATGGGAGATAATCCTTGATAGGCCGCCTGGAGAGCTTGCTCAAAGCTTTCTGCGACTGCCGTCACGGCTAACACTCTCCCGCCGCTGGTGGTTAGGGTCTGATCCTGAAGCTGGGTGCCTGCATGAAAGACCACTGCGCCTTTGGTTTCGGCTTCCTCTATGCCTGTGATGGGGTGGTGCTTTTGGTAAGCGCCTGGATAGCCACCCGATGCCATCACAACACAGGCTGAAAAGCCTTCCTTCCAGCGGATTTTGGGTTGCTGAGTGAGTTTTTGTTCTGCACAGGCCATTAATAACTCTGCGAGTGGTGTTTCTAGCAGAGGCAAGACGGCTTGGGTTTCCGGATCTCCAAAGCGACAGTTGAACTCGATGACTTTGGGTGCCCCTTCAGGGGTAATGATTAAACCGGCATACAACACACCTCGATAATCAATCTGGCGATCTTGCAGTGCTGTGAGCGTGGGCTGGAGAATGTCCTGCTCAACCCGCTGCAGAAGCGTGTCTGTCATCCACGGGACGGGGGCGTAGGCTCCCATTCCGCCTGTGTTGGGGCCAGTATCCCCTTCGCCAATGGGTTTGTGGTCTTGGGCCGGGAGGAGCGGTCGGATGGTTTGCCCGTCGGAGAGTGCCAGAACTGAAACTTCTTGTCCTGTGAGATATTCTTCAATCAGGACTTGTGATTCTGACCCAAATCGTCCGGCGAAGACTTCATCAATGGCACTGAAGGCGTTCTCTAAGGTGAGGGCGACGGTGACGCCTTTCCCGGCAGCGAGACCATCGGCTTTAACGACAATGGGGGCGCCTTGTGTTTGGACGTAGGCTTTGGCGGATGCTGCATCCTGAAAGGTGCCGGCTTTGGCTGTTGGGATGCCGGCTGATTCCATGAGCGCTTTGGCCCAGGATTTACTGGCCTCGATTTGGGCACCGGCCTGCGTAGGACCAAAGACAGCGATCCCTTGTTTCTGTAAAACATCGGTGATGCCTGCTGCTAAGGGGAGCTCGGGACCAACGACCACTAGGGTGATGGTTTGCTGTTGGGCGAACGTTGCGATCGCATCAAAATCATCCGGATCAAGCGATAAATTTTCACACTTTTCCAGCGCTGCGGTGCCCCCATTGCCTGGTAAGCAAAAGACCTGATCAACGGTTGGAGACTGTAACAGTTTCCAGGACAGTGCATGTTCTCGACCACCGCTGCCCACGACCAAAATTTTCACACGCTTCTCTCAGTTGACAGTAAGGCAGAAGTTCCATTCTTTTGAAAGAGGAAATTGCCACAATTGTGTACTCTAGAATACAAGTTGATTTTCTGTGGTCAATTAATACTACTAACAATCATCAAATCATATCTTTATTATCCCGTGGGGTTCGGAGGACAATGTCTTTTTTTTCCGGCTGCGTAAAATCACTCCAGAAAATTTCACATCCCTATTTGTTAGGGGTTCCTGTCGTTTTAGCAACAGCATTGTTCGTGGGTAAATCGCGCCCAATGGTTGGTGTCTCGACGCCATCAGGACAGCGTGGGGCAGACGTTCATCACGACCATTCTTCTCATCAAGGGACTGCCGATATTCCCCATGAACTGTCTGATCGCTTCGCGAAGCGTAACCACCCGCTGTTATCTTTGCCATCCAATCTTGAGCTAGAGCCAGCACTGCAGGATATGATTCGGCAAACTGCAGCTCGTGAGGCAGCGCATCCTCGGGGAGTGCCTGTCCTTGACGCTGGTATCTCTGCTGAATTTGGTATGCGACGTAATCCCTTTGGGCGTGGACTTCATTTCCATGAGGGGATTGATTTGGTGCGTCCCATGAATACGCCTGTATACTCCACGGCAGACGGCATGGTGAAGCGAGCAAAGTCTTCCCGCGTCAATGGGAATTATGTGGTCATTGATCATGGCTATGGTAACAAGACCCTCTATGCTCACCTATCGCGCTTTGTTGTGGCCCGCAATATGAAGGTCAAGCGCGGACAGTTATTGGGATACATTGGCAGCACTGGGCGTTCGACGGGACCTCATCTGCACTACGGCTTGTATAAGAACAACAAACCCGTGAATCCCTACGCAACGATGTATGATTTGCAGCCCACCCTCGCTGATGCCTTTTATGCCTGTGGACGTTTTATCCCTAAAAGTGCGGGTTCAGATTCTGTTAGATTGGCACTAAGTCGTAGTTGTTCCCAACCCGACCTTCAATCTCAGTTTGACTAAGTTAGGCCAACTTGCTGTTGTTGCGTTTTTATAAAGCCCTGGGCTATGTGGCCTGGAGCTTCGCTCTCGGGTTATTGATCTTGCCGGATGTGTTGGCTCAGCCGACCCAAAGTCGGCAGGGCATGGTGGCGTCTGCTCACCCACGCGCGAGTCAGGTTGGGTTGGCCGTGCTCAAGCAGGGGGGGAATGCGGTTGATGCTGCTGTGGCCACGACATTGGCGATATCAGTGGTGGAACCTTTTTCTGCGGGGATCGGCGGCGGCGGTTTTTTAATGCTGCGGTTGGCTGATACGAATGAGATCAAGGCTTTAGATTTTCGAGAAAAAGCGCCCTTAACCGCAACCCGCGATCTCTATCTCAATGAAGCTGGGGAGCTGAAGTCGGGGGCTAGCATCAATGGTCATCTCGCTGTCGCAGTTCCAGGGACTGTTGCTGGGTTATTTGAGGTGCACGAGAAACAGGGGAAGTTGCCTTGGGCGCAGGTGGTTCAGCCAGCGATTACCTTGGCTGAACGTGGGTTTCCTGTGACCGATCGCCTGTCCCGTGCCATTCAAGGCCGTCAAGATGTCCTCAGTCAAAATCCAGCCGCGCGTCAGATCTTTCTACCCCAGGGCCGCGTACCTCAACGGGGTGATCGGTTGCTTCAAAAGGATTTAGCTCAGACGCTGAGAGACGTGAGCCAGGATCCACAGAGTTTTTATACCGGCACGATTGCAGCATCGATTGCTGAGGATATGGAGAGTAATGGAGGTTTGGTTACTCTCAATGATCTAAAGGTCTACCAACCGACCTGGCGAGATCCGGTCTGTGGTCAGTTTCGTCAATCTCGGGTGTGTTCGATGCCGCCGCCTTCCTCGGGTGGTATTCATCTGCTGCAGATTTTGCAGATGGTTGAAGATCAAGATTTTCAAGACCGCTGGCATCACCCGGATGTTTTGCATGTGCTGATTGAGGCTATGAAAATTGCCTATGCAGACCGGGCGACCTATCTGGGGGATCCTGATTTTGTGTCGGTACCGACGGCTGAGCTGATCAGCCCGCTTTATGCCGATCGCCGTCGTCAAGAGATACAACTTCAGCGATCGCGTCCAACCCAAGAGGTCAAAGCGGCGAGTCCTAGCGTCCTAGAGGCGATTCGTCAGCAGCAGGAGTCCCATGATACGAGCCATCTGACGGTGGTTGATAAAGATCGCAATGCGGTCAGTCTCACGTTCACGGTCAATCTGGGATTTGGGGCTGGGGTTGTGGCTGAAGAGACGGGCATCGTACTCAATAATGAAATGGATGATTTTGCCGCTGTACCAGGAGTTCCCAATGCTTTTGGATTGGTGGGAGGAGCAGCCAATGCGATCGCACCGGGCAAAATTCCTCTCTCTAGCATGACCCCGACGATTGTCACTGAAGATGGCAAACTGAGGCTTGCGACTGGAGCGCCAGGGGGCAGCACCATTATCACCACTGTGCTGCAGATTTTGTTGAATGTGCTGGTGTATGACCAAGATGCTAAGCAGGCCGTTGCCTCTCCGAGACTGCACCATCAGTGGTTGCCTGAAACGCTGCGGTTAGAGCGTTGGGGCTTTGATGCAGCCACCGTAGACAATCTAGAGCAGCGGGGCCATCAGATTCAGCTGGGGTCGGGTTGGGGGAATGCCAATCTAATTGTCGTGAAGCCCGATGGCAGCTTGGAAGGGGCGGCTGATCCGAGAGGAGAAGGGGTTGCTTTAGGGCATTAACGTATAAATTCAGCGGTGGATTTATACAGGGTTTGATTCATTGGTGGATAAAAGGCCCGAGATCGAAGCTATACAACGTTCCCTGTTGGCCTGACCATGTGGCTACGATTAACCGAGATTGATAGGATGCGATCGCACTGACCCTTTCTTGATGACCTAGGGGCAGTGTTAGGTGCTTCCAAAAATTCCCGGATGCGTGAATAAGAGCAATGCCTCCGGTTTGGTTGGCTAGCAGATAGCCCCAAGGGGTTGCGATTCCCATGGTTGGCGCGATGGGTAGGGTAATACGTTTGATGAGGAGTGGGTTGAGGGTGACCCAAAAACTGGCTTCAGCAGCGACAGCTAAGATTTGATAGGGATTGCCTTGCCCTTGAATGATCTGACGCGGTTGGAGTGGCAATTGGCAATAGTCTAACGTATTGCCCCGACGGTTCAAGAATCGCAAGCACACTCCTTGAGCCAGAGGAATGACCATCAGCCCATGATGATTGTCTAGAGTCAGGAGATTAGTGGCAGCTCCCGTGATTGCTCTGAGAGGTTTGAGTGTTGGTAGACGCAGAATTTGGCATTGGTCTTGGGACGGATTGCCGCTCGTGGCGACCCCGACCCATCGGCCGTTGGGGGCAATGTCCATCTGCAAGGAGGTAGACTGCCAAGACCCTAAAACATGAGCTGACAGGTTTTGAGATGTACGGTCTTCAGGATCAGGAGGCAGGTAGGACAGGGTGTGTGTTTGAGCTTGCTGTGTTCTGACAAAGAGGCCTTGGGGACGGTCCCAGATCTGCATGACCTGACCCTGAGTCATGGGGTACGGCACTGGATCGCCCAAGCCCAGAGGCTTTAGGGAGCGGCATAGGACCTGTGACGGGAGACCACAATAGAGCCGATCAGCTTGCGTTGCCAGCGTCAAAACAGGCGAAGCTAGCGCTGCTTGATCCAGACTGGAGGGCTGGATTTTGGGTGCGATCACTTTCGGTCGGTCTTCAACCTTTGCAGCTCGGTGAATTGCCTGGAGCATTGTTTGAGCCGAGTCGAAGCGTTTTTGGGGTAACTTTTGTGTTGCCTGCTCAATAATATTGCTGACGACAGTGGGGATGGTCTCTGGAAACTCAAGGGAGTGGTTGAGATGAGCAGTCATCAAATCCCCCGGTGTACCGGTAAAGGGACGATGGCCGACCACAAGCTCATAGAGCAGTATGCCTGCTGCGTAAAGGTCAGAGGCGGGTGAAAAATGACTATAAAACCGCTCGGGTGCCATGTACGCGGGTGA
>CALFCG010000257.1 GCA_937951315.1 uncultured cyanobacterium
GCTGATACTGTGGTCCCTGATGATCTGATTGATGTTATTCAATGGGTGTTGAGGGACTCTCAGGTTACTTGTGGTGCCTTTATTTCAGTGATGACTGGTGGCAAGAGTATTTGTTGGGGGGTAACCCTGCAAAATCTGCTGAAGACCTATTGGGGGCCCCTTTTCTTTCGTCCCCATCTCTTCTTTTTTCATGGAATGCGTTTGTTCTTTGGCGATCAGGTTATCTTCTGTCGACGTCAGCCTTTCTGGGATTGCGGTGCCTTTGACGCCGCAATGCCGATCATGGAGGAGACTGACTTTTGTCAGCGCATCACCCGTTTTGGGCGCATGCGTTTGGTCAACCGCATGGTACAGACGTCTGATCGGCGGGTGGCAAATCTGGGAGCCTTTAAAGCCAATGCTATTTATCTGAGCGTCGGTGTTCTCTGGGCCTTGGGTGTTCCAGCAAAAAGGCTCAAGCGTTTGTATGCTGAAATTCGTTAAGCGTCCTGCAACCAAGCTCGGGTACCGAAAGATTGACAGGCTTGCGTAGCCACTTGCGCGGCCTGTGCCAACGCCTCAGGGAAATCATGGGACAAAATAAAATGGCAAAAGGCACCGTGGAAGATATCTCCAGCCCCTAGAGTATCGACGGTTGTAATGGCTGGAATGGGAATTATGCCCTCTTCCCCCGCTTGGGAATACAGAATCGGTTGCTTGCCCCGTGTAATGGCAATGTGAGCCGGCTGCGGCAATCGAGCTTGGAGATAAGCGAAAACGGCCTTGGTCTCTGAACAGTCAGGAGGGTAGAAGTTCTCAGAACAAATGGCGTAGTTGATATGGGGGAGGATGGCGTCGAGCCCAGGCTTCCAGCTACCGCCGTCTAGAACAATGGGGATGTTTTGGGCTTGGATTGAGATCGCAACTCCTACATCAATCTGGTGACCATCTATCAAAATAATTTTAGCCCCGTTGAGCTGTTCCCAAATCTCAGATGGAATTTGCTCTGGCTGTGCCTGCTGTCGTTGGGCATTGAGCGAGATGACGGCTCGCTCCCCGGTGGATTGCGTCACGATGATGGAAGAGACGGGCGGCGATTGTTGTGATGTTGGTGTTAGATTTGCGATCGCAACCCCCAATCCAGCTAAATCGGATCGGATAAGTTGTCCCATTGGATGATTCCCGATGGCCGTGAGGAGCTGAGCTTGATGACCCAAGTGGGCGAAGGTGACTGCCGCATTTGTCGCTGGCCCACCCGCCGTAATCACGCTATCAAACGCGACAATCTTTTGATTGGACCGTGGAGGGGCCTCAGCTAAATAGATGAAATCTAGGGTCGAGAGACCCACAAACAACCCTCGCGTCTCTCTATCCATTTCCTCCATATTCCTCTCCTGGTGAAAGAGGCCAGGGCCTCAACAACAATGCCGCAGACTATGTCTGCGGCATTGACGGCTCAGTCATGTCGGACTTCACCTAATTCATCAGCATAAAGACCAGACCGGACGCAGACTATTCAGTCAGCATTAGAGTCTGGATGAGACTTTTTAATTTGCTCCGCTTCAGGACAGTCCTCAGAGACCAAGAGATCAGCTTCGCCCTTTGGCACAGAAGCGAGTTTACGGGTAATAGCCCCAACACTCTCAATTCGGATAATCTCTTCCCAAGAGCAAATTTCATCCTCTTCTTCCGTTTCGTAACGGAGTGTGAGTAAATCACCCTCAACATCAATGATGCGAGCTCGCTCCAGCCATCGCTGCTGGTCTCGCAAGAAGATCCAAACATCTTGGCCGTCAGTATGGAGTTGATAAATCTTGCGATTTAGCATCAGTAGCCTCTCCTAAACATAGAGTCTGTAGCCATCATAAGGATCTGCTGAGAATCCACAACCCGCAAATTCTATAGACCAGCATAACCTTTACACAAAAGCCTGAAGCCGATTCACAATATCTTCCGCAGGCAGAACACCCTCCAAACGTTCTACAGGATCACCTTGCTTGAAGAGTACCAGAGTTGGCAGCGCATGAACGCTATATTTACTCGCCAAGTTTGGGTAGCGCTCTGTATCTATCTTCACCACCTGAACCTGGTGCTTCATCATCGACTGTACCTGATCTAAAATCGGTGCCAACATGCGACAAGGACCACACCAATCAGCATAAAAATCGACCAGTAGTGGCGTCTCTGATGCCTCGAGCATCTCCTCAAAGTTCTTAAATTGTTTTTGAGTAGCCATGAACTCTCCGGGTGGGTTTAGGTATACCTTCAATTCTAGGCGCAGAAAATCAATTTCAGCGCGAATACGGAAGTGATTTCTGATTTTCTACCCCTAGAGTGCCCTAATTATCATCTATATCTAGACTGATCTAACCAATCAGTATCAGAACTTCTAATTGAGATGGAGGTTATGCTCAATCACCACTTCCGTTAGATCACTCATGGAAACGCATCGTTCTTGATCTAGCTTGTCTAAATAGCGCTTTTCTTGGTAATAGAGCTGGCGGATATCTTCCAACTCTCGCAAACAATAGCTTTCTTCATCCAGCAGCGTCTGAGCATGCTCAGATTCATCATCAATCATTTCCTGGATATGCTGGAGATAGGCATTCAGAATTTGTTTTCCCTTCAGCTCTCTTTTCGCCGACTTGAGAGCTGACTCCCACATTTGCAATAAATGGCGACATCTTTTTTCGCAGGCAATGCGTTCTAAACCTGCAGACGCTGCCCGAATCGAGAGATTTGGGCGTAGCAAGTCTATCTCTGTTTTTTCATTGAGTTGGATCAGGTGGTAGATTTGCTTGAGCTCATCTGTAAAGGTTGTACAGAGATCCTGCACCGCAGCAATCAAATCAAAGGACTCATCAGGAATCGTTGTGACTTCAGGATGAGACTGATACTGCTCAGGATTCGCCTGAATCACCTCGTCTTCTAAAGCGAGAATCTGGCGCCAGAGAAAACGATGGTGCGAAAAACTGAACTCCACATCTCGATCCTTCATCGCTTCGCGCACCGTAATGCGATATTGAGGCCGATGGAGATAAATTCTTAAGAGTTGGGCCTCTGCAGCTTCCCGTAGCGTATAGTCTGCTGGCCTTTGCCATTTCTCTGAACGTCCTAGCCACCGCTGCCCTCGCACCTGTTGGCGCAGGGCTTCTTCAAGCTGCAGCGCTAGTCGAGAGTCGCCCTGACTGAGTAACTCCGCACAGTTGTGAATGTAGTGGGTTCGCAGTGCCGCATTCGGTAGCTTGCCCAGGAGTTCAACAATGGCTTGCGTTGCAGATTGAAACTGATCGGCCTGCTGTAGATCTTGATCGGCAATAGCCCGCTGGATTTGCCAATCGAGCCAAAGGGGGGCTGCTTCAACCAGCTGGTCATAGTCCTTCCGCTGAGCCTCTAATAGGAATTCATCAGCATCTTTACCATTCGGTAAATTGAGAACCCTGAGCTGCACATCGCCGCGATAGGCCAGAGCTTCGACCTCAGAGATTGCCCTTTCAGCTGCTTTGCCGCCAGCTGCATCTGCATCAAAGTTGAGAACAATTCGTTTGGAGTCGGTGTAGCGCAGGAGCTGCTTGACCTGATGTTCGCTAATGGCCGTTCCCATAGAGGCGACTGCATTGGTAATGCCCGCAGCATGAAGCGCAATGACGTCGAAGTAGCCCTCAACAACAATGGCCCGATCATCTTGAACAATTGTTTTACGGGCCTTGTCTAACCCAAACAGCAGCTTCCCCTTATTAAATAGCTCTGTTTCAGGGGAGTTGAGATATTTTGGTTCCTCTCCTGTAAGGGTCCGGCTCCCAAAACCCACGACCCGACTTTGATGATCGTGAATGGGAATCATCAGCCGATTGCGAAACCGATCGTAGTAGCCCTCCCCTGATTTGCGCGGCACAATGAGGCCTGCCTGTTCCACCAGCTCGGCAGGGAATTTCTTGGCTTCAACTAAATGTTGGTAAAGACCTTGCCATTCTGCCGGAGCATAGCCCATCTGAAACTGCTGAATGGTCTCCTCGCTCAACTGGCGTGTTTGCTGAGCATAGTCTAGGGCAAACTGCCCCGGTGGCTGACGCAGCGCATGTTCATAAAAACTGCAGGCGATGGCCAAAATTTCATAGAGCTGTTCCCGTAATGACAGTTTCCGGTCAAGCTGTTGTTTCTCAGCCTTCGCAAGGGTCTGAACCGGAATGTCGTAGCGCTGGGCTAGCCCCAACACCACCTCGGCAAAGGAGCGTTTCTCTAGCTCCATTAAAAACTTGAAAGCATTGCCCCCAGCTCCGCAGCCAAAGCAATAGTAGAACTGTTTCTCTGCACTAACGCTGAAGCTGGGGGTTTTCTCGTCGTGAAAGGGACAACACCCAACTAAGTTGCGACCTTGCTTTCGCAAAACCACATGTTCTGACACCACATCAGTAATGTCAGCAGACTGGCGAACCAGCTCAATCGTATCCGGGTGTATTCGGGGTACATCCATAGCTCAAGAATAGCGCCCCTAATGCTGTGGTGACCCAGAAGTATTGGGAGAATACTGGGAAAAAAGCAGCCTCAAAAATGCTGCAACAGCCTGCCAACTTATCATCACAGCTATTTTGCTATCTCTCCTTCGAAATGGGTGTCACTTGAGGCCTATTGATAATAGTGTAAAGGATTCCTCTATTCAGCTTGGCGCGGAATGTGGGTTAGACCCTTAAAATCTCAGTGTCCTAGCAACCCCTGTCCCTATGACCTTTTTTCTATTGATCAGAGGGTAAAACGGGCTCTAAAATTCTTGATAGGAAAAGTCTTTATCAGGGTGACAGAACAAACTCGATTGAATCGAAAGGCGGAACACGCTAGGATGTCTTTTCTGGCTTGTATTATGCTAGGTTCTAATTAATAAAGAATTATTTTCGGTTTTGCAGTTCGTTTATCTAGACGTCTCTCCGAATCTAACTCTCTTCCATTTTCCGATTCTGGAGTTTGTTTGATGTCAGTTTATGTTGGGAATCTGTCCTACGATGCTACTCAGGATGACCTGAGTCAGGTGTTTCAGGAGTATGGGACCGTTAAGAACGTTAAGGTTCCTACAGACCGCGAAACGGGTCGACCCCGTGGGTTTGCATTTGTGGAAATGGAGTCTGAAGCAGAGGAAGAGGCTGCCATCGAGGCTTTAGATGGTGCAGAATGGATGGGTCGTGACCTCAAGGTCAACAAAGCTCGCCCCCGTCAAGATCGTAAGCCTGCTGCTGGCGGTGGCTGGGGAGGCAATAACCGCTCCTACTAGAGTGGTTGGGGTCTAACCTTTTTATAAGGCATTGAGAGCAGACCTTCTGTCTGCTCTTTTTTAGCGTTACCAACAGATTCAATGCAAGGTAGCGCCGTTAATTTACAGAAAGATAGGTGATCGGATGGCCCAAATTATTGTTGGCGAAAGTGAAGGAATTGAATCAGCACTAAGGCGTTTTAAGCGCACTGTGTCTAAAGCCGGGATCTTTCCAGATATGCGGAAGCATCGCCACTTTGAAACGCCACTAGAGAAGAAAAAGCGCAAAGCTATCGCCAAGCGAAGAAAGCGGAGAATGCGCAGAAACTAATGTGATAACTGCCTTGTTTTGCTCTGTTGCAGCAGTAGATCCTCGATCTTGCTGAGCAACATAGGTAGTTGCCACCCTTCATATAGCTGGGCTGCAACTGAACAGCCCCCAGCCCCCACCCCTTCCTTGACATACCCCTGCTCATAGGCGCGCAGTTGAGGATATTTGGATTGGGAAAAATTGAGTTGGCTAGCAATTAGAGGCACAGAACCAATCATTTTTGCTAAGCCAACCGTATCACCTGTCGGATCCTCTGCGACCCAGCGGGTTGTCCCTACCACTACCTCTTCAGGCTGCCAATCTAAGTTTTGTGAGGTGGCTATTGATCGAGCTAAAGCGTATACCGCTAGCATTTGAGTGCCACCTGCTAGCATTACGCCACAGGTTCGACTTGCTGCAACCATAATGCCAGCCGCCACAATCTGCATGGGGTCTCCTACCGCTGCAATAAGATCTAAGGGATTGCTAATGGGCGCGTTGGCTTTTTGTAAGCCGGCTTGAACAAGTTGTTGCTTTTGAGCATGATTACAGACAGGGTGGCTGCTGTTGATTTTGCCAAAGGCTGGTACGCCTAGACCCGTCAAAATGGCTTGAGCTGTTGTGGTTCCGCCTACGACACATTCTGCACAAATAATATAGCTACCAGGAACTGCAAGTGCCTGGCCCCACTTCAAGCCCTCGTCCCATAGTCCTTTAACAATATTTAGGGGTAGCGCGGCTCCGGTCGATAAACAGCGAGCTGCTTGTCCCCCTAGATCGACATGTTCAATAGAAGGTGGGATGGGCAATCCCGCATTCAGAATCCGCAGCGGAATTTGTTGACCATTGAGAACAGCGCGAGTGATATAGACGGGAGAGGCTCCCTGGTCTAGAGATGGCAGTGGATACTGAGCTGGACCGGGGCCATTCACTAAAAATTCTGCATCTGCAATCGCCGTAAATTGACGCGCCTGGGGCGTGTTTCCTGCTGCTGAAATACCTGGCAATAAAGCTGTTTCAGTAAAGCCCAAGATGCAGGCGAATATGGGGGCACAACCTTGATAACGTTTGAGCCATCGTTCTCCCTGGGGTTGTTGGGTATAAACCCGAATCATCTGGTACTACTCTTCCTGGTAGTCCAGCAAAACTTGTAGCCATTTTGGCGGCTCAGGTATCGAATTACCTAAGCGCTCTAACAGCAGCCAGGCCACCAAGTGCACAAGTAATAAATACAATGTTGCATTTACAAAAATCAGCCCCACAGCCCCGATTTGCACAATCAAAATATCAGGCTGAATTAAGAGCCCTAACTTGACAAACAGCCAATCTAAAAGCCCCAGAACTTGACGGTTGAGATACAGCCATAAGTTCGTCCCCACCAACAGAGAAACGACACCTACCTGAAAAAATAAACCCGCAGCCATTGCTAAAACGCCCCAGCCCATGGAAACAGACCAGCCGACGCGTCGTCTCCATAGCCCCCCCAAGATCACGCCCACGACACCATAGGGAAATAAGAACTGAATACTTCGGGGTGGTCCCATTAGGACCGTCACCAGCAAAGCTGTGACAAATGCTGTCATCCAAGCTGCTCGCTTACCCCAACGTAGGTAAGCAAGGGCCACAGGAATGGGGAAGAACATTCGCAGAATGGGGCCTGTGGGAATGTAGTAATTAACCAGCCAAATTAAGGCCGTTGTGCTGGCTAAGAAGGCAGTTTCCACCATCATGAGTGGGCCTGCAATTAGATGTCGAGATGATGGTGTACTTTTTGCGGCAGGTGGGCCAACGGTGAACAACTCATCAAACTCCGGAGATGACAAAGGCTCAGACATGATTAACCGTCAGCAAAAAATGAAGCGCAAAAACTATCTGTAAAAGAGTAAAGGACTTTTACTAGATAAAAGACGACAGCATACAGGAGATCTCAAGACTAAAATCGAAATCGTCAAGATGCGAGCATGCCATTAAAGCAAGAGATTCTCTAAAGCATCAACGTCTACGATACAGAGAGTATCATTATCACGCAGAATAAGGCCTTTCTTTTCAAGCTTACCCAAAACACGGGTCACTGTCTCTCTAGCCATGCCGCTTAAGCTACTTAACTCTCGATGGGGCAGGTTCGGAATCTCGATACCACCCTGACTTTCTTTGCCTTGGCCTTCAGCTAGAAACAACAGAATATCAGCAACGCGGGAGGTGCTATCAGACTCTCTCAGTCTCAGGCGCCGGTTGAGTTGGCGCAGACGACGGGCCATAAGCTTCGCCAACCTAATTCCTGCTTGGGGCTGGGTTTGGACCAGTGTTACGAAGTCATTAGCCGGCAAATTTGCCACCACAGAAGGGGTCAATGTGATGACATCTGTGGATCGAGGAACTTCATCTAAAGGTGCCATCTCACCAAAAACTTCACCTTTACCCACAATATTAAGGGTGACTTCTTTACCGTCAATATTGTAAGTGCGAATTTTTACCCAACCGCTAAGGATAAAATACACCGAGCTACCCCAGTCATTCTCCAGCAAAATTACACGGTTCGCCGGATGCTCCCGAGTGACAACATGAGCGACAGCTTGCTCGACAACGGAATCAGGCAAGTCTGCAAAAAAGGGAGTTGAGCGAAGTAAGGCCTTGAGGTCTACATCGCGGGAACTATACCGATCGTCCATGTCAATATTTCACTTTCGAGATATGCCCAATACTCTTCCACCTATGGGATGGCGACATTAACTACTGTGGCAACCATATCAAACAAAGCTCCTCAAATAACGCAAGCATTAAGAAAGATTGCAGTCAGACCTGAATGTATGTTGCATTTCTTTACAGTAGGCTTTTCTGCACTGTTTCGATAGCACATCGTTTGCAAAGGCAAGGTTTCACTTTTCAATACAGCAATCTTGATCAGCCACAGCAATGTGGCTTTTTTTGTGAGAGTGTTGAGCAATCGTGGGTTCGGTAAAATTCTGAAGGTCTAATGGGGGAAAATCGTGCTGGATGGACAGGGTCCATGTTACCGTTAAGATTGACTTAGAGATGCATTTGTCGCTTCGCTTTTGTAAAGCAGCAGAATTTATTGATCGGTGTAAATATTCACTATCAGAACTTTATGATTATTGCCGCCAATGTTGGGGCATTAAGGTTGTCTTATGTCATCAAGTCATGAGTCGGCGTCCAAGTGTTCTCGGTTTTTTATGATTGTTGCTGGGAATAGATGGATAATCTAGGGGCCTTGATTGAATCCTGAGGTAATTGTAGTTGCCTCTACTTCTTTCGGTGCTGACTTGATAGCCTTTCTTTTGGACAATTTCTGAGGCACGTGATTTAACTCGCTGAAAAGCGTTACACACCAGTCACTATGGCTTTGTCGGGTAGGAAAATCTTATTGATTGTCAGAATTTAGGGGGTTTCCCCTTCAGGTTTGAATTAAAGTTTGTTGATATTTTGTTTGGGAGGTAGTTTCCATGTCCATCCGTCTTTACGTCGGTAATTTGCCTAAAGAATTAGATCGCCAAGAGCTTGAGGCTTTGTTTGCTCAGGAGGGTGGCGATTCGACTTCAACCAAAGTGGTAACGGATCGCAAAACAGGCAAGTGTCGAGGATTCGGATTTGTCACAGTTGAAACTGAAGAACAAGCTGATCAGCTGATCGAGAAATTCAATGGTCATGTTTTCAATGACAGTGCGCTGAAAATTGAGAAGGCTTTGCCAAAGGCTAGCCCTGCTGATGAAGATGGCTCTGGTCGTCCGAATAATCAGCGCGGCGGCAAAGGAAAGGCTCGGAATTCGAATTCTGGGGGGCAGCAAAAGTCAGTGCAGCCAGATCCCCGTTGGGCTGATGAGCTAGAAAAACTGAAGGAAATGTTGGTGGCACAGACTCAGTCTTAGGTTAGGGCTCAGTTCTTAGACTGATAAAGGGCTGAGCTATACAATCCTTTCTCTTGATGCGTTTCTATTGTGCAGTCTGATTGAGGGTAGGCAACACAGGTGACTGTATATCCTGCCTGTTGTTCCTCTGGGCTTAGGAACTTCTGTTCGCTTTGATCGACCTGACCACTGATAATTTTGGCAATGCAGGCTGAGCAATCACCTTGGCGGCAGCCTGAGGGGAGTTTTAGGTTGGCTTCTTCGGCAATATCAAGTATGTACTGATCCTCAGGTACTGTCAGGGTCTGATCGAGACCTATTGATTTGTTCAAGAATCGAACCTGATAGTCTTTCATTGGAATATGCGTCAGTGATGTAGGTTTATCTTTTGGCGCTTAAAACATTGATGGCTTCGAGAAGGCCATTCGCTTTGTTGAGGGTTTCTTGGTATTCACTGGAAGAGTCTGAGTCTGCTACCAGGCCTGCGCCAGCCTGCACGGTAACGCTGTGAGGATTGCTGCCTCTAACTACCATGGTCCGAATTGCGATGGCAGTGTTTAACTGTCCTTCAAAGTCGTAGTATCCATAGATCCCGGAGTAGGGGCCTCGGCGGCATCCCTCGAGTTCATGGATGATCTCCATGGCTCGAATCTTGGGGGCGCCACTGACTGTTCCTGCGGGGAAGCAAGCCTTAAGGACTTCCCAGGCGGTCTTAGAGGAGTCTAGCTCGCCGACGACATTACTTACGATATGCATGACATGGGAATAGCGTTCGATGACCATCATTTGTTGGTCGCTAACCCTGACGCTGCCCTTGACGCAGACGCGCCCCAAGTCATTTCGTCCTAAGTCTACGAGCATAACGTGCTCGGCGATTTCTTTGGGATCCTGGAGAAGATCTTGCTCAAAGGCTTGATCTTGCTGCATTGATTTGCCTCGAGGCCGGGTGCCAGCGATGGGGCGTATTGTGGCTTGCAGTGAACCGCTGGAGTCACCTAAATGTTCGACTTTGACCATCACTTCAGGGCTGGAGCCAATGATTTGCCAGTCTTTGAACTGGAAATAGGACATGTAGGGAGAGGGATTCACCAGTCGCAGTGAGCGATACAGATCGAAGGGGGCACCGACATAATCAATGGTGAGACGCTGAGACAACACGACCTGAAAGATGTCGCCCGCCTTGATATACTCCTTCGCCTTGTCTACCTGCTGACAGAATTGGGTTTTGGTGACGTTGCTTGTGTACTGCGGAGCCGATAGATTCTGGGGTGTTTTATGCAGCAGTTCTATGGATTTACGGTCTAGAGGGGTTTGGAGTTTATTGACTAGTGCATTAACGCTATTACAAGTGTTCTGATAGGCCTCCTTTAGATTCGTGGCCTGTCTTAAATCGGCATAGGCCACGGCCCAAATTTTCCGCTTGACCTGATCAAAAATTAGGAGCTGATCGACCTGCATCCAGACGCCATCTGGTAAGTCTGTGGGCTGAGCTGGGTGGATGGGGACCCGTGGTTCCATCCACCGGATCATTTCATAACCCCAGAACCCGAAGAGCCCTCCGATTCCTGAGGGGAGTTCGGGAAGTGTAACGGGCTTATAGGGCTCTAGACAATGCGCCAAGATTTCTAGGGGGTTGCCCTTGAATGTCTCTTGATGTCCCTCTCTGTGGGTTTGCGTGCTCATATCATTTCGCGTTTCAAGGACCCATAGGGGATCACATCCCAAGAAACTATAGCGAGCTAAGTGTTCTCCACCTTCCACGGATTCTAGTAAGAAGCTATAGGGCGCTTTGGCGCAAACCCGATACCAGGCAGAAACTGGGGTGTCTAGGTCGGCGACCCACTCCTGATATACGGGGATAAAGTTGCCCTGCTCAGCTAGGCACTCAAACTGTGAAAAGTCAGGGAAAATCATGCATCTTAAACCCATATACACTTAAAAAACTTGAACCCCAATGGGGTTCAAGTTAGAAGCTTAGCGAACTGCTAAATAAATGCGTGGCCTAAGCCAAAAGCTACAAAATTAGTCGTAGGCTTTCTTACCCGTGAACTTATAGGAAGCTGGACTCGGGTTGCTGCCAATATTTCGGTCAACCTTACCAACTTGCTCTCTGCCTTCGGTAGACTTCTCGGGTGGCTTACCATCTGAGGGATGGAGAAGAGAGGTTTCGCCATCTGGTAGCACACGGTAAATCTTGTAGTCAGTGATCTTCTGGGTGCGGAGCTGACGATAAGCGAGAGCAAGACACTGCTCTTTACGGGCTAGATAAAGCAAATTCTCACCGGAGTGCATTGTTGCAGCACCACCTGTTGGCATTTCGAAAACTCTTTGATCGGGACTGGTCCAAGTGATGGCGTATTTCTCTTCTGAATCCGCCTTGGACAGCAAGCCACCTGTGCTGCCACCGAACAAAGGTGTTTGTCCAGTCAGTGTTTCTGCCATTAATCTTTTCTCCCAATTTATGGTCTTGTTCGGGGTACCAAAGTCTTGATAACTAGGGGGATCGTATCATCGCAATTGTGCAGTTTTATCAAGTTTGTGAGGAACTGTTACAGTTCTTCAGGTGCTTTCTGCTTCATTTACGAGGTTTGGTGGGTTGTGATGGTGAGCCTAAGGCAATGGGAAGTGTGAAATAAAATGTGCTGCCCTGATCTTTGCCCGGAGACGTGGCACGAATCTCACCGCCTAGATTTTGAACAATCTGCCGGCAAATGGCTAAACCTAAACCTGTACCACCTGTTGTGCGACGCAAAGCACCTTCTTCTTGGTAAAAACGATCAAAGACGGTTTCTAGTCGGTCAGCTTCAATCCCCCGCCCGGTATCTGTCACATTTACCTCAAGCATTTTCTCTGTGAGCGGTTGGGCTGCTATGGTGATTTGTCCATCACTAGGGGTAAATTTGCAGGCATTGTCTAAAAGTTTGGCTAAAACTTCTACCAGCCATTCACCATCAGCTTTTACAAGGGGTAAATCCGGGGGTAACTGGATCTTGATCTTTGGATTTTGTGTATCTGATGGTTGGGTACGGACACGGCTAAGGGATAAATCAACGCATTCTTGCAGGGCTAAAGGTTCAGGGTTGGAGTTGATCCGGCCACTTTCTAAGCGAGATAGGGTCAAAAAGTCTTGAATTAGTTTCCGCATCCTTTCGGCGTCAGATAGGGCCGTACTCAGCATGACCTGCTGAAGCTCAGGAGGCATGTCGGGTTCGTTGGCTAGGCTTTCTAGGCAGACCTGGATCGTAGAGAGAGGTGTTCTCAGCTCATGTCCGGTAATGGCAATTAAATTGCTGCGTGTCCGTTCGAGTCCTTCGAGTTGCTGATTTAAGGTTTCTAGGTCGGCAAAGGATTGAGATTGGATCAGAGCAACGCCAACTTGAGATGCGATCGCATCTACCATTGAGATTTCTGAATCGCTCCAGGTATAGGGTTCTGCATGATGGAGCTCCACCATCCCCAACAAATGACCTTGGTACAAGACTGGCACCATCAGCAAAGACCGTAACTGCGCTTGTTTCATTTGTGCCTTGATCAGCTTGTTCTTAGACAAGTGCGAGGGCACGTCTTCGACATAGACGCTCTCTAGGTGTTCAGCAACAATCTGAAACCAAGGGTTCTGTTGCAGAGACCAGAGCTGAGATAGTAGAGACGGTTGCTCTGGTCCGGCAAATTCATATTGAACCTGGGCGTCCTCATCCTGCGCTTGACATTGATAGATAATGCAGCGGTGACTATTTAGAGCTGTCCCTAGCTCCTGTACTGCAGCCTGTAAGATCTGCTCCGAATTGAGGGAGCGTCTAATGGTTGTCGTCATAGAATTGACCAGACGCTCTTTGCGCTCTTGCGTCGCAATTTGTCGATAGGCTTTTTGCTGTCGATATTGCCCTGCCTGTAAATACGTGACGAGGCGATCGGCAAAGGGAGCGGGATCAATATGATTAAAGCCGTTGTCTGTCCCAACATCTAACTGGGCGAGCGCTTTCTTTGTTTTAGACTTGAGCTTAGGGTGATAACGGCTAATGCGTTCTAGCAAGAGTTGGGCCGCCTGACAGGTGATCTGACGATCGAACGTCCAGATTCCCTCAAAGCGGCGAGCCTGATCCATTGAAGATAGTTTCGGATTGTTCGCGATTGGCAATTCTCGACACAGGAGTGAAATGGCATATTGCTCGCCGACAACCACTAAATGCCATTCTTGACTTAAACCATCTTCAGGGTCGAAGGCAATGGATTCATAAGGACCAGAGGCATTCTCAAACTCCGTATCTGGTGCTGCGAGAACGTAGACCTGTTTGGACCTTTGGGCAATTCGGAGGTACCGGTGGGCTTCCTGGCGGTAGTAACGTTCTTTCTGAAAACAGGCAATGACTAAGGGAAAGTCGTCTGTACTGGCGAGTACCTGGTCTTCCATTGCATGGGACAGGGCTGTTAAAGAAGACTTAAAGTAAATTTGCGGCCGGAGTTGGGGCTGAGCATCCAGCAGCGTTTGGAGTAAGGAAGTGGCAATAATCATGAATGTGCCCTTTTA
>CALFCG010000258.1 GCA_937951315.1 uncultured cyanobacterium
AAATGGGAATTGGCAGGTCTACCGTCTACAAGCTGCTTAAGTAGGCTGTCTATTTGACGGTTACCACAAATTCGGAACGAATCGGATCTATAAGGTCAACAGACAGAATCGTCACTTTTGGGGGTTCTTCCACAATACCCCAGCAAGGTGCTGTGATCGCAACCTCTGTTGAGGCAGCAGCTTTGCCTGGGTTGGCTATGGTGAATCTGGCTATGAAGGGGGTGCCCATGCTGTCAGCAGCCGACCGTAACAAAGCGCGAGTCGCCCAGCGCATTCTGGAGGCATACGAGGGTGGGTCGAGGATCGCAGGCAATCGTATCAACCCCCTTTATTTTCTGTATATTGTTACTCGGTGTCAGCGGCATTGTTATGGCAAAACGAACACGACTTCCTGTTTCAGTTGACCAAATACTATCTGGATTTAAAACCTCTCCTCATGCAAAAGAGAATGGCGTTGATATTGATGCTGCTAAATCGACGTTCTCAAAATCAATGGTTGAATATTTTTCCAAGATGAATGAGGAGGTTGGTGATGATGAGCCTGTTGACGAATTACTAATACCTTCACTCGTATTCCCTCTCTCTGATTTGCTGGGTAAGGCTCTGCCTCGTGAGGCTAGAGCCTTATTTGATGATGATGCTCTTAATGCCCAGATTCAGTCAGCTCAGGCTCGTCGTGTTCTCGTTGCTTTGAAGCATCAAAATCATAATGAACTGCTCCGTGACTTGACGATTTGGGCGATGGTTACGGGTTGGCCGAAGAAGTCAGAACGACCAGAAGGCAAGTATAGACCACTAGCGGAGGGTTTCTTTCTGGCATCTGGTGAATTGAGCGGCGCAATTCCAGTGCAGGCAGATGGTGGTTCACTTGTCGAGTCGATTGTTAGTCTGTGTGTCGCTATTTTACTGGGGCATATAGGGACTGCTGATTGGCAGAGTGTCGGCGTTTCCGGGTAGCACAGCACTCAACCCCAGCCCACTGCAGCGCACCGCAGGAGTCCTCCCCAGTCTGCGAGTGCCGGTTCGATCGCTCTTCGCTAGTTCTCTGGGGTATAGGCTGCAGCGAAGCGTTTGCGAACTAGGTCATGGACAAAGCGATATCGACCGCCGACGCGCTGGATGAAGCGATGGTTCTCCGCGTGCTCCAGGAATCTTGCGTAGTTCCAGGGGGCGACTCCTGATTGCCAGAGGACTATGCGGAGGGCGAGGTGTTGTTTAAGTTTTCAATCTGAGGGAATCGTATATTATCGAAAGACTTCTGACTCTAAAGCCATCTCACCCGATTCGGGCTGGATGCCAGAAGGTTGTCTATCTCGACGCCTAAGGTTTGGCATAGTAGGGATGCAAGGCATGTTCTGCACTCTAAGATGGAGAGATTGTTAAAATCTCTCCTCTACAACGTATGCGGAGTAATGATTCCAGCCCTATGACATAAAATTGTCAGGGTCGTTGTCGGGGGCCTGACAGGCTTTCATTTGTCTAGAATGAGGTTCCTCTTAGCTTTCTCAAATACCTCAACAATAGAAAAGAACATCAATCATTCCTTGCAAAAAGACTACTGATGTAGATAATTTTTTAATATCGCTTCAACAAATTGACAGAATAATATTGTAAGATATTTTATCTTAATCAAATAGTATTTCAACACTTTAAGTACGAAAAATGTGATTTATCTGCATGAGATACTCATAATTGTTTTATATGTTGTTTTTGAGCGAAGCAACAATAAAGATACAGTAAAGAATAAATTTTTCGTACATAAAAACATTCAATGAATTTAATTTTTCAAATGAGATTTTTCGTATTTTACGGGGTGAACTATTTTGGCCTATCAGACTTCCCTCCAATCTCAGACCATGGAATTGGTGGTGGCTTATCGAAAACAACCGTCGGTCCACCTACGGAATCGGTTAGTGCGTATGAATTTAGGTCTTGTTCGCCAAGTTGCACATCGGTTCACCCGTCAATGTGCTGAACCCTACGAAGATCTTGAACAATGCGGAGCCATTGGATTAATTTCTGCGATTGAACGCTTTGATCCCACCAAAGGCTATGCTTTTAGCACCTTTGCGGTTCCTTATGTCCGGGGAGAAATCTTGCATTACTTGAGAGATCGTGCCAATACCATCCGCATTCCCAGGCACTCTCACCAGCTCTATCAAAAAAGTCAGACCATCCGGCAAATGCTGATTTCTGAACTAGGCCGAGAACCGAGTGAGCAAGAACTTTCCGAGAAATTGGGTCTATCAATCAATGAATGGTGCGCTGTGAAGATAGCTGCTGCAAACCGTGTTCCCATTAGTCTTGATCTCCAGATCTCCCCTAAGGGTCAAGCCCCAAAAAACTCAACAAAACACCTGGGAGAGGCCATTGTCGATACATGTGATCTGATTGAAAAGATTAACCAAGAAGAACGTCAGGATCTTTTGTACGCCCTAGGGCAAATAGAAAAAACAACTTATGAAGCGATTCAATTGGTCTTTGTCAAGCAACTCACTCGGCAAGAAGCGGCCCAACAGTTGGGCGTGAGTCCAGTCACAATATCACGTCGTATTAACCGTGGCATAAAAGAACTAAGAAACTTACTTCAGAAGCCAAGTATGCTTCCGACAGCCGTTTAGGGGGTTGAATTGCTGCCTCAACTCAACGAGTTACAGCTCAGCTCAGGGGGAAATTGTGATCAGTCAAGAAGTTTCACTTCAAATGCTTAACAGATTAGGAACAAAAACTCCTAACTGTGACTTCATTCAATGGGCTAAGCAGACCATTGAATATTTAGAACAGCAACAATTTGATCAGATAGATGTCGATCACCTGATATACGAGATTTATTTATTGATTGAGCAAGACAAGAAGCATTTCAAAGGTCTTCTGTATGAACTATTGCTCGATTTACTTCAATGGCAATATCAGCCAGATACAAGGTTCAAACCACAGGCTGATATCAATCAGACGCAAACGGTCTGGATTAATTCAATTACTTATCAAAGAGACAAGATTCATCAGCTACTAGAAGAGAGTCCTAGTTTACGAGACCTTATCCCAGCATCTATCATTAAACGCTATCCGATTGTGCGCGCACTGATTGCTAATGTGGAAGGCATGGATATCGCTGAATTACCCATGGAGTGTCCCTACACAATAGAACAACTACTGGATGAGCAGTTTTGGCCAGAAAGCTAGACAATCTTAGTCTTAATAGAACTGGCAAGGAATTTAGTTTCTATGTCTCGATTGATCATGGGCTTCGAAAAAAGATGGCCTTGACCCAGTTTACAGCCCATATCTTTTAGCTCTTGAAGTTGAAGTGGTCTCTCTATCCCTTCTGCAATAGTAGTCAGGTTGAGTCGCTTGCATAAAGAAAGAATAGTTTTGACTACTTCATTGTTACTTTTTTCTCCTTGAATATTTTGAATAAAAGAACGATCTATTTTTATAATATCTACAGGAAGCCGGTGGAGATAATTAAGAGAAGAATAGCCTGCTCCAAAATCATCAATACTGATCTGAATATTACGCGATGTCATTTGAGAGAGTAAATTAATAGTCTTTTCGACATCTTTCACTAAAATACTCTCAGTAATTTCAAAGATAATCGAATCGCCCTCTAGGTTATTATAAGCTAAGGTATTATCAATCTCTTTTATCAAACTGTTCCACCGAAGATCTTCTGGCGAGAGATTAATACTCATTTTGATATCAGAGAAATTTGGAAATCTCTTTCTCCAAAGTGCTAACTGTTGACAAGCATTCATCATCACCCAGCAATCAAGTAGTATAACTAGACCAGTTTCTTCTGCAAGAGGGATAAATTCATCAGGTGGGATTAGACCCAGCATCGGATGCTGCCATCGCACTAATGCCTCAAATCCAACTAGACGATATTCAGCTATATCGAAAATTGGTTGATAATGTAGAACGAATTCTTTATTTTTAAGAGCGTGACGAAAGTCTTTTTCTAAACTACATTGACGCTGAGCCTGAAAGTGCATGTTTGTATCGAAAAACTGGTAAGAATTATGGGCTTCCTGTTTTGCTTTATACATTGCTATATCAGAGTCACGCAGTAAGTCAGCAGCCTCAAAATAATTCTTATTTCCAAGTGCAATACCAATACTTAAAGTAACAACAATATCATGACCTTCTATCTGGAACGGTGATTGAAAATTATCAAAGACACGCTCAATAATATTAACAATATATTCAGTGCCTCTGATTTCCTCTAGTAAAACTACAAATTCATCACCTCCAAGTCGTGCCACTAGATCAACATTTCGGGTATGTTTTTTCAATATTTTAGAAATATCGATTAGTAGTTGATCTCCGAAGCAATGCCCCAAGCTATCATTGATAGCTTTGAATCGATCAAGATCTAAGAATAGAACTGCATATTGATAGTTCTTATTCCGTCTATGTTTATTAATTGCGAGTGTGAGGCGATTTAAGAATAACTCTCTATTTGCTAAATTGGTTAGAGGATCATGAAATGCATTATAGGCAATTATGTCTTGAGCTTTTTTGAGTTCACTAATATCCCTACAGACACAAATCATTAAGTTGTCATCAGCCAAGGTCAATGAAATACCCTGTACAAAGCTTGACCCATCTTTTCGTTTGCCGATCGCTTCTCCTTGCCAAGCTAAATGACGCTCTAATTGTGGAAATACCTCCTGCCTAAATCGAATGATATCTTCTGGAGAATATATAACCCGCCAATCTTTACCAATGAGTTCTTCTGTGTAACTATAGCCAAACAGTCTCAGAAAAGAAGGGTTTGCATATAGGTAGGCATCATTTTTGACAATAGAAATACCATCGATCGCTGCATCGATTGCAGTGAGTTGTAGTTTGATTGTTAATTCTGCTTGTTGATGTTGTTTCCGTAGTTGAGCTTCTCGCACTTCGCGCCGCACTGCTTCTGATAAGCGAGTTAGATTTCCTTTCATCAGATAATCATGGGCGCCTGACTTCATTATTTCCACGGCCACTTGTTCACCAATCACTCCCGAAACTACAATGAAGGGAATATCAAGTTGTTTCTCTTTGAGGATTTCGAGAGCTTTAGGAGCATCAAAACCAGGTAAGTAGTAATCGGCAACGATGATATCCCATTCGCAAGAATTTAGCTGATCTTGGAATGCATCCGCTGTGTGTACTCTTTTCCAAAAGGGGTTGAAATTTCCAGCCTTTAGTTCATGGATGACCAAAAATGCATCACCCGCTGAATCTTCAATGAGCAATACCTTTATACGTTCAGCCATAGCGATATACATGATTTATCTGATTCATATATACCTAACCCATTGAATCAACTTTAACTGTATAAGCTATAAGTATTTTTTGCCAGGTATAACTTTTAAAACAATCAAAATATACAGGTGTAAGGCATAAATAAGACTCTTCTTATACAAGTTGACATTGGTATTATTGTTGCCTGCCTCAAAATTTAGGCACTAAAAATTCGTTTTACCATGCGATTGACAGATTCCAATACAGCACAAAATAAAAACAGCCCTAGTTGGTTCTGCTAGAGCTGTTTGGGATGGATTTTAGAGATTCCTGTTCCGCAGGTACTAATAACCTCATCATTCCCAGGTTTGAGTAACTTTGATCAGGGTGCATTTCCCTTGGGATCTCAACCGTCTACCATCACCACTGATCTAATCGCAGCATGTGCCTAGGTACGGCAATAAAATCATCTCTCGCAAGCTTCCCAAACGCGAACCCCAAACAACTAATACTCAAACCCCTTGTCCTGGTCCATCTCGTATTCGTACGAGGCCAGCTCCTTTTCTAACTAAGGGCTTTCCTGCGCCCATTCGTCCAGTGTGGAATAGCTCAAGTCATCCAACCGATTGCCCCGCGCCAGCCAGTCGTCGATCTCGGGCTTGCCGGTGTCATGCCCTGGCATCTCGGCCACTTCAACCTTTGCCTTCAATATAAGACTCACTATCCCAGGCCAATCCCCCTCCCACTGAAGCATTGCGAGAGTTGCCTTGCGTACGGATGCGATCGCCCTGCTCAAGTCTGCGATGGATGAAGCGATGAGGGCTATGGCCGTTGGTCTTGCTGGATGCGTTCGTCTATCTCCTGCTGTGCATTAGTGTGTGTCGCACTCATGGACTCAACTTATATCAATTACAATGGTGTTTCCTACATACACTTCATCAAGCTGCAATGGAAGTCCATTGCAGTTTCTTTATCTCCCCCTCCGCCTTTTCTTCTTCTTTTTCTGTTGCTCAGCCAACTGCTGTTGATAGAGTCTGTCTGCCTGTTTCCTGACTGACCGCAAGTATTTCTCCAGCTCTGGCCCTTTGAGCTTTTGTCCCCTATTGCTTTGAGCCAGGGTCGCCCTTCCAGTATCAATATTTCCCTTTTGAACAGCTCTGAGGAAGATTTCACCATCGGATGAACAGATCTGAGCGAGCTTGAGATATGCCTCTCGATACTGTTTGGCCTGTTCCTTCTCTGGTGTCATTTTCTTGGGTGAAGGAATCACCTTCTTCTGCTTTGGCTTGGCATACTGAGCCTCGAAAATCTTTTGAGCCTCCTTTTGAACTGCTTTGAGATAGGTCTGTAGCTCCGCCCCCTTGAGAGTTCTTCCGAAGTCCCCTTGGGCAACCGTTCTCCATCCGTCGCCGAGATCGCCTTTCTTGACAGCTTCGAGGAAGATGGCTGCGTCTGATGGATACTTCTTCGCCAACCCCTCGTATTCGTCTCGGTAATGCAGAGCCTTCAAGGTTTGGGGGGGCAGAGCATTGTGTAGGGCTTGGTCATAGACCTGTGGGCCAGACTCACCAATCACATCGTCGATGCCTTTGCCTTGAGCGGGTTTCCAGGTTGCCACCAGGGTCTTTACTCCCTTGGCCTCAACCAACTCAATCGCTCGGACTAAATCTCTTCTAACATTGCGAATGGTCTTGGCTTTTGTGTCCTGGTCAAAGGCAAAGGTGATGGTACGCCCAGGTGTATATAAAGGCATGAAGTTGGGATTAAGTTCCCTCTCGGTGAGCTTGATTTTTCGACCATTGCTGTCTCTTTGTTCCTCATTAGCACGATAGAGAGCCGTGGCCCCACTGACGCCCACCGTGATGTGTCCCTGCGATAAAGAGGCCAATGTCTTCTTGAATCCTTCCGCGAACACGATGGGTAGATTTTTCCGAATGACCGTTTTCCAGAAGTTGTCCCCTGGTTTGTGATCAATCCCGTGTTTTTCGAGGATCTTGTGAGCTAACCAATCGGGGACATTGGCAAGATAGGGGCGACTCTTGGGACCGAGGGGATGCTCATATTTTTGGTAGTGAGTTTTACCCTTGCGATGTGTTTTCTGGAGATCAACTCTGGGGTGATCTGGCTTGAAGCATCCCCACTGACTCTGCCGAAAAGTGATGGGGTTGACTCCTGCCATCCCCCACCAGCCGCCTTCAGCCACTCGGTTATAGCTCCGCTCAGGGCAAGGCACCTTTTTGCCTTCATCGTTGATGCGTTTTCCATTGAGTAGATCCTGCATCGCCACGGTGACTTCTTGGCCTGCCCCTAATTTTGAGAACTTATCTTCAAGTAAGCGCTCAATGACCTCTTGCCCCTCCAGGCTCAGGACATTCATCTCAATGAGGTCAGGATGAATAAAGCTGTTGATCATCTCTGCCCAGTGGTGTTCGCAGATGAAAGACGGCTGTTCCACACCTTCATAATTGGGTTGCCAGAAGACCTGTGACTGATTGGCTTTGGGTGTTGTACTGACCCCCATCCCCTTAAGGTGTTCTCGCACCTCCATCAGTTTTTGGGCAACCTCTTCGGGTTGAACGGAGGCTATTTCTCGTAATCCCTTGACCAGCTCAGCCAATTGATTGACCTCGGGAATATTGGCGATCCATTGCATCGACTCCTGTTGAAGCTGTTCAAAGACCTGCATGTTGTCAGCAATGGCTTTATCTGCTCGATACTGGTGAATCACCTCTGCTAAATCCTGAAGGGACTCAATCGGTCGCTGCTTATCCTGCCTCTGAGTCAGAGCCGTAATCTCCCCGAGTACCCCAGTGTTGACGAGGGATCGCTGATCCTCGTGTGAGCGAATTGCATCTGCTAACTGCTGGTTGTTGGCCTGGGGCTTTGCCTGTTGAAGGAAGTCCTTGATGGTGGTGAGAGCTGGAGCGAGGGCCGCATGGGTTTGGTGCTGTTGAGCGACCTGGGCCAGGGGCGCAATGCTGCTCGATTGATTGGCCTCACTCAGTCGGTTCTGAGCTGAGTTGAGTACGGCCTCAATCCGTTGATCCTGTTGTTGTCCTTTGATAGCGGTTGATAACCTAGCCATGACACCTTCAGGAGCCACCGCATCAAGCTGTGAGATTTGCTCGACCGCATCAGCAATTTCAGAGAGGGCCTGCCGGTCACTAATCACCTTCGCTAGCTGCTGGATGGTTGTGCCTTGGGGATTCTGCAACAAGTTCTGCACCTGTCGCAGAACCTCAGAAATCTGTGCCGTCTCCTGATGTCCCTCAACCGCCTGGGCTAGCTGTTCAACCGCTCCAGTTGCAGGAGTCTTGAGCTGTTCAACCAGCTCTAGTAACGGTTCAATGGCCTCGCCTATCTGCAATCGTTCCTGACGTTGAGAGATCGCATCAGCCAGTGAAGTGGTTTGATCTGGCGTCAGTGAGATCAGCTCAGTGACCTGGGCCAGTGTTTCGGTGATCTGCTGTTGCTGTTGCTTGTCCTCAATCGCATCGCCCAAGCGTTTCGTGCTGGAGGTTTCAACCGCTGGAGAGCGTTCCGACATCTGGGAGAGTGCCTCAACAATCTGTTGGATTTGTTGTCTGTCGGTGATCGCCGTTGCCAATCTCTCTATTCCACGCTCAGCCCCTTGAGCGATGCCCTCATTGAGAGCCTTGCTGAGCTGTCTGTTGCCGATAGCCTGGGCCAGCTTTTCAATCCCTTGAACCGGAGGGCCTATATCCGGTTGCTTCATCCATTGAGAGACCTGGGCTATTGCTTCAGTGATCTCATGTCGGTCCTGTTGCCCTCGGATGGCATCGACTAACTGTTGTGGTCCCCTTCCAGGTACATCCTCCAGCAGCCAACCTTGCACCTGCGCCACTGCGAGCGCCAATTGCGACTGACTGTGTTGCCCTTTGATGGCCTGTGCTAAGGTCTCAACTCCATCAACAAATTGAGTTGGTTCAATGGTCTGCTCCACCCACTCCACGGCCTGGGCGATTGCCCCTGTCATCTTCTGGTTGTCTTGAAGTGCCTCAATCGCTTGAGCAAGACGATTAAC
The DNA here is from genome assembly GCA_937951315.1 of uncultured cyanobacterium. Lineage (GTDB taxonomy): Bacteria > Cyanobacteriota > Cyanobacteriia > Thermosynechococcales > Thermosynechococcaceae > RCC1774. Next base: position 9,275 of record CALFCG010000258.1, read on the forward strand.
CTCCGTCGTCCCTGCTAACTCGGGTGCCACAATTCCGATCTGTTCCATCAGATCAGCAACGACCTCAGCGATGCCCTGATATTCTTGTCTATCCAGAATTGCATCAGCTAACTGATGAGCGCTGGGCTGTTCACCCTCAATGAATAGATCCGAGACTGGCGAGATTGCCTCAGAGAGTTGTTTCCCCTTCCTATGCTGGTCAATGGCAGTCGCCAATCGCTCAGTCGGTGACTGCAGAGCTTTCTGTACCTGCCCCAGAGCTTCAGAGAGCTGAACATGGTCTGTGTGGGTGCTGATCGCCTGGGCCAGAATCTCAATGCTGTGGGTGGGTGGGCTTATCTCAACCTGCTCAACCCAAGCCGTCACCTGTGCAATCGCTTCAGTGACTTCTGTTTGTTCCTGTTGTCCTTGAATGGCATCGGCTAACTGCTGAGGCCCACTTTCAGGCATAGCCCCCTGTAGCCATCCCTGCAACTGTTCCATCGCAGGTTTGAGCTGAGCTTGTTTCTGATGATTTTTGACCGCATTCCCTAACCGCTCAACTCCATCTACGGCTGGGTTGTTCTGACTGAACAGCTCCACCCAGTCCGCTACTTGAGACAGAGCCTCAGTTACCTGCCGTTGCTCCTGTCTCGCTAGAATCTGGGGCGCTACCCGCTCAATCCCCTGCAGTCTTTCAACCGACAG
>CALFCG010000259.1 GCA_937951315.1 uncultured cyanobacterium
CCTCTAACCTCCATCTTGGATAAAGTGCATTCCGCATTGTTTATCAACCCTTTGAGAAGGACAATACCTGCACGATGGAAAATCTTCATTATTGTTGCCAGCTTCAATGGGGTCTTTGGCCCTAGCTTTGAGGCCAAGCCAAGTTTTTAACGCCACAATACTGACCTTGGGCAGTATCGGGTAATCTCACTTCATATTTACTCTGATGCACCTTGCTCAGTTAACATCATTTTTTTCATAGAATTGACTTCCAATAGTTAAGCGGCTCTAATTTAGCCAACAAGAATGTTGCCAACAGTTTTGTTGGCCAGCAGCATTGATGCACAGCATCGCTAAAGCATCTCGCAAATTATTGAGTGATTGGCAGAGTCTCACTTTCCAGCTTGCTTCATTGATGTATATCCGTCTTCATTGCCCTTCAATGCGGAGAGATCGCAGCTTTGATCGTTTTGCGATCACGCATGTCAAAAAAGGCTTGCTCTAGGTTCTTCAACGGTTGCTGATCGGTAATCAGTTGATCAAAAGGCAATACCTGACTCTCCAATAAGGCCAAAGATTGACGTACAAAATGAGGCGTATTATGAAAAACGCCTTTGAGGGTCAACTCACTATAGTGCAGTAGCCCTGTATCTACAGAGATTTTTGTCTCTTTTGGACAGCCGCCAAAAAGGTTTACCGTCGCTCCTGGTCGAGCAGATGCGATCGCATCCTCCCAAACCGAGGGTACCCCCGTTGCCTCAATGACGATATCGGCCCCTCTTCCCTCTGTGAGTTCTCTCACCTTCTCTGGCAAGCTTGAGACTTGGTGGTGGTTAAATACTTGAGCTGCCCCCAGCGTCTTGCCCAACTGTAATCGGTGCTCTGAACCACCAAATAAAAGGACTTCAGCACCTTGGTGGGCCAAAACCCCGACAAACATTAAACCAATCGCACCATCCCCAATCACAGCAATTTGCGGAGGACTCACCCACTCAGAACGAGGTGGCAAACCTGAGCGAGACGCGCCATGCAAGACACAGGCCAGGGGTTCTGTTAGAGAGGCCAGCGCCTCGGGCATCCCCTCAGGAATTGGCAGAAGATTATGTTGCACAATGGGAGCCGGAATTCTCTGATACTGGGCAAAAGTTCCATTATTAAAAGTCAAGTCTTGACAGAGCGAATATTCCTGGCGCTGACAAAACCAGCATTTCATGCAGGGGGCTGAGTTGTTAGCAATGACGCGATCGCCAATCTTCCAATCTGATACCCCTGTTCCCAAGGCAACGATGCGGCCTGCAGCTTCATGACCAAAGAGGGTTGGCGGACGCAGCATTTTGGCATGCCCACCCCGTCGCCAAACTTTCAGATCGGTGCCGCAGGTGGTGGCCACATCAATCTGAAGCACCACTTCGCCAGGTTCAGGTGTGGGATCAGTGACGGTTTCTAAGCGTAAATCTTCTTGGCCGTGTAGAACTGCAGCTAACACCTAATTATTTCCCTCTGGTCTGCCCCATAATCTTAGCGGCTTTCTATACTAGGGCTCAGGCGATTGTCAAAGAAACGTCTTATAGTAAAGGCGGGCCTAGCCGCTCGTAGCTCCTGCCCGCTAAAACGCCGCTGATATATGGACTTTGACCACGTTCACTTCTATGTTCCAGATGCTGAGCGCTCCCGCAATTGGTTTGCGCAAACAATGGGGTTTAGGGTTTCCGAACAACGGCAGGATCTGCACACTCATACCGAAGTACTAAAAACAGGTGCCATCACGATCCTGATTTCGTCTCCGCGCACTTCAAGTAGTCCTGTTGCAACCTATTTAGAACACCATCCCGCTGGCGTTGCTGACCTGGCGTTTCGAGTTGCAAATCTGGACACAGTTCTTAAGAGAATGGAACAGAACCAGATTCCGTTGATCGCAACATCAGACAACCCCCAACGGCAAGTCACCATTCAAGGGTGGGGGGAGCTACGCCATACCTTGATTCAGTCTGAACCAAAGACCCACGACACGGCTGTTGAGCCGGTGATCGAGAATATACCGATCTTAAGGCAGATAGATCATGCGGTTCTCAATGTTGAGCGCAATCAGTTAAAGGAAGCCATTCACTGGTATCAAGAGATTTTAGGGTTTGAAACCCGAGATTATTTCAATATTAAGACTGAACATTCAGCCCTCTGCAGTCAGGTATTGGTCCATCCGGAGGGGGCAGCTCAGTTTCCGATCAATGAACCGGCTTCGATGCGATCGCAAATCCAAGAATTCCTTGACTTCAATCGAGGGCCTGGCATCCAACATATTGCCCTGAGTACAGTAAACATTACTAATACCGTGCAACAACTTAGGCAAAGGGGGTTAAGCTTCTTAACAATTCCTCCCAGTTACTACACTCAACTGAGGCAACAGGCATCCTCAGCTCTTGAGCTGGAGGCAATTGAAACCCAACAGGTGCTGGTAGAACTGCAGAAACCCTCTCAGGCCTTGCTACAGACTTTTACCCAACCTATTTTCGAACAGCCCACTTTTTTCTTCGAGGTGATTGAACGCAGGCATCAGGCCAAAGGATTTGGCGAACAAAATTTCACCGCACTATTTGAAGCGATTGAAAGAGAACAGTTAAAGAGAGGAACATTAGTTTGAAAAGACTGGGTTGTCTTGATAAAGGCTAGGTTGTATTGCAAATTTTCTTGAAGTCGCGCAATGGCTAGAATTATATGCCGACAGGAAGATAGCGCGACCCCAAAAAACTGTTGAACAAATTGAAACATTGAGTAAGTGTCTTCTTGATCAACACCTACAAATGGCCCGCTCAAGAGGCAGAAACAATCACTAGGCATAGTATGGGACCCCAAAAGCTATCTCAAGCACCCATTTTTTTAGCAGAATAGTGTATTTTCCTGACTCGGTTTCGGCAAAGTTAGCTTTGAGCTGAAGCCAGCTTTTCTACTTGCTGTTTTTTGATTGTTTGCATCACAGCTTCAATCTGCTGGGGAGATAGGTTTGTGAGTTCTTCAACCCAAGACTGAATTTTTTCAATACTGTTGATATCGTCGCAAATAGAATACATAAGTTTAATCTCCACACCTTGAATATGTTCTGAAGTATAAGGCCCTCAAATTTGCAAGTATGTGTCAAAGATCACAGATTTTCATTTAGATAAAAAAATTCTCAGGACTAATCTGAACCTGCATCATCGTAACGGCTCTAGCATTTACTGAAAAGAGGGATTCAATCAATTTTGAGCATCTCTTGGAAGACAAGGGGCTCACCTTGCTGTTGCAGTCCGATCTCGAGCATTAGGTTGCCGTTTGGCTGACTCATCTTCTCTTTTTCGTTGAGCAGCGGAGGGATGCAATAGCTGAGTTACTTGTTATACAACATTTTTGAACATTTCATAGAAATCCATGCAATCTAATCTCATGGCAGATCTCGGCTTGGTTTTACGCTTAAGACAAGGAACTAGAAGCGTGAGACGGTAAGGTTCATCTATGTAAGGTGAGTTGTTAAAGAATAAATGTAGTTCCAGATCAGCATGGGAGGGTATTCTAGCACCAACTCTAGCGCCTCTGGACGGGCTATGATACTCAGATAAATTAAGACTAGCAATGTAATTAGGCCGATACTTTACGATCGTCTGGGCAGACACAAACTATGATGCATTACGTTATAAAGAGAAATTAATTTCAGCTTCACCTTAAGTTGGGTCAAAAGAGAGTATTCGGAGTTTAATCTTGTCTACTCTATGTTTAGAGGTCTGATCAACATTAAACGTTAATCTATCAGATTAAAATAAGATCTAAGCTGTCATAGGAACGGGGCATACCTGTTTAATAAAAAGGGGGCTTTGATATTTGCTGATGAGTTCTGGGTCGATTATTTACGCCATAGCCTGTTATTAAACTTTTATCTGTATTTTTTATAGAAAGCCACAGTCTGGGGGTTGAATTTTAGTCATAGCTTTACTCTAAACTGTTCTAGAACTAGCCGTTATTAGGTTGGGCCTTGGATCAACCATTTACTTGGTCCACCACGGTAGCACGTTATAGCTTAATGATGAGTGTGCTATATTTTTCCCCCGATGAAAAGTGCTCAATGACTCTACCGTGGAAGCAATCCTAGATCTTTAATACCAAGGGTAGGCATATGTTCTGATAGGCTCCCAAATCTTTTACTACGAGCGTCAAACGACTCCATTCAAGAGGAAAAATATCAAGAGGTATATTAACCATCTAGGGAGTTGGGCGACTCAATACAGACAGACCGTCCCTAGCCATCTGGAAACTGCCAGCAGGCAAGGTACTCAACTAGAAGACTGCCGCAATTACAGGGAACTTCAGTAGAGGCGACCCATTCGCGATCGCAAGCTCGACAATGGCAAAAAATATTACACCGATTAGCCTCGACCAACCCATCCTGCCAGTTTTTCAGTTCCTGAGGCGTAAAGTGACTCATATTTTTGCCCTGCTAGACCGTCACGGATTGACGATGCTCAATTTTAGTCCCCAATACCGCAAGGAATTCTGCCAGCCAACGAGGATGAGCTGGCCATGCTGGTGCCGTAACCAAATGGCCATCTGAGATTGCATCATCCGCGGGAATTTCCACATATTTTCCCCCAGCTCCGCGTACCTCGGGTGCACAGGCAGGGTAGGCAGAACAGCGTTTGCCCTGCAAAGCCCCTGCTGCCGCCAAAAGTTGAGCCCCATGGCAGATGGCAGCGATCGGCTTTTTCGCCTGATCAAAATGCTGAACGATCTTGATTACGGCAGTGTTTAAGCGCAGATATTCAGGGGCCCGTCCACCCGGAATCACTAAAGCATCATACTCAGTCGCATCAATCTCAGCAAAGGTGGCATTGAGGGCAAAATTATGGCCTGGCTTCTCACTATAGGTTTGGTCCCCTTCAAAATCATGAATGGCAGTCCGTACAAAGTCCCCAGCTTTTTTATCTGGGCAAATCGCATGGACAGTATGACCAACCATCATTAAGGCCTGAAAGGGAACCATCACCTCGTAATCTTCCACGAAGTCACCCACAATCATGAGAATTTTGTGGCCCATTGTTAATCTCCTTTTACGAGAAAATTCTGAGGGAACAGATCATCATTTTATGTGTCTTTGCCGATGGTGTGGCTCCCTAGATTCAACCGGTTAAGATTGATATGGGCATAAAGGATGAGGAAATCTGATTCATTTCCAAGACTACGCACTTCCATAGAGTTTGAGTGCATAAGCCGTATGAGCAATCTAAGACTTGCGATCGCATCTAAGCAACATCATCATCGACTCTCGACACCCCTGCCCCTGATTCAGATCAGATCTAATTCAGCTACTGCTCTTGCTCAAGAGATCTCAGGGGCTTAGGTCACCCTGTTGCAGTCGCAAAACTGCTCAGCCCAGGGCCCATCCCTGAGGCAAAAAGGAGCCCAAAAGAAAGCATTCCGATTCGCTAGTATTTAGGGATAAACGAGTTTACTAATAAAGAACCCCAGCTCAAAAGCCGGGGTCAAAGTGATGGTATTTATTACCCAAAATGCAGACATCGTTATCTTGAGCAAGTGATGTTTGGGTAACAGTTATATATTGCCTGGACTTCTCGATATTTTGCATCTCCAGGTGGATGATATCTGCCTCACCCATTTGGGTGAGAATGAACTGGGTATAAAGTAGATGAATCCAAATGAAGGACTTTACCGAAGGATTTTGCTGATAATCTCACATTCCAGTACTCATAAGTAATTTGGCCTTCAATGACCTCGCCGCTCTCTCCACGTATGCCCCAGCTATCCAGAGAGTTACCAACGTAGATCATGAAAACTGGTGCCATGCCAATATTTAAGAAAGTTCTTCTGAAGAGCAGTAACACCAATTGCAGCGAGAAAAGAACTAAATCATTTTTAAGAATGACCATACCAAAGGCCTTCTGGGCTATTAGGTTGGTCATTTTACTGGGGAATTGGTATGAGCCTTTGTCAGCAAAAAGCCCCTACGTGCTGGGTAGAGGCTTGTTGACGATTAAGTAAAGTCCCTTCGGAACCAACAGCTTCCATACCCCATATATGGTTTTTAGGTCTGCTAGTTTGCGCCTTGCCCTTTCGAAACAAGTTGCCATTTCGGGGACTGTGTTGGGCTATTTGCAGGGGGTTGACAGCCCAATGAAGTCATAGTAGTTCTGTCGATATTGAAATTTAACTGAAAAAATACCGAAATTAGGGAATACTGTAGCTTTCATAGAACCCCCTATCCAAAAGCTGTACCCAAGAGTTACGTATTAATACTGTTAAATAGCGATGAAAATGCTTTCTCTGAAGGATTTGCCAAAAGACAAGTGTATTCATACGGCTCTTCTCGAATCTGCCTAGAGACTTTTTCAGCGCTAATGGTAATCACATTTGCAAGGAAACAACAGAAGTGTTCAACATAGTGGCATTCGAATTACTCCTCTGACTCAGAGTGGGGGGTCTCTTAGCCAGCCCTCGGTTACCGCGGGTCTAAGAAGCCTTGAGCAAATCTCTTGTTCGCATCAGGGATGGTCTATTGTCACCTCGCACAATTTCGGAGCTGGTTGCTCCGAATAACATCCGGATATAAGCGATATGCAAAGAAGATTTTAGCCAGAGCTGTCGTAGAAGCCTGGGTTGCTTTGTGCATGCTTCTTTTGTAGCCCACACAACATTCCTGGTAATTACTTGTCTGTAGGATTCAAGGGTTTGGGTGCCACATACACCCGGCTTTGATTCAATGGTTTCCCCCAACTATCTCAGTTGGGGGATTTATCTCGGCTGGACTTAAGGACGGTCTGAATTGTTAGAGAACAATTATCATTTTCCCCGTGAGCATACTCAACCCCACCCTATTGGACATTAGGGAAGAGGACAGCGATTTAAGAAGTCCTGTTTGGGGGGGGCTGCATTTAGAGGAATGGAAGATATATGAGAGATCGACTCCATCTAGCAGGGGTTGAATTTATCATCGAGACCTATCTTTGTTTCGAAGGCCAACCGAGTGACCAAGCAACAATGTTTTCTCTGCTCCCATCTAGAAATGCTATAGAATTCAAGGCGTTTCGAGACTTATCCTAGCTATCTGCTTCACAATCGTTACCTGTGTCTCACTCGCCCTCTCAAACGAAATCGGAGAAGTCCAAATGTCTGTTGTTTGTGCTGCCATAAAGAATGGAGAAATTGCGATCGCATGTGATACCCAAACGAGTTTTGGGTCCATGGTCGTCACATCAACTCACCTCGCCAACTCCAATAAACTACATATGATCAATGACAGCATCATTGGCCTTGTGGGCTGGAAAACTTTAGCCAACATCATTGACCACATGATCCTAGAAAAAACAGACGCATTTAAGCTCTCAAATCGAATGGAGATTTATTCGACTTTACTGGAGCTGCATGCGGTCATGAAAGACGATTATTTCTTAAGCACCAAAACCAACGATAACAAGCAACCCGTAGAATCGAGCCAGTTCAACGCTCTGATCGTCAACCCTAACGGGCTATTTGAAATTACAAGACTCAGAGAAGTTAACGAATATCGAAAGTTTTGGGCTATTGGCAGCGGCCGTTCCTATGCTCTAGGAGCGATGCAAACGATATATTTGCAGGAACTCACTGCGTCCCAGATTGCAGAAGCGGGAGTAAAGGCAGGCTGTGAATTTGACCAAAGTTGCTCACTTCCAGCCTATGTCGAGAGTCTGAAACTAATTGATTCATAAAATCAGATAGCAAATGCCATCACAAGCCTCTTCAAGAGAAACAATAGAACGATACTCGCCCGCTTAATCTCTCAACCCGAAACCCTACCCTTCAAGAGAGGCATCTCGGGCCTTTACTCACCTTCATTCTGCGGGTTAGAAATTGAAATTAGATGCATCCAAGGTGTTTTCATTCACATCGAGCAGAACGCCTAATGTGTCTGTCATTCCACCATCACTGACACGCACTACGGTATTGTTCCCGGATTGGATCAGATCGATATTGGTAGAGAATGACCCTGAACCTTGGAATATTCCAGATACGTCAATCGAATCTTCTAAGATGGCAAAGTCTGTAATAACATCGCCAAATTCAGAAAAAGAACGATAGCGGAAAACGTCTGCTCCCTGTCCTCCCTGGAGGTTATCCGCGCCAGCACCACCAATGAGCGTGTCATTATTGTTACCACCCAACAGGGCATCATTACCCAGGCTTCCCACAAGAAGATCCCTGCCACTACTACCCAACAGGATATCGTCATCTAGACCTCCATTGAGGGTATCGTTGCCAGAGCCTCCAGTTAGAGTATCTTTGCCACTTTGGCCAAGAACAAAGTCGTCGTTACTGCCACCATTCAGGATGTCGTTTCCAATACCACCTTCAAGGAGGTCAGAACTACTTCCTCCATTAATGGTGTCATCGCCACCCCCTCCAATTAAAGTGTCTTTATCACTAAAACCACTGATTAAGTCTCCCTGATCGGTGCCCTCGATAAAGTCGGGATTTTGAGTACCTAGCGTATTCGGCCCATTTTCTCTACCAATAATGGTCACTGTGGCGGTAGCCGTATCAGTTCCACCATTCCCATCAGAGATAGTGTAGGTAAATGTATCAGTTGCGGTTTCACCAACTGCTAGACCATCGAACTGACCGTTGGGATCATAATTGACAGTATCGTCATTGGGATTGATAGAAACCGTTCCTAAAGTACCTGCCGTATCAATCGAGAGAATTTCTAGATCATCGCTAACATTTGGATCTGTATCATTACCCGTGAGATTAATGATGCGAGCATTATCCTCAGCTGTCGTAACGTTATCATTTACAGCGGTTGGAGCATCATTGCGACCGACAATGGTCACAGTGGCTGTAGCCGTATCAGTCCCACCATTGCCATCAGATACAGTATAGGTAAATGTATCAGTTGCGGTTTCACCGACAGCTAGACTATCGAACTGACCGTTGGGGTCATAAATGACACTATCGTCATTCGGATTAATACTGACCGTGCCTAAGGTACCGGCAGTATCAATATTGAGAATTTCTAGATCATCGCCCACATCAGGGTCATTATCATTAACCGTTAGATTTATGATGCGAGAATTATCCTCAGCAGTTATGACGTTATCATTTACAGCGGTTGGAACGTCATTGACAGGAGTGACCGGGCCAAGGTTCAAATCAGCTGTATCAGTGCCACCATTACCATCGCTAATTGTATAAGTCGCAACAGGAACCGGACCGTTGTAGTCTGGCGCAGGAGTAAATGTGAAGTCTCCATTGGCATCGATTTGCAATGTACCAACACCCGGAATGGATGCAGGATTGCCAGCCGTAATCGAACCAGGCACACCAGGAATCGTGAATTCTGTAACGACCAGAGGATCACCATCGACATCAGTGTCGTTACCCAACACATTACCTGTCGCTGGAGTATCCTCGGTGACAGGTATCGGACCGTCATCCGTCGCAATAGGAGTATCATTGCGACCAACAATAGTCACAGTGACAGTCGCCGTATCAGTGCCACCATTGCCATCAGAAACCGTGTAAGTGAATGTATCGGTGGCAGTCTCTCCGACAGCTAGACTATCGTACTGACCATTGGGGTCATACACGACACTATCGTCGTTGGGGTTGATAGAGACAGTGCCTAACGTACCGGTCGTATCAATATTGAGAATCTCTAGGTCATCGGATACATCCGGATCAGTATCATTATTCGTCAGATTAATGATTCGAGAATTATCCGCTGCTGTCGTGGCACTATCATCAACTGCGGTCGGAGCATCATTTCGGCCAATAATAGTCACGGTGGTTGTGGCGGTATCTGTGCCACCATTGCCATCAGAAACCGTGTAAGTGAATGTATCAGTGGCAGTTTCTCCGACAGCTAGACTATCGTACTGACCGTTGGGGTCATACACGACACTATCGTCGTTGGGATTGATAGTAACGGTGCCGACTGTACCGGTCGTATCAATATTGAGAATCTCTAGGTCATCGCTGACATCAGGGTCAGTATCATTT
>CALFCG010000260.1 GCA_937951315.1 uncultured cyanobacterium
TGCTAGCCCACAATGGTGCACTGGATAGGGACAGCTTATGCCAAATACCTTACCAACACTTTATTGTCCGAACCCAAAGTGTCAGGCGAAAAACACTGAACTTGACCCAGTCTGTCAAGAATGTGGATCAGCACTGCCCAAACGTTATTTATGGGTCATCGGCAGCACCGGCAAGCCCGGCGAAACTCTCACGGATCGCTACGTTTTTCGTGGCCCTCAAGTGGTGGTCGATACTCAAACGAGCCTCCCGGTCAAACTAACGACTGACCTCCCCAATGGCTTAATTCCCTATCTGAAACTCTTTCCCTACCGGCTACATGTCCCGCAGCTATATACGGTCATTCCACCAGAGCGTAAGAAAGACTATCCCATTGTTCTGCTGGAGCAAGCTCCCCTCTGTGGTGCTGACTTCTTTGAAACAGAAAGTGTCCATGGAGCCACCGAATTCTTAACGAGTCCGGGGTTATCGCTGATCGAATCTTGGTCCTATGCCCAGCCACTGCGACAGGTCAACTGGCTGTGGCAAATGGCCCAACTTTGGCAGCCCTTCTTGAGTCACGGTGTGGCTTCAACCCTGCTACAACCGGAGCTGCTGCGCGTCGAAGAGCGATTGCTGCGCGTGCTTGAACTGCAGCCAGAATTTGAAGAGACCCCAACCCTGGCCCATCTAGGGAGTCTCTGGCAGCAATGGTTACCTGGCACAGCAGAGCCTCTGGTTCCAGACTATGAAAAGCTATGTCAGGGCTTAATCCAAGGCTCCATCTCCTCACCCGAACTCCTGCTGGATCAACTTGAACAGCTCCTCGTTCGTTATCAAGAACATTACCAGCTCAAGATTGATATCTCTGCCCGCACAGACACAGGGCAGATGCGGAATCATAATGAGGATGCCTGCTACCCCAGCCATACCATTCTTGAGCAAAATTCCCTGGAGCGGTTAGCAGTCGTCTGCGACGGTGTCGGCGGACATGATGGCGGTGAAGTGGCCTCTGCCATCGCGATTGAGGCCATGACCTCTCATCTGACACGACTGCAGCAGGGAGCTTTGCCCACAGATGTCGTGATCGCTGAGCTAGAAGCCGCAACATTCCAGGCCAATGATCTAATCAGTGAGCGGAATGACGAAGAGAAACGCCAAGATCGCCGTCGGATGGGGACGACGCTCGTTACAACCCTCATTCACAATCAGCAAGCCTACATTACCCACATTGGCGATAGTCGCGCCTATATGATTACGGCTGCGGGCTGTTACCAGTTGACCGTAGATGACGATATTGCCAGCCGAGAAGTTAGGCTGGGCTACCTCCCCTACCGAGATGCTTTGAAACAGCCAGCCTCTGGCTCCTTAACTCAGGCTCTAGGAATGGCCTCGTCCTCGGTCCTCCGACCCACGGTACAGCGCCTCATTTTAGATGAAGACTGTGTGATCCTTCTCTGCTCAGATGGTCTGAGTGACTACGATCGCGTGGAGTCATTATGGCGTAGCGAAGTCCTCCCCCTGCTGCACCAGGAGACTGATTTGGTGACTGTCACCAAACGTTTGATTGATCAGGCCAATGAGTTGAACGGCCATGACAATGTGACTGTGGCCATTCTCCACTGCCGCGTGGATCGGTCCCGCATCCCGGGTCCAACCGGCAGCTCTCGACGCACACAATTGCAGAGTCCTGTCACAACTCGAGCCCAAACATCAACCGCCGCTGCAGTGGCACCATCCAGCTCGCAAACCTCAAGTTCATCAGGAGGATGGAAGATCTGGGCAATTGCAGGCCTCCTAGGAGCCCTAGCACTCGGAGGCTTAGCCTATTTCTTTCTTCGATCCAAGCCAAACCCTGCACCGCTAGTGACCTCCACTCTGCCAGAGAAGGTTGAGTTATCCTTTGAGCAATTGGCGGCAGATACACTGCTCGAAATTCAACCCGTCGATCAGCAAGAAACAGACCTTGAAGTGTGGCAGAGCCGTGAAAGTTCGCCACTGAGTGAACCACCCACCATTGATCTTGAAAGTCCGCCCGCCAAGATTCCCTTTGCGAAGGGGAGCCTTATCAGAGTCCTGGGCTTACTCCAAAATCCACCGGATGTAGAACCGGCCACTCCCAACGCAGATATGTGGGTGAGAGTCCAAATTTGTACACCACCATCCCCTATTGCCGCGCCAGAGTTTGCACCGGAAGAGACTGTATCTGATGGAACGAGCCCAGACCCAGACCCGAAGCTGGAGGGGCAACCCTCTCCTGTGTTAGAGGATCAGCCCCCTCTCCCTCCTCAGGAAGCAGGTGCTCCCCCAACGGCCACGACTCCCGACCAGCCTCAAGTCGGCTGGATTCCCTGGACTGACTTACAAGAACAAACAGTCCTCAAGGCTGAGGCACCGACGTTTAAGGCTCCTTTCTGTGGCCGTTCCGGTACCGGAGCAGGGACAATCCCGAGTGGCAACCTGCCCCAATGATCGTTCTCTCATGATCGCGTAGGCCTCTATAGCGGACTCCTTCAAGAAAATTAGGGCAAAATGATGACCTATCTGGCGAATATCTTAGAGCAGCCGGCTGTGTTGCGATCGCAACTCCAACGCTACAAAGAGCACGACATCTGGCAACAAATCCAACAGGCCAGTCAAAACTATCAGACCATCGTGCTCACAGGCATGGGAGCTTCATTTAACGCCCTCTATCCCACATGGTTCTATCTCCACCAACAGGGCATTCCGGCAGTCCATATTGAAGCTTCTGAACTCATTCACTACAGCGACGCCCTCCTCAAACAGCGCTGCTTGCTAGTGGTAGTCTCGCAATCAGGAACCAGTGTCGAAATTGGCCGGATCATTGAGCGAGTCCAAGCCAGCGGCTCCCAACCCTTTATCATCAGTGTCACCACAGAACCCGACAATAACTTAGCTGAGAACAGTCACCTTCAGCTTTGCACCCAGGCTGGTGCGGAGGTTGGGGTCGCAACCAAAACCTATACAGGTACATTGCTCTTACTGAACTGGCTCGGACGGGCCATTAGCGGTCAACTTCAGCCTCAAGATTATATAGCGGTCGAAGCGGTTGCCAGCGCAAGCGAATCAATCCTCAAGAATTGGCAAAACTGGATTGAAGCGGCTTACCAACAAATCCAGGGAACCACCTATGTCGCCTTAATTGGCCGTGGCCCCTCTTTAACATCCGCCCTAAACGGCGGCTTAATTCTCAAAGAAGTAGTCAGACTTCCGGCAGAAGGCTTCTCAGGAGGTCGGTTTCGACATGGACCAATGGAATTACTTTCACCTCAAGTGGGCTGCATCGTCTTCACAACCCCCGGACAGACGCTAGACCTCAGTCAACGTTTAGCGGTGGATATCGCCAAGCGTGGGGGGCAGTTGGTGACGATTGGGCAACAGATTACAGATGCGCCCCCCCATGCACATCTTCCATATCCTGAGGTTGATAGCGCTCTGATCCCGATTTTGGAAATATTAGGCCCACAACTCTTAGCCGCAAAGCTATCTGAAGACAGAGGACTCACACCGGGCGAATTTCGTTGGAGCGGTAAAGTGGTCCACACTGAGTAAACAATGCACGGCACCTCGCCAGAGACAAAACAGCGAAGGTAAGCTGAGGGCGCTCTCAACACCACCGCCCATCATAAAAAGCAACCGATGAAGCTAATCATAATCATCTCGCTCAAGGTAGAAATGTAGACGTTATCGCTAAATTGTGAGGTCCAATTCACCCCAAAATCTCAGTCCACCCGTAGTCTCCACCGTTCTGCCAAAACAGTTACGGTCATAGCGTCGCAGCTCCCAGGATCTCCATAGAGATAGCCCGAGCCCCAAGGTCTTAACATCTGTCCTTAAGCTTGCTCCACCGAGCACAAGCCAGATATTGAACATGTTGGGATATTGCAGGGCAGACCTCCACAAACGCTAGCAAAGGCACCAGAAGGCCCACAAATACAAGTATTCGGTGTCTCTTCCGCACAAGGCTGACCGAGCCACAGTCCTGATGCCAATTACCCGGCGAAATCACCTAGATTCCAGCTCAGCATCCTTACGGACTGGTTAATTCTAGAAATCAATCAGTCCATATTCTTTGGGAATGGGTACAAGTGGCGATTTACCCACCCCAGAGCAATAACCTGAAAGATCGCCATAGTTTTGCTTAACTACTCAAAATCAAGGAAATTATCCTAGAAGGCAAGGTATCACTATCCAAAAGCCAAGGTATCCTGCCAAAGGATAGATTCTGCTAAAGTATGTCAACCAAACGAGCAATCTGACAAACTTGATCACAGCTCTCAAAGTATTTACAGACAAGCACTGCAGAGTATTTGCCCAAAAACTCTACAGTGCTTGCTGACTAAAAACAGAGTGTAATGCCTAACAGAAGGCTCCCGAGAAAGTTATTAACCTTGATCTTCAGAGATTACACATAACCAGAATTTAGAGGATGTGAATAGAAGGAACAGGCACAATAAACTTAGACGTATGATTACCCACTTGACGCACTTTCCTTATGATCTCATCCTTATAATTCCATGCTGTCAATAGAAAATAGTCAGGCGGGTTTTGTTGAGCCTCTTCTTCAGAAATGATTTGAATATTAGACTTCGGTAGATATCGCCCTTGCTTACTCGCCGTGCTATCTACACAGTATTGAATCTCATGACTTGTGAGACCCACAAAGTTGAGAAGGGTATTCCCTTTTGCAGTTGCTCCATAGGTATATATCTTCTTATCTTTAGCAATCAAGTCTGCTACAAGAGTACTCAAAGTCTTTTTTATCTCAAACGTATTCTCTACAAAATCAGCATAGGCTGACGGGGTAAGTGCGAGACTCTCGGCTTCCATATATTTGTGAACAGTTGGACTGATCGCATGAGCAGAAGATTTCTTCGTCGCGACAAATACGATAGAGCCCCCATGGATCGGCGACATCAGCAAGTCTACTAGATGCATCCCATGCAGCGACAGAAGATGCTGCATAGAGCGTATGGAGTAATAGAACATATGCTCATGATAAATCTGATCAAATTCATTATTCTTTATTGTGTTTAAGAGATAAGCATTTTCAATAACTAAGACTCCAGTTTCATCAATGAGGTTGGTTACACCATCAAGAATTGCATGGGGATTAGCATTATGTGCAAAGCAATGACGGGTAACGATAGCATTAGGGCGGCCAAATTCTTCCTTGATTTTTACAGATGCTTGATAGTCAAAGAAATCACATATAGTCTTGATTCCTCTCTGACTCGCTAACTGACAGATATTAGCCGCGGGATCAATACCTAGAACTTGTGCAACTTGAGGCTTGATAAAATCGAGAAAATTACCTACATTACTGCCAATTTCAAGAACGAAAGAATTTCGAGAAATAAAGTCATTCTTTTTCAAAAAATCCTGTAGGTATTGATAGTGTTTTGAAAGGGTTGTAGAAGACGGCGTCACATAAAAATAATCCGTATATAAGGCTTCTTCATTTAGACAATATCTCAATTGAACATTGCCACACTTATCACAGATATCAGTAACAAGGGAATATGATTCTTGGAACTTATCTGCCGATTCTTTCAGAGAGTTGGCTGGCGGAGAAGCTCCAAGATCCAAGAGCAAAGAAGTATCAGATGAACAAATTCGACAAGTCATCTGACTAGATGACTTTTGCATCCAATCTTTTTTGCTTTGATTTTTCTTAGGTTGTGAAAGTTTAGATTGAGAGACTGTATTTATTTGAATCATTTTTCTCGATTTGACGAATGAATAAACAATTAAATGAGCCCGAGCACCTGAAAATGAAAACTCAGGGGGATCAATGGGAAAAAGCCTTAAGTAGTCAACAGCAGAAAAATTAGAAGAGAATGAAAAAGTTAAGCTAGAAAAACTAATGCACAAGAATTATCCAGCACATAGAGGACAGCTATACATTGCAAAAACATTAATCCAAAATATTTTTGTCAGGTAGCTTACTGCTGATATTTTCAAGCATCCTCAAAAAATTTACACCCTCTATTAGAACAAGAGGTATTTAATATCACTCAAATAAATTCTTTACTATAATCAGATAGAAGATCATATTTTTCTGTAAATTCCGCTACTAGATAGCATCTTCAAGACCTCTGGAATATCAACATCAAAATTAGAATGAAATTTAGTTCCAGAACCTTCCCAACAGAGTCGAGTATGTCCTAAAGAATGACAAAGCTGATTAAAAAAATTCATGCCTTTTTTACATGGATTTAATTCCAATAAAGTTGCTTTTTCAGAGTACAAGAGATTGGCTAGTGCAGATCCATTAGCACCGACAACAACCTCAGCATCATAGAACAAGTCAATTTGCTCTGGAATTGACATCTCTTCTGTTCTATATTGTCGAAATCCAAGCTTGCTTAACTCAGAGAAAAGTTCTTTCTCATTCAAAACATGCCGACTATTCATATCAGCATATTTTGACCTAGAGATATAGATTCTATTGTTTCGTTTGCGAGGTCGCTTGGGTAAGAACTTAGACCGAACTTCTTCTACATAGCTAGAAGGCAAAGCACCATTAGCGCGATCAGGCTGCAAAAATGATGGGAAGATCAGATTTTCAACTTGATACAAACCTGGAGGGACAGGAGTAATCCGAACATTAGGCGGAAGTATTTTAGGTAGACAAAATTTTTCGAGTTTTGTTATGGGCTCTGAGCATAAGAGTTTAATTTCATCTAAACCCCTATATTCCGGCTGGTTCAGTAGATAACATCGTGGGATAAATTGAATCAAGGAATGTCCAAAATTCTTAATTGGACTATTACGAAATACACTACAATAGCCTGAAATCACTTCATTAACGGGTTGGTATACCTCTTTAATTTTAAGTCCTTGCTTAGATTTATAGATACCACATCGGAGAGAGTCTCCAATAATCTTTCGAGACTTTGTCATCAGAAATTCTCCATTCGGAGAACAGGAATACAATACATTTGACAATGTACTTGTAAAAACATGAGGCTCTGAAGGCATGAGATGAAATTTGCGGTTACTCGCTCCGTACTCTTCCTCAAGCGTGGTGAGCCGTATGAACTGACTAGTCAATAATTTTCTTACACGAGTCTTTATCGGCATTTTTTGATCACGAAAACTACTCAATCATCCCCCAAAAAATTTTAGAGAACTATTGCAGAATATATTTAGACAAGACAACAAAATTACAATGTTAAACTCAGCTTGTTTGCACAAACTCAACATTGCTTCTCTCAGCTATCACCAAATACTGAAAGGTTATATTCTGCCTAAGAGACCTGAATCGCATCCCCGATACATTCATGCATTTTGATCAGGGTCACTTTAGACAAGATAGTGGATGAAAAACAAAAAACAGACAAGCCTCATGCACTTCCCCCTGGCATATGAAAACACACTGCATTTTCTGTACAGCTTCTATGGTTTTTGTTTAACTTTTTTGCGGATATTCTTTATAAAACAAACATTAAATCTTTCTTTTGTTCCTGTCAAGGCAGAAACATGCCAAGGTATGCAAACGTATGCAAAATCTCGATATCAGAGCTAGCTTCTTTATGGCTGGAAAGGCCCCAGAGATAGCAGCTGAGCCTAATGTTCTAAATCAAGCAGCTTGTAAGGCAATATATTAACTTTTCTTAAAATTGCTAAATGTTCCTCTTCTGGCCATCGTGACGATCGGAAGAGATCAGTCGCAAAGTTCGATCGTCACGATGATGCAAAGCTTCTTTCTGGAAGGGACATAGCGTGAAAATTATATTTTCCTACAATCCATTCACAGCAAAGCTCTTAGAGATCCAACAGGTCTAAGAACCTAACCACCATCACTGCATTGATGACGGTTAAGTGCACTTAAAACAGCTAGCAGAGAGGCTGTAACGATATTGGTGTGAAGACCCACCCCGAAGTTCGTTTCTAAGGTCTGTGCGTTGCTGAGCTGGATGGTTGCGATCGCAACAGCATCATTCCCGTGCCCCAAAGCCCGTTCCTCATAGTGGCAGATTTGCAGATCCCGATTCAGAGCATTCAAAAAAGCATCAATCGGTCCATTCCCCTCTCCTTGAATCGTGAGAGGCTGTTGATTCTGTTCTAGCTCTGCCGAAATCTCCCAACCCACAGAAGTTTCCTGCATCTGGT
>CALFCG010000261.1 GCA_937951315.1 uncultured cyanobacterium
CCTCAATGAATTTCTCAAACTCTTCCCCAGCATAATTTTGGTACTCCATTGAAAAGTCATCTTTCGGAAGTCCAAACTCAGTGATGACGGTAGCCAGTTCAGATAATAAGTACACTTTCCCGTGATACGGCTGCAGCGCGACCTTCATGCCGAACTCAGGCATGAAACCCATTGCCACAAAGCTATCAGGATAAGTAAAACTCACCGCCTTATCTGCGAAATAAGTCAGAGGGATTCTCACCTCCTGAGTATCTCGGTGTAAGTTTTTAAACCAAAAGGATTCACCCAAAACGAAATAATGTGGCGCAAGCCTTTGAGGCATCCCTCCCCGAGCGAGAAATAAGTCTCGCAACCTTGTCTCGGTCAGTTCGCGTAACTGCATGTAGCGTCCACCATAGCGTCGCTCAAACCCTGCCTCTGACTGAGAGCGTTCTTGTAACTCTGATAAAACAGTAGCAAGCTCACCCTTTGACAAGTCACTTAAGTTGAGAAATGGCGCTTTGTCGGCAAGGTGGTAATGAGTGACAAAATTGGGAATCAAACGCAAACTCTCTTATGCCTCGTAGATCAGGCTACGCAGCTTCTCCGGCGAAGAAATTCACCTGCCCTCCAAAGGCCCGCTGCAAATTAGAGCCGGTCAAAACTTCCTTACGGGTGCCGCTGGCAATCAACTCACGATTAAGCAAAATCAGGTCGTCAAAATTGGTAATCGCCTGCCCCAAATCATGGTGCACAACCAAAACGGTATGGTTATCAGCCGCTAATTCCTGCAAAATATTGAACACGATCGCTTCTGTCTTCTTATCAATCCCCGCCAATGGCTCATCTAAGCAGAACACATCAGCCTCTTCAGAAATCGCCTTAGCCAAGAAAACCCGCTGCTGCTGCCCCCCCGAAAGCTGCCCAATGGGGCGATCTCGATATTTCGCCATATCAACCCGCTCCAACGCTGCCGCTGCTGCTCGCCGGGACACCGTAGAATAGCGCCGAAACCAGCCCGTCTTGCGAATTCGGCCCATCATAATCACATCCCAAACTGTAGCGGGATAGGTCCAATCGATTTGTGATCGCTGAGGAACATAAGCCACCCGATCAAGCTGTGCTGTCAACGGCTGCCCATCAAAGGTAATCACCCCCGTACTGGAAGGGATCAAGCCCAACATGGCCTTGATTAAAGTACTTTTACCAGCTCCATTAGGGCCAATGATGCCCGTAAGTCGCCCTGGACAAATAGAGCACGAAACATCTGAGAGAGCCTTGACCATCCGGTATTGAACTCCGAGTTGGTCAACGGTCAAACCATTTGCACAATTCATAGAGGCTTCCTAGCTGAGCGTCGTGGCTGATCTCAGCCTGGGCGCTTAAGTTCAAAAATGAAACGATTATGAAAACATAGTAACATCAAAAATGAAAGGATTATGAAAACTATTTATGCCACTCCGCAGAATCAAGATTGGGCGTCTTCTCATCGGTGGTATTGCTGCCGGTCTCCTGCTAGGGGGGTGTTCTAGCACAACGGGAGACACCGACTCAGGTCAACCCAAGGTGGTGGCAACCAGTACTATTTTGAAAAACTGGACAGAGGAAGTGGCAGGGGACGAGGTGGAAATAAAGGGCATCCTTGAACCCGGCGAAGATCCGCATATTTACGAGCCAGTGCCTTTGGATAATCAGATTATTGAAGATGCAGATTTGATTTTATACAACGGTTACAACCTTGAGCCAGCCTTAATCAAGCTGATTCAGTCCTCTGCATCGGGTTCAACCTTCGCGGTGGGTGAAGTGATTGAGCCATTGGACTATGACTACGAGGGACGACGTGAACCTGATCCGCATGTGTGGGGCGATGCAGAACATGCGATCGCAATGGTCAATGCCATCCGAGACCAATTAATTGAACTCTCCCCTGAAGACAAGGACACATTCACAGCGAATGCAGAAGCGCTCACGAAAACACTGCAGCAAGTAGATGGCTGGATTGTAAAGCAAGTGGCCACCATCCCAGAAAACCAGCGCCAACTGGTCACAACCCATGATGCATTCCAGTATTTTGCAAAAGCCTATGGCCTAGAAGTGGCGGGTACCTTGATTGGCATGAGTACCGAAGAGCAACCCAGTGCCCAAACGGTGAAACGTCTGTCAGATGATATTCGCAAGGCAAAAGTACCTGCTATTTTTGCTGAGACCACGATTAATCCAGCCTTGATTACGACCGTGGCCGAGGAGGCAAGGGTGAAACTGTCAGAGCGTCAGCTTTATTCTGATTCACTGGGTGCACCCGGAAGTGAGGCTGAAACCTATGTCAGGATGCTAATTTCCAATACCCAAACAATCGTCGAAGCTCTGGGCGGCAACTATCAGGCATTTCCTGAGTCTTGATGCATCCACGGCCCACTCATCTTCAAAACGCATAGCAGCTTCAACACCAAAAAGAGGCTTCTGTTCAGCACCAGGGAAACAAAAACTCCACTTCGGCTCTCCTGCCAGTCATAAATTCATATTGGGGTGTGACTCAAATCACATCAACGAGCAAAGATAGTCACTGTAATGGATATACAGGATTCACAAGAACCCGATGAATCCTTGTACGTTCACCACCTTCATATCCATATCGTAACCCTCGTGACTCAAGAGTACCCACAACTCCATCTACAGTTCAAAGTCGGCGAAGAAAAAATCATTAGCTTAGTCAAACCGAATTATTCTATCGGCAGAGATTTATCAAACGATATTGTTTTGGAAAGTGGAACAATTTCACGATTCCATGCCACGTTATTACTCTTAAACAATTCCGACACTGAACGTTGCATCTACAAGCTCATAGATGGGAAAGTTGGCGGTGAACCGAGCTTCAATGGGATGACGGTCAATGGCGAACGGGTCAATGAGCAAAGCCTAGTTGATGGAGACCGCATCTACTTTGGAGGCGTCATCCAAGCTATTTTCCGAGTCCATCACGCTGCAAGCCTCCGCAATAGATCGGCGTTTGGCTACAAACATACAACGAAGTATATCCACCCTTCACAGTTAGCTGACCATGAATCAACGGCGATCATGTTATAAAAATCTTGCCGAATAACAATGCAATCGCATAGCTAAAATAATGAGATTTAGAGAATAGAAGCTAGCAGCTAAATCCTCAAACTGCTCCTGACTAATTGTTATTTAGTGCATCTAGCGGTGACGCAAAGAATAAGCAAAACTCAGCAGGGTCCAGTTGCTTAGGCGTAATACTTCTGATGCATGCGGTCACAGTAAGCAACCACGTTCTCCAGCTTCTCAGCCCTATCCCTCAACGGAGAAGACAGCGTCTCATTCAAAACATTCGCGAGCAGACTATAGGCAGAGGCATCCAATGTTGTGGGCTGCTCGCCCATAAAGAAGGGCTTGTCAGCTAAGAAGTCGGAAAGCGCCTTCAGATCCATTGCGCCAATCTGGTAAATTTCGGATGCTGTATGTCTGCCCATACCGTGGCCCTTGAGACTCTGGGTGACGCTTCTGCGAGCAATGATGGGCACCAGCATATTGATAATCGGGGGTAACTCCGAGAAGTAGATGCCTCGGGTTGCGGGCCAATTGTTTTCATCAATCCAGCGACTATACACCAAAGCCCAATAGAGGTTCTCTTCAATCAGACGACGCATGGCAAGTGCGATCGCAAATTCTGAATCGGTTAAATGCGCGTCAACTCGATCTCCGTAAGTGCACTTCAAGTATTCAATAATCAGATTTGAGTCAGCAATGATCTGCCCATTGTCTTCAATGTAGGGCAGCTTCCCTTTAGGAGCTTTTTGCAAATCACCGCTGGTGTCGCTTTTATATTCAATGCCAGCCATCCGCAGATAGGTCTCAAGCTTCATGCAAAAAGGGCTGGTGTTGGGCAAACCCCAGACAGGCTCAAACTGATAGAGCGTCAACATATAGCCTCCAAAAAGATCAATTCGATATGGCCCTGTATTCGGGAATATTGACGACGATGACATAGATCGCCATCGTTAAAATAGTACACAAATACTACTCAAAACGCAAGATTGAACTCACAGGACCACGGCACTGCCGAGGCACAGCGATGTGCTCTATATTCAGAACAAGCTGGAACTCCTATCCTGACGTTATTTTCCCAGCATTTTATTTATTCAACTGAGATTGAGTCTCAGTCATTGATCTGACATCAGACTGAGATTAATACGGCTTCACGCCAACGTAATTTCCAGGGGGATTGTAATTGCACACCCATATTTCCTGTTGTTGCGATCTAACGACGGCACAACCAACCTCAGTGGTCTCCTGCCAAACAATCTGAGTGTAATGACCACAAACACCCGAACAGGAATTACTATCATAGTCATACTGTGCAACTTCTTCTCCCCACGAATTCACAACTTGAAGAGGCGTTAATTGCTGATGGGCAGCCCAGGTAAGATTTTCGCCAAAGGGATTATTGGGCCGATGGTAGAGTTTAAAATTTTCATTTGCCAGTTGGTTCGCCCATTCTTGTGCATGTTGCGCTAAATCATCGGACCAAGTTAAAGCAGGGACGCCGACTTTTCTTCGCCACTGATTATGCACATCCAGCATATCTTGAGACCAATCGGGTCGCTTTAGAGCATAACTTTCAACTTGAGAAACACTCGTTTCTAGAGCCTCTCTAGACGTGTGATCACGGCTGGCTAAAGCAACGGAAGAGGCAGTTACAGCAACACTAAAGACTAGAAAAGAGGCTAATTTCAATAATTTTTTCTTGCGTAACATGGGGAGTGATGCGAAGGCATAAGTCGTAACAGGGATAATTTTGTCAGAATAATGTATGACAAAAAAGGCTCTATTCAGAACACTGGTTCACAGAGCTGAATCAGTCTCTATTTCTGCAGATATAGGACTATCTATGATCTCCTCAATGGATCTCAAGAGATGAGTTCAGATAAGCCCAAAAAAATGAGTTCAATCGTCCCGTCAGACAGCATGCTTCCGGAAAGTTTTACTCCTAAATTCAGGTGCAGAAAAATGAGTCAAGGTCGCTTTGTATCTAGAGCGAAAGACCTCATCTCCTGTATAACCTATGAAACAGAAAAATCAGTCTAGTAGAATCACCTATTTTCTGAGATCAATAGTGCGGATCAAATTTCCATGCGAGACTCTTCAAGAAAATCATATTTTATATACAAGCATAAATTTCACACAGAAGTATTAAATTCAGGACAAAATCTGCTGCCTGGCTTAGCTCAAAAGCTCCAATTCTTCATCCCTTAGAGAATTGCGATTCTGTGCATACAGTTGAATGATAATCGCAAAGGTAAACACTGTAGTCCCCGTCCCGAAGCACGTCTAGTTCAGTGGAGATGATTCCAATCGCCATCAGAATTGTGAAGATCAAAGCGGACATCATGATTAGCTTGTAAAGCAGCTTCTCAATTCGGCTATATTCCCCTCTCAATGCAGTCTTAACTGGTTCTTGGAGATCTTCTACCTCGATGGGGTTAGTAAAGAGGCGAAGTCAATAGAATCCAGCAGTGAACCAAGCCAGTAAACCCGGAATTTGGAAGGACTTAAACCAGAGATAGGCCATAAACGCTCCAAAATTTAAGTTATATGGGTCACGATGAAGGACAGTACATCAAAAACTCAATCAGAGCTAGGGGAAAAAATGCCACGTTCTGTCCGACAAGCTCTCTTAGCTTGGTGCCGCATCATAAAAAACGGAGCGGAGAGGATCCTTCTTTCAGATCTGTTCTGAGAGCAATATTCCTGCACGAGACTAAATCGTTCTTTAATAGAAAAGAAGACACATAAGCGAGCAGCTTCATATGTGGCGGTTGCCAACAGCAGAGCGATTTCGGTCTCAGATTGATCCCAAGCGCTTTGCCATTCTTGAAGCTTGTATTATTGGATTAGTCTCGGGTCTAGCAGCCGTTCTACTACAGGACGGCATTGGTTGGTTAGGCAGCTGGCGCATTAGACTCGCAACGGAGTTTCCTGCCCTCATTGCTTTACCTCTGATTGGTCTCATCGGGGGGTTAATCGCAGGCTGGCTGATCGAAAATTTTGCCTCCGATGCTGCCGGTAGCGGCATCCCCCAGGTGAAGGCAGCGCTGGCGCAGTTCCCAGTGGCGCTGGATCTGCAAGTGGCCTTCGTTAAACTTCTGAGCGGCATTGCAACACTGGGCGCTGGTCTCAGCCTCGGTCGCCAAGGTCCAACGGTACAGATCGGGGCCGCTTTAGCCAGCCAACTCAGCTATTGGTTCCCCACAGCCCCCGATCATCGGCGACAGATGATCGCAGCCGGGGCTGGAGCCGGTTTAGCGGCAGGCTTTAATGCCCCCATTGCAGGCGTGTTGTTCATCGTAGAGGAGCTCCTCCATGATCTGTCGGGTCTAACGTTGGGCACTGCAATTTTGTCTTCGTTTATTGGGGCGGTTGTGGCTCGAGTACTGGGGGGGCAGAGCTGGTTTCTCAACCTCGATCAGGTGGTCTCTGACACCACTTTTTCAGTCCCGGAAATCCCTTTTTATATTATTTTGGGCGCATTGGCTGGGGTCTTGGGTGCCTTTTTCAATCGCAGCCTAATGGCCAGCATGAATTTCAATCGGCGGATTTCACGCCTAGGCATGCCCCTACGCATCGGTCTGGCGGGGTGCCTGTGTGGTTTGGTTATTAGTCAGCTCCCCACCATCTTTCAGGACAACACCGGCCTACGGGGTCTACTGGGCGGCGGTACCTTGGGATGGCAGATGGCTGCGATCGCATTTATCGTGCAGTTCGCATTAACGCTAGTAGCCTATGGCTCCGGTGCCCCCGGCGGACTGTTTGCCCCCAGTCTCATTCTCGGGGCAGCACTGGGTCATCTCGTGGGCCTCAGCCATGCAAGCATCTTTGGCACAGAGGTGACAACAACCTATGCACTGGTGGGGATGGGGGCCTTTTTCGGAGCCGTCAGTCGGGTCCCCGTCACGGGCATTGTGATCATTTTTGAGATCACCACCGACTTTAATCTGGTGCTGCCCCTGATGATTAGCTCTGTGGTCGCAAATTTAGCGGCGGAAGCCATCAGTCAGGGCTCCGTTTATGACCTTTTGCTCGAACGACAGGGCATCCAGCTCCAAGCTGATGCCTCTGAAAAATCGCGCAGTATGTTAGATACCCTGACTGCAGCGGACATTATGGAGCGGCGGGTGGAAACCCTGCCCCAGACCTTACCGCTCGATCAGGCCCTAACCTTATTTGCCAATTCCCATCATCGGGGCTTCCCGATCGTTTCAGAAACAGGACTGGTGGGCATTGTCACCCGCACGGATCTGAATGTGTGGCAGCAGCAAAATCTTGACGCCACGACCACATTGCAAGATGTGATGACGCCTCATCCCCTGGTGGTGAATCCAAAAGCGACCTTAAATGAGGTTCTCTATTGGCTCAATCGCTCTAACATTAGTCGTCTCCCGGTGACCGAAGGTCGCAAGCTGGTGGGAATCATCACTCGGGCCGATATTATTCGGGCTGAATCAGAACAAATTACAGGGGAGCAATACCATCAAGGAACATCGGGGCAGCCCTCCTATCAGGTTTATAGAACCCGTGGACCAGCAACGGGGCGGGGGCGATTGCTCGTGGCATTGTCCAATCCCGAGACGGCGGACTTGCTGTTGCGACTTGCGATCGCAATTGCCCGAGAGCGTGACTATGAACTTGAATGTGTCCGCATCATCGTCGTGGCGCGTAACTGCCTCCCCTCAGAAACGCCGGTACGCACCTCACAGGCTCAAAGATTGTTGCGACGGGCCGTTCGCTATGGTCAGCGTGCACAGATCTCAGTCCATACACAAATCCGGGTGGCCCATGATGTGGCTCAAACCATCCTAGAAATTGAGAAACAGCGTCATATCGATCTGATTTTGATGGGTTGGCAGGGGAAACCCACCACGGGACAAGTAATCAATCGCTCTGTCCAAACGGTATTGCGTAAAGCTGTTAGCAATGTACTGGTGGTCAAATCCCCCCATGGCCAAGGGGCAAAACAGTGGGACCGTTGGCTAGTCCCGATTTCCAGTGGCCCCAATATTCAGCAGGCCATTCAGTTATTGCCAGCATTGACGGCCCATAGCCCGAACTCCGACATTAGGCTCTGTCAAATTTATACGCCAACGGATGCTTTGCCCCACACGAGTCTGATCAATCGCTATGTTGATTTCCTCGACCACCGCCTGTCAGGCAATGTTTTGGGCACCCAGATTTGTGCTCAAAACGTGGCAGAGGCGATTGTTGACCTCGCCAATCGCCAACAGTTTGATGTCATTGTGCTGGGGGCCAGTCAAGTGCATCTCTGGAAACAGGTCTTGATGGGCAGTATTCCAGATGCGATCGCAACTACCACAGACCGAGCCGTGATTTTAGTCCGAGGGCGCGGAACGACTGCGGTATCATAGGCGTCACGGGTACAGCACACCAGGAAACAATCACATGCGTCAGCGACGGGTCTGGGTTTTAGCACTACTACTCATTCTATGGAGCAGCTTTGCCGGCTGGGGGCTAACCCAAACTCAAAATGCCGCCGCCCAAGATCTATTGGCCCAGGCTGAGGTGGGCACCGTTGATGTCATCCC
>CALFCG010000262.1 GCA_937951315.1 uncultured cyanobacterium
AAATGGGAATTGGCAGGTCTACCGTCTACAAGCTGCTTAAGTAGGCTGTCTATTTGACGGTTACCACAAATTCGGAACGAATCGGATCTATAAGGTCAACAGACAGAATCGTCACTTTTGGGGGTTCTTCCACAATACCCCGGTAGCAATCAGTAGCTCTGTTCTGTGAAGTCGGCAGAGCCAGAGACATCTACAAAAGGGTTGAGTTTTTAGTTCGAACTCGCTGATAAAGCTCTTCCATGACCGTAATGAAGGATCCTTCTTTGGGCCAAAAGGCTGGATAGTCCCCTTGCTTTTTGATCAGTACAGCAGGCACTGAAGCTGGTGGCGATAGATCAATCGTCTGGGGCAGGCGCTTATTTCCTTGCCAAAACTCCTTAAGGTCCGCAGTCTCGACCGTTTGGGTTGTCGGTTGCGTGTAATAGGTGGTATCGGGTTCTGGTAACGATTGTTGTGCCGCCAACTCCGCAGAGAGTGCTTGACCCAGTGGAGATTTAACCAGTTCAACTTTCAGGTTGTCCCTAGAGAGTCCCCGTAGCTCAAATAATAAAAACGGATCATGATCAAGCTCTCTAGCAATCAGATAGTGAACCCCCGCAATATGCTTGCAGGGATTGCTCCAATCAGGACAAGAACAGGTGGTCGTGAAGTCTGATTTACTCTCGGGCAGCAGATGTAAATCCAATTTGGCGAAGGCATCTTCAATCGTATCAGGGATTTCATTGAGCATCAGTCGCGAAATTAAACTGGCTTTAGAGGCCACATAGGCAATGGCTGCAGCCCAGTTTGCTTTGCTAATCGGCTGAAATTCAATGGTAGTGATATAAAGCGGTTCATTATAGACGCCAAAATAAGGATTGACGGACCCTCGAACTTCGGCAGTGACAAGGCCATTCTTAATCTTGAAACTTTTGACCTTTCCACCCCGTGCATAGGAGCGACCGCGACTCAGGCGACCAGGATCCACTAACCGCTCTAGAGCTGCGATGAATCGCTGGCCCCACCAAGTTCGACTAAATTGAGCCATGACGATTACTCCAAAATGGCGGTTTTGTTGAGGGCAATCAATTTCTTAAAGGCCTCATTATCTAGTTCTGTCAACCAAGACTCATCGGATCCCACAATAGACCCTGCCAACCTTTTCTTATCTTCAATCATCTCGTCGATGCGTTCTTCCAACGTGCCAATGGCCACGAACTTGTGGACAAAGACATTCTTCTGTTGACCAATGCGGAAGGCGCGATCTGTGGCTTGATCTTCGACTGCGGGATTCCACCAGCGGTCAAAGTGGAAGACGTGGTTGGCCTTTGTCAGGGTGATACCCACCCCGCCTGCTTTGAGGGAAAGAATAAACACCGATGGCTCTGTTTCCGGATCTTGAAACTCGGCAATCATCTTTTCGCGCTTATTGCGGTTGGTGCCTCCGTGAATGTAATAGGTCTTGTAGTGCTGAGTCTTACTAATATATTTTTCGAGTGCATCCCCTAGCTCAGTGAACTGGGTAAACACTAATAAGCTTTCCCCTTCGTCAATGGCCTCCGTGATCATCTCTGTGAGTCGACTGAGTTTATGGGAGCGTTCGGGAATGAAGTCACTCTCATCCTGGAGAAACTGACGGGGGTGATTGCAGATTTGCTTAAGCTTCATCAGCGTTGAGAGGATCATGCCTTTACGCTGGATGCCCTCTGACTCATCAAGTTCTCCCGCAACTTCTTTAACGACGGCTTCATAGAGGGAGGCTTGTTCTTTGGTGAGGTTGCAGTAGAGCTTTTGCTCCACCTTGTCGGGTAAATCCTTAATGATCGATTTGTCTGTCTTCATTCGCCGTAGAATGAACGGCTCCACCAATTTCTTGAGCGTGGCGGATTGAACCCGATCATTCTGTTTCTGAATCGGAACTTCAAAGCTTTTCCGGAACTGGGCCTGCTTCCCTAGATACCCTGGATTGAGAAAGTTAAAAATCGACCATAGATCCAAGAGCCGATTTTCTACAGGTGTCCCCGTGAGAGCAAGGCGATGCTGGGCATTTAGCTTCAGAATAGCCTTGGTTTGAGCGGCCTTGGGATTTTTAATATTTTGGGCTTCATCTAAAACCACTCGCTGCCACGTTACTGCTGCCAGGAGTTTGCTATCTTTGCGAGCCAGGGTAAAGGAGGTAATGACTAAATCATTCTGGCGGGCCATTGCTTTAAAGTCTTTGCTGTCTTGGGCACGTTCGCCACCATGATGAACGATGGCATTGAGGTGAGGGGCAAATTTCAGCATTTCCCGTCGCCAGTTTCCCACCACGGACGTAGGGGCAATCAGTAACGTTGGGGGGATCAGGATACCTTCTTGCGCTGCAAGTTCCCGCTCTTGGACAAGTCGGGCAATGACCTGGACGGTTTTGCCTAACCCCATGTCATCGGCCAAGCAGCCATTGAGACCAAGCTGTTCGAGGTAGTGGAGCCAGGACACTCCTCGCTTTTGATAGTCTCGCAATGTACCGTTGAGCTGCTCTGGGTCTGAGATAGCATCCAGTTGGCTTTTATCATTGAGCTTGCCCATCATTTCGGCCAGACTTTGGTCTCGGTCAAAGTCTAGTTCGAGATCTTCACCCCCATCTGCCACTAACCGCATGATGTCTAGAAGTGACATATCAGGATTTTCGGCCTGCTGCGTTTTCCAGAAGTCCAGCATCTGCTGCATCTTGTCCTGGTCTAGATGTAGCCACTGCCCCCGGAACTGGACCAGTGGGGATTTTGCTTGCACCAGTTCTAGCCATTCCTGTTCAGAGACCTTTTTGCCGCCTATCGCCAATTCATACTTGTATTGCACCAGCTTCTCAATTGAGAAATAGCTGTTGGCTTTTTCCTCGGCTTGTGAGGTTGATTTGCCCTTAGCCCGTAGCTTGACCTTTGCTCTTTGCCGACCTTGAGGTGTCCACCAGGCGGGGACAATCACTTTATACCCGGCATCTTCAAGCACCCAGGCTGCTTCTTGTAGAAACTCCAGTGCCGCATCGATGGAAAGAGAAATATGGGTGGGTTGATCAGTCTCTAACCCCTGCCACAGCTTGGGGTAAATACGAGCGGCATAGCCTAGATTGAGCAGTAGATGTTGCTCAAAGTTCTCGCCAAACTGCTTGAGGAGGTCTTCTTGGCGCTCTGGCTTCAGCCGCCAATACTCAAACAGTGAAAGTTGTAGAGAGGGGTCTTGTTTAGGAGCTACGAGAAACTGCAGTTGCCAAGCATCCTCAGCCTTTGCGGGATCTTGGAGCTGAAAACAGAGATTAAAGGGGACTGACGTTTGGGTCTGCTGGATGCGATCTCGCCATCCTCGCCACTGCTCATAGATTTCCCCGTTGCTGTTCTGCCCGTAGTGCTGCTGGTTTCTCGCAAACATACAGTCATAAATGAGAGTATCTGCAATTTTCTTCTCGAAGCTTGCTGCAGAGGGCGTCTGGGTAACGATGTCCTGGAGTAAATGTTCGGAAAAGTGACGGAGTAGGGTTTCGCGATCATAAAACTGTGGTGTGTCTGGGGGGTTAGCAAAGCCAGCAACGCAAACCAAGGGCATATGGTCGAGATACCGTTGAATGGCAGTTTCATACTGTTCGCTGACAATTTCCCAGGCTGGATAGAGTTCAAAGTTGTTTTGTTCTGATGGAGCGGCTTTGGTGCTTTTTTTTCGCTTGGTTTTGCTCGCTTTGCGGTTTTGGGCGTTATCGACTTGTCGATATTTGAGGGCTGGAATGTATTGATCCTTCAAGATGACGGACTTGAAGGCTTGGGTGTAGTGATACCAAAACAGCAGGTCGGCACCCAATTGGATATCTGCGAGATTGTGGAGGGCAATGAAATGCAAGTCATTGAGTAGCTTGATCACGTTGCTAACTGAAGACCCAGATTTGTCGTAAGCCAGAACGGTGTAGCAGGTGACCGTCCAGGTTTGCCACTCAAAAGTCTCGGGAATCTCCTGTTCGAGGTAGCGAGATAATTCTAGGGATGGCAGGGGGGCCTTATCGATACTAGGCAGCAAGAAATATCGCGGAACAATTTCTTGTTCTAAGGCTTTGTAGCTGGGCTTGATGCCCAACTCCTTTGTAAGGAAGTCCTCGAATGAAGCGACAGGTAATTGCAGCGGGTGGCTATTGTCCGGCTTAGGGGCTTGGATGGGTGGGTCTGTTGTTTCAACCCATAGATAAAAGGCTCCAGGATGGACAAAATCTGCTTCTGCGTCTGGAATCCAGGTGCCGTGCAGGATCTTCATGCTGATATGCCGATAGTTGCCAGCTCTATGTGATCTATCTTAAGGGAGACTTGGGGGCTGTGTTGACAACTTCCTAAAAGGTATGAATGGAACTATTAGCTGGGTATGAACAGGGGAAAACGACCCAGGCTGCGATATGGGGGAATCTAGTCAGCAATGCGGTCCAAATGGCTCATGCTGGGGCCCTTGAAAATAAGCCCCCTGCTTTAAGCTGCCCATGCCATCTCTTGTCAAAACCGCAGAACACACAGCGATCTCATCCTTTGCCATCGGTCAGATCGCAATAGTCCCCACGAAACAAGCAGCATGGCTCGACGATAGCCCTACCCAGATCAACCCAGCCAACCGCTTGCTCAAGATCATCATGAAATACCTCCTACAAGCTTCCGTTCTCAGCATTCTCAGGCTGAGAACATCACGTACCGATGAAAACCAATTGTGTTCCGTAAAGAATCATGAAAGAGCGCATAGAAGCTCTGCTGAGGTCTGACAGAAGAAGGAATAGTGCAGATTAGCGCATCGGGGGATTGCAGATTGACATGCGACAAACGAGACCGAAACAGATCGAGGACTACTCAGGCCCAGAGCTTTTTCAAGCCCACGATATTGAGCACTGGGTCTATCACAGTCAGAATCAGGGTCCGCCGGTCTTATTGATGCATGAGCTACCCGGACTCACAAAGAAATGTCGCCTGCTGGCAGATCGACTGAGTACAGCAGGGTTTCGAGTCTATCTGCCCCTCTTCTTTGGGAGACCCGAAAGAACCGACTATATCTGGAATACGGCCTATCTGTGCATTAGTCGTGAGTTTCAAGCCTTTGCAGCGGGGCAGACGCAGCCCATTGTTTCATGGCTACGTGCTTTGGTGGCCCATATCGCAAAGCGTGAGTCTAAAGAACATGTGGGCGTCATTGGCATGTGTCTCACAGGCAACTTTGCTTTGACCTTGGTGGCCCACGCCAATGTGAATGCATCCGTCTGCTGTCAGCCCTCAATGCCTTTTTTAAAGGAAGCAGATCTCGCCATGAGTAATGATGACTTGCGGGACGCAGTAGAAGCGGCCCAGCAGCTTGGCAAGGGTTCCATCATTGGCTTCCGCTACGAACAGGATTGGATTTGCCCCATGGCTAAGTTTCAAAAGATTCGGGAGACCTTCGGCGATAGCTTCGACGGCGAGGAATTTGCTGGTAAAGGCCACGCAACCCTCACCGAGCATGGGCACAAAGCTGCTTTGGAGAAAACCATTCTCTATCTCAAGGAACGCCTATAGGCAGTCATGACCACAGTCAGAAACACACAACCTTTTTGGAGAAATAATATTCAATGCTGTTTGCCACAAACCGTACTTTCCACGAAGACCCTACACCTTCATCACCAGACAATAATCCTGACTCACGATTTCCACGGCCCGTTCGCTTCAACTTGAAGAACAACCAAGTGGGTCAGTCTATTTACTTCTGCCGTAGAGATCACGGGGAGCAATACTCAGAGATCGGACACAAGGGAATACTGTTAACTTAGGCTGCAGCCATAGCCACTAAAGGGATTGGAGAGGGTACTTCTATTGTTGATGAGGGTTTCGGTTGCATCTTCTTCGAGGGATATTTGGAGCGTTGCTTTTTCACCACCCGAGGGCAATATCGCTTGACTCTTTCCGGAAGCAACTCATCTATTAACTCTGACAACAACCACCGAAATCCGTCCTCAAGTTGCCAGATGAAGAGTGTTTGAAACTGACGAATAGCTCTGCGGACGATCCGCACACTGGCAGTGAAGCCTAACTTTAGAGGCGCGATGCCCTCTTCAGCCGCAGCCTGAGCCATTAGATGACGCACCGCCCAATGCCCGATCAGTAGTCCGTACACTTCTTGAATGACCTCTCGGGGATTCTCAGAGCGCACTTCAACCTTACGATCCACCAGATGAGTCTTAAATTCGTCAATGGTGAACTCTTCTTCCCACCGCACATGAAAGCTCCTAGCCAATAGGGCTGCAGGGAATGAACGGTACTCAAAGAGATCGGTAATCAACCGATAATTCTTTGACTGTTTGCGTCCATCAATAGGCTTGGCACAGTAGGGGACAACTCTGACTGCAATAGTTTGATAGCCCTTCTTCTTCAAGTGGGCAGGGGGATTGAGATGACTTAGAAATGAACCATCTGGTAACGCTTTTTCCTCCACTAACTTGACGTGACAGGGAAGCCGACCAAGAAAGTGAGATCTTTGAGCCAATGTTGCATGAACCTGCTCATAGGAGTGCAAGCCGCCATCCCAAAGAACAACCATGCTTGAGTCAACAGAACGCAGTAACCGCTTAGCTTTGCTTCTTTCTCCTAAACGGTAGGGACTCATCAGTGCATCAAAAATTAGGTGAGTGCCCAACTCCACCAGCAATACCAGTCGTAATTTCGGAAATGCGGCACGGGTGCCGGGTCGAGAGCCAGGGTAGCCAAAGACTCGGGCATTGTTGGCACTATCAGGTAAGTCGAGATAGGTACCGTCGAGGGCCACCATTCTCAGACCATTGAGGAAGGCTCCCGGAGTATCGACAGTGGCAACAGGGTGAGTGACCAGATGAAATAGGGGTATGGCAACGATTCGTGTAAAAAAGTACCACGTTGCCTTCAAAGCTAGTCATGTCAGTTCATTCGAGATGTGATCTGGCCACTTTTTCGAGAAGTTGAGGTTGCTGGATACAAGTTCCAAGATTTTGGAAGGTGGCATATTCAAAATTTCTTGGAAATCAATGATTAAGGTTGCCTATCCTCGTCTCGATCTCGCTGTTCCTGAAGTTGCCGTAGGGCTTCCTGAGTTGTTCCCACAATTAATCCACCAACACCCCCGATCACCATATAGATTCTTTCTATTCTTCGATCTTGATACGCTTGACTGGTGTAAGGGGAATCCACAATTTTTGCCAGAACTACACCAATGCCCACCCCAATCACAGCAGTCACGAGTCCTGCAAACCAGATTTTACGTTGGTTCATCGCTTCTCATCCTAGACTGAGTTCTCACCCTCTTGAAACCTTTTAGGTGACGACGTTCCGGGCTGAGAGGTTGCTCCACTTCCGGCAACCATCAGCTCGCTAGAGCCGCCCATACTGCTGTCGGGATCTTGCGGTGGCTTTTTGTTATTGCCCAAGAAAGCCGTCTCTAAACCTTTGATCACCACATACAGAACTGGGACGATCAGAAAGCTAAGTACCGTTGAGACCAGCAAACCACCAAAGAGAGCCGTTCCAATCACTTGACGCGAGGCAGACCCTGCACCTGTTGCAATCACTAATGGGAAAAAGCCCACCAGAGAAGAAACAGCCGTCATTAGAATCGGACGGAACCGTTCCTCAGCAGCTTTCTGTGCGGATTGAACAATGGAAAGTCCCGTTTCTCGGGCCTGATTCGCAAATTCAACAATGAGAATGGCGTTCTTACTGGAGAGGCCAATTAGCATCACCAGCGCCACCTGTACGTACACGTCGTTATTCATGCCACGAAGGGCGATGAACCCGAGTGCTCCTAGCAATGCCAGCGGTACCGTTAGCAGAATGATGATCGGGTCGATATAGCTTTCATACTGGGCTGACAGGGTAAGGAACACCATGATGATGCCAAAGGCGAAGACTAAAGCCCCCAAACTGCCCGCTGCAATTTCTTCCTTCGCAAGCCCCGTCCAGTCACCCGCTAAACCAGGCAAGGAGGCTTCTTTAACGGCTTCGTCCATTGCTGCGATCGCCTGACTACTGGAAAAGCCCTCCGCCTGCTGCCCCTGCAGCTTAATCGAACGGTAGCCGTTGTAGTGGTAGATCACTGATGGTCCAGTCACCGGGGCAATGGTGGCAAGGCTGTCCAGGGAAATCATCTGCCCATCGCGGGAGCGGACATAGAGACTTTTTAGATCGTCAGGGGAGTTGCGGTAATCGCCGGTCGCCTGAAGAAACACCTTATAGCTGCGGGTTCCCAGCGTGAAATCGTTAATATACTGAGATCCGACCATTGCGCCCAGCGTCTGCAGCGCCGACTGAAAATCAACGTTGAGGGCTTCAAGTTGATTCCGGTCGATATTGACTTCAAGCTGTGGTGAACCTGCTGTGAATTGAGTACTGGCTGACCCCACTGCAGGTTTTTCATTCGCTACAGCTAATATTTCTCGGGCATTGCCCAAAAAATCATCAATGGAAAATTTACCGCCCGTTTGGTCTTGGAGCTGTAGCTCAATGCCACCTGTGGAACTAAATCCGGGAATAGGTGGAGGGTTAAAGCCCGCCAGAATGGCCTTCTGATTCCCAAAGAATTGCCCGTTAATTTTCTGTAGCAGGCTGTCTACATCTTGACCAAGACCGGATCGTTCGCTCCAGGGTTTGAGCTTGGCAAAGAACATGCCCCGGTTGGAACCTGCACCTTCTAGAGCTGCTCCACTGGCGGCGAAATAGCCTTCCACCTCAGGGGTGTTTTGCATCGTCTTGCCTAAAAAGTCGATGACCTCATCGGTATAGGAAAGAGAAACCCCATCAGGGCCTTGCACAATTCCGAGCAGAATGCCCTGATCTTCGTTGGGTACAAAGCCACCGGGGACCGCCGTAAAAACCATATAGGTTGCAAAAAGACCCAGGACAAACAAACCAATCACAGCATAGCGAAGCCGAATCAGCAGGGCCACTGCCCGTTTGTAGGCTGCTAAAGTTACGGCAAGAAAGGTATTGAAGGGATTAAATACGATTCCCAGTGGTCCCTTTTTACGGTCATCGGTATTGCGATTTGGATCTTGAGGACGCAGCAGAATGCCCGCCATACTGGGGCTAAAGCTGAGGGCATTGAAGGTGGAAACGACGACTGAGAAAGCGATAATTAAGGCAAATTGTTGATAGAGCTGTCCCGTCGTACCGGGGAAAAAGGCCACTGGGATAAACACGGCCATCAGCACCAGAGAGGTGGAAACGACGGCTCCTGACAGCTCTTCCATGACAACGATGGAAGCCTCTTTCGGTGGCAAGCCCTCTTCAATTTTGGTGGTGACGGCCTCCACAATCACGATCGCATCATCCACCACTAGACCCGTGGCTAAAATCAAGCCA
Organism: uncultured cyanobacterium; assembly: GCA_937951315.1. GTDB lineage: Bacteria > Cyanobacteriota > Cyanobacteriia > Thermosynechococcales > Thermosynechococcaceae > RCC1774. The sequence goes on from CALFCG010000262.1 coordinate 9,330, forward strand.
AAGAGGGTCAAGCTGTTCAATGAGAAGCCAAAAGCAAAGGCAAACCCCAATGCCCCAACCAGTGCAACCGGAATCGCAACAGCAGGAATCACAGTGGTGCGCCAGTCTTGCAAAAAGATAAAGATCACCAAAATGACTAAGCCAATGGCTTGTAATAGGGTGATAAAGACTTCTTGAATAGACACTTGAATGAATTCAGTGGTGTCGTAGACGAGAGAAGCCTGTAAACCAGGGGGGAAATTCTCACTTAGCTTGTCGAGGGCTGCTTTAACATTGGTCCCCACATCCAGGGCATTACTGCCCGGAGCCTGGGAGACTGCAATCCCAAGCCCTTGCTGTCCATTGACCTGGGCGTTGATCACATAGTTCTCGCCGCCAATTTCAGCACGGCCCACATCCCGCAGGCGAACTAGCGTCCCATTTTCTAGAGTGTTGACCACCAAGTTCTCAAATTCAGACACCTCTTTAAATCGGCCCTGAATACGGATGGGCAACTCGAATTGTTGGCCCTCGGGTACAGGTTCTTGACCGATGGAGCCAGCCGCCACCACGATACTTTGGGATTGGAGTGCCTTCACCACATCTAAAGCTGTCAGATTCCGGGCTGTTAATGCCTGGGGATCGAGCCACAAACGCATGGCGTTTTGTTTATTTCCAAAGACGGTGATGTCGCCAACGCCATCGATCCGCTTCAGGACATCCGTCACGTTTAAGTCAACGTAGTTACTGATAAAGATGTCGTCATATTCGCCGTTTTCAGCATAGATGCCAGAAATCATTAAAATGCTGCTGGATGCCGCCTTAGTTGTCACACCGGCCTGCTGGACTGGACCTGGCAACTTGGGCAGCGCTTGAGCCACTCGGTTCTGGACGTTGACTTGACTGACATTTTTGTCAGTGCCGGGGGGAAAGTAAACTGAAATTTTACTGTTTCCGGCATAGCTCTCTGACGAGAGGTAGTCCATGCCCGGAACACCGTTAATTTCCCGCTCTAATACCGTGGTCACCGTGTTTTCAACGGTGATCGCATCTGCCCCGGTGTAATAACTTGTCACTTGCATCTGAACAGGCGAAATATCAGGTAAATAATTGACGGGTAGCAGCGGAATACAGACACCACCAATCAGCAGAATAATGATGGTACAAACGGTGGTCAGAACCGGACGTTTGATGAAGGTGCCGGCGACGGAGAATAGACCCATAGGACAGTTGGTTCAGTCTTGAAACTGGTAATTGTCTGGCTTTAGGATTCAGGTGAGACGGGTGCCCCATCACGGAGCTTAAGAATGTTGGAGATGGCGATTCTGTCCCCTGATCTCACTCCAGAGGTGACCTGATAGCGATCGCCCTGAAGCTCACCCAGCTCTACTGGCTTCAGTTTCACGATCTGCTGACCGTCTTGTTCTTCGGCCACATAGATAAAGTTCTTGTTCCCAGATCGCGTAATTGCCGTTGAGGGTACCAGGATACCGGCATAGGTCTGCCAGATGATACGGGCCTGCACGTTTTGCCCATGTCTCAACTTACCGCCAACATTCGGGAATCGGGCCTTAGCTAAAATAGTTTGGCCCTCAGCACTGACCGTTGGTGAAACAAACGTTAAATTGCCGTCCGTCAGCTTCTCATTACTAGTGGGATCGACCAAGTTCACCCTCAAGCCTCGGGTGAGTTCACCCGAACGATAGGCAGGGACTTGGATGTTCAGAAATAGAGCGTTAATTTGGGCCACGGTCGCAACAGTGTCCTGCCCTGTGCTGACAAATCCCCCAAGCTTGACGGGCAGGTTGTCCACAATACCTGGAATGGGCGTCGTGATCACCCGATCCCGCACACCGACCAAAGCCGCATTTGCCTTCGATCTAGCCTGGAGGATACCACTATCTTTCTGCTTGATTGCCAGCTCCGCTGCAGCGACTTCTTCTTCTGCTGTAATGATGTCATTCGCCGCGGTAATGATGTCATTCTCTGCAGTAACAACATCACTTTTTGCCACGATCTCATCCTGCAGGAGTTCATCTAAGCGTAATTGTTCTAATGCGCCTTCCTTTACCAGCTTCTGGATTCGAGGCACATAATCTGCAGTCACGGTTTGCTTGGATTTGGCAGTGTCCCGCTTCGCTTTGGCACTCTCTAGCTTGGCCTTGGCACTATCTCGCTTGGCTTTCGCAATATCCAGTTGCTTCACAGCGGTTTCGCGATCGCCCTTCGCTACATCCACTCCCACGATGGCCCCTTGAGATTCTGGTAGCGTCTGATCCGGCTGCAGAACCATAATCGCTTGCCCTGCTTTAACGGTCTGACCGGGCTGCACCAAGATTCTGCCAATCCGTCCTGCAGCTTTTGGGCGAATCTCAGCAATCTGAACGGCTTCTAGAGTGCCAACAAAATCAGAACTTTCTCGAACAGCACCCTCTTTGAGTGTTTCTATCTGAACCGGGATAAAGGGTGGGCCTTGGGCAGCCGCATCTGCATTAGGCGTGGGACGACAAGCTGTACTGAAGAACGGCATCGATAGAACCGTCCCCAGCAAAAAAGGAGATAAATGTCTCTGAAAAGTCAGTTTCATCTTAGTAACACTTTCATCCTTAAATGCCTCAGTGGTGTCGTCAGAGGATGTGAAGAGTATATCTTGCTAGTAAACGATAGCGGGTTACTACTTAATGCAAGAGGGAGAAAAAACGCCTCATATGAAAATGAGACATCCACATCCAGCTCAGAAGTACCGCCAGTTACTGCTTGTTCTAATCGTAACTTTTCTGATCTCCCCATTCCTGAAAGCAAGTATCGGCAGTATTATCTCTGCGTTTATGCTCTTGTACACCATTATTCTGACTATCAGAAGCTTTACATTACCTAGACTGTTTTTATACGTCTATACTGCGATCGCATTAACCGCCTTTTGTCTTCAAGTCAGCACGAGTATGGGTTGGGCCAGTCCATCTAGCACTGCAGTTGCCCTTTTCCCTCAGGCGATCTTTGCCCTTTATCTGGGGGGAGCAGCATACTGGATTGGGAAAGATATCTTTACCGCTAACGAAGTAACGACAGATACGGTTCGGGGTGGCATCAGTATCTATCTGCTGATTGGCTTTGTGTGGGCTTTGGTGTATGGCATCGTTGAGACACTAGATCACACAGCCTTTTCTGAGTCACTGCTGACAGACGGGGCATTCTTGAAGGCTTTACACTTCAGTTTCACAACCCTCACAACCCTTGGTTATGGGGATATTGTTCCGAAAAGCGACATTGCCTTAGTGCTCACAAATCTGGAAGCGATTACAGGTCAGATGTACTCTACGGTGTTTATTGCCATTTTGGTGGGGGGCTACCTAGCAAAGTCTAGAGATAGTTAGTAGTCGCAATAACCTACTGTTGTTGAGTTCCTTCAGTATCAGGATCTACGCAGTCACAGACATCTTTTGCGATCGCACTCTGCGCCGCCACTAAAATATCTTCAACGTTCCCTGAGATAGATTTCACCGCCCCTTTCGTCTCCAGCCTGCGGGTGAATCTCAACAACCTTGCGGCATCGATATCAAGTTCAGGAGCCGGATAGGTTTGCAAAAGCTCTAGGGGCGTGACTTTGCCGTCTACTGCAGACAGGACCATCATGGAACGCAGCGCTTGAACGTTCGCCTTACGAGAGGGCGTTCTAATGATGTCTCCAAGGCGGAACAGAACGTATTCACCCAAAAGATTGTTGAAATCTCTATCGATTTCGCTCAGCTTCACGTCAAATTCCGTTGTCAGAATCTTACGAAATCCCTCAGGCGTGGTTTTTGCCACTTTGAAAAAGAAGTTCCAGCTCTGAGGATACTTGCCTGTCTGAGCAAAGGTTGTTAAATCCTCAATGGAGAAAGACCGACCAAAGGGGCCTAACGAGATGACCACTTTTTGGGAGACCCGAGGAGCGACATAATTTGAGCGTCGAGGCGTTTTTACCTCCTGAGAAAGAGTGACCACTCGTGAATAAAGCTGGCTAGATGGTCTTGAATTTTGGGCTTGAAGCCTGTTTGTACTGTCTTCGTATCCTCTAAAACTAGCTTTTGGAGAACAATCCGATTGATGGATGCGTTGCTCCGGCTCGACAGATAAGGGCGCTACATCTTGAGTCCTCTTCGTTGAAGCGGCAAGCAGAGTCTGTGGAGTTGAAGACAGAGAAACCTCAGAACTAGGGGATTTCAGCTCTTCTGCCTTGGTCTTAGAGAGTGGAAAGGACACACCTTGAGCAACGTCCGTTTTGAGCTGGCAATCGCAGACTAAATCTGGCAGCAATTCTCCGAAATAGTTCAGCAGCGGTGAAATCCGCTGAACAAACAAGTCTACGTCTTCATAAACACCGTTGAGTTGGTTGACGTTGAGTTTGACCGTCGATTTAGGATAGCGCTTGACCAACTCTAGAAAAGACATGTTGGAATCTAGATAGGCAGAGCGGAGGGCTAGTCCCAGAGGGCGGAGGTTCTCCCGTCCTAACGGATCCCCTACCAGTTTATTCAGCTCATACAGCAGGTACTGAATATCTCTGTCGCCAAGAGGAATGCCGGTGTCAGGGATGGAGGCAGCCAACAGTACTGACATTGACTCGCTTTTGATCGGTGTTTGATCTAAGAAGGCTTGCAGGGCTGGAGTCGTTTGTCCACTACTGGATAGGGTTTCTAAGTCAGCCACAGGGATTGTTCCCTGAAGCCCCCCATATTGAAGAATAACGGTCTCTGCAGCTCTTGCACTTGTGCTCCAGCATAAAAGACTGGCAAGACTGACTAAGACACCTTGGCCAGCCCGCTTCAATGAAAACGGACAGGGGCTAGAGAAAGAGCGAAGATAGGACATCGGTTGACTCTCGGGGACAGATAAGCAGTTACTTGATAGCTGGAGTAGGGCATAACTGAGCGTTCGGGAGTCCTAATAGATCCCCCAGAGAAAAGCAGGTGAACTCATTCTGTGGGATGGGCACATCACCATTAGCGACCCAAAATAGTAATCGCTTCGAGTCAAAAACAGCCTGCCTCATGGAGCCATTGCCGCCGATGCTGGCATTATCATCAAACAGACTGAGAGGACTCACTTCACCCGTTTCAGGATGGGTTCGATCCCGTAATATATCCACCATTGTTTGGGGTGAAATGTTGCTATAGCGTGATCGTGAACCGTCAGGTTCCAACACCTGTTGAAAATTTCTAAAGCGATTGAAGCTGGATTCGCCCTCTACTAGGTCTCGCCCTTCCATTTCAGACGAGACAAAATGGTTGGTCATGTACAGAACGCCATCAGGACTCAGCTCCCGCACACCCATTTCTTTGCCCAGCAATTCAAACACGCTTGCCCGCTCTGATTTGCCATCGGCGACCATCACCAGAAAGGATCTCATGCGATCGCTAGACTTCAATATGTTGTGGGCTTGATCAAAGGTCTTTGCGTGTTTGGCAATTTGGCCCATGAGCTGCACAACACTTCTGCCCCTGAGGGAAACATCCTCAAATTTTTTTGGGTGAGACGTATTGTTCGAGACCACAATCCCCTCAGCATTGAACCCGGCATTGGGCCAGACGACCCCCGGTATCGAAATGAAAACATGGGGAATGCCGTCGTTGGGCTGTCGAACCAAGATAGTGGGATTGTCAGTCCAGTACTTAATCGGTGATTTATTGTTGTCGAGCGTCCAGCCATTGTAGAAGCCCCCATCTGCAGTTGCCTTACCAGAGGCGACGAAATGAGAACATCCATCGTGAAACAACACACTCGGTAATAGCGTTGTGAAGTACTCCTGATAGACATCCCCTAACGCCAATACCATACAGGCATCCATCGTCATACCGATGTCTTTGGTGGCGTCCGTCAGACCTTCGCACTCTTGTACAACATCAGGGAATGAGCGTCGTATGGCTAAACGCTTGAGGCCAAATCCCCGCCCTGCGAACCTGAGCGCGTCTAGAACTTCTGATCCTAACGTCGCAATCTCTTTTTTGAGGAGCTGGCCATGCTGAAACCCCATCTGATAAGGACTACCCTGCAGCCAGACCACCTTGATTTTGCCGAAGTCTTTTCGTTGGGAGGGGACAGGCTGCCATGTTCCTTGCCGAGGCTGCCATGTTTGGGACAGTGATGGCTGCTTTGGTGCGGGCTGTGCAGCCAGAGATATTGTTGGTTCCAGAATCATCATCGCGGGAAGCAGCGATAGAGGTACCAGTCTTACAAAAGGACTATTCTGTATCACTGAACTTATTCCCATGTGGTTGCGTTGAAACAACGTCCTAAAATGCCATGTGTATATTACCTCTACCAGCAGACTCTTAGGTGGATTCTCAGCCTATTCATACAGCACAACTAAGCATCTCAGAATAATTTCAGAGGATGACCACATTTATCATAGTTCTGCGATTGAAAGAAGCGCAGAAAGTTACCTTTCTCTACTATGTAACAGGAATGTCATGATCTTTGCATTTACCTTTTAGCTACCGTATACCGTATGTTGACTCAGCGTTTTGTAAGGCACAATTGCAAATGCAAAAAAAATTGAGGATTAGCCTCGCCTTGAGCACACTTATGATCACTGGATTTTCCCCCTTCGCGGTCGATTTAGCTCTTGCAAAAAAAACTAAACTTGAGGGGCGCTGTACTCGTAAAGCCCGTGAATACGCTCGAGTACGCTCGAAAGGCAATATTGGGGACGTTATTGGTGGATCAATTAAAGGCCGAATTATTGGCGGAATACTTGGTGGCAAAAAAGGCGCTCGGAAAGGAGCTAGGCAAGGTGCAATCCTTGGAGCCATCGGACAGGGAGAAAATGCCCGTAGAAAAAGAGAGCGCCTTTTCGATGAGAAATATGATGAATGTATGCTCGAAGGGCGGTTTTGATTACTATTATCTCAATGATGAGATTCGCTATTTTTTCGATTGTCAAAGTAGGACTCAAAAAAGGAACGGGCATGAAAGTATTAGGTTTATTGCTGGCATTAGGGGCATTTTCTATCGGCAGTTTTGCTACACCTGCTTGGGCGCAATCACAAGAATCTGATGATGAAGTCATTGTAGACTTGACCTCTTTGACTTGTGCAGATCTGCTGCGAGCAAGTGGAGAGGAACGTGAAGATCTCATTATTTTGATGCATGGCTTTATCTTAGGGAAAACAGGGAATGCGACTGTTGATACTTTAGGCCTGGGAAAAGCAACCGATCAAGTCGTTGACTCCTGTATTAGCAATACATCCCAATCTCTTATGGGAGCGTTTGAAGCAGCCAGTGAGGCAGACTCCTGAAGCTGAAACCCTGAGAACGCCTTGAGTCAATATTCTCCAATCAGTTAAGTAAGCAGGGCTTTGTTGCTTTTGTAGCCCTGCTTTTCAATATCTTCACTACTCATAGCTTGCATGTCCCTTCAATATCACCTCAATTAATATCGAATGAAGCACCTTCAATCCAAATTGAACGTTGGGGGAATGGAATTGTAATATTCTCAGAATCAAAGGCTTGCTTGAGGCGTCGCCGGTATTCTCGGCCCACATCCCACTGCTTCATGGGCTGAGTCTTAATCAATAGCCGAATCTTGATGCTGTTATCGGCAAAGGCATCCACCCCTAAAATGGTCGGAGGCTCTCGGATAAACTCTTTCCAGTTCGGATCTTGCCGCATTTGCACCGCTACGTCTTCAATCACGGTTATGGCCTGATCAAGATCGGTGGAGTAGGCAACATCTATGCTCAAATCAACCTGGGACCACTGATGGGTGAAGTTGACGGCAGTCGTAAAACTACCATTGGCAATAGTTACTAACTTGCCCTCAAGGGTTCGCAACTGGGTAATCCGAAGATTTAGGTACTCGACAATGCCAGAGCGATCGCCAATTTTGACTACATCGCCCTGGGTGTACTGGTCTTCCCAAAGTATTAGGAATCCCGCAATCCAATCTTTGATCAAGTTTTGAGCGCTAAAGCCCACTAACCCTAACCCAGTGATGACCAATGCTAATGGCGCTCGAATCGCATCAAGAAAGAGCAGAATTCCGACACTAATGACAGCATAGAGCGTCACTTCCTGCAGAACATTGGCAATGGTGGGGATCCTTAACGCCACTCGCTGGTCTGATGTATTGCGGAGAGCGTCTTGTCCAGCCCATCGCTTTAGCCCGTAGACTATCAGAAAATCGATGACTTTCTTCGCCATACTGAGCGCCAACAGAATGGCAATGAAGCTCACTGGGACACCGAAGAGCCAAATACCTGCACCACGGGTTTGGGGGAAGAGAACTAGCGCAACGATGGCACCCGCCAACCACAGGGAAATTTGCCCCCACCAGAGCAGCGATCGCAGCGTTGAATTGATGTTTCGCTGCTTCGTGAAAGAGAGTATGGAAAATCTTGCCCTTTCTGCTTGAGCTGTCGTCGTCCACTCAGAGGCGGTGTCTGCATCTGTCAACTCAGGGACCGTCTTTTCAGATTCGGCCCGAAGGATATGCCACTGTCGCCGGAGCAACCGTTGAAGCTGCCATAGGAGCAGACTCGTGAACAGTACGATGAGAACGACAATAGACAGATATAGAAAAGCCTGCCGCACTCCTTCTGGCTGTCGTTCTTCGTGGGCATTCACCAGAGCGGCTTTGATTTTCTCTGCCCTCGCCTCAGCGATATCTGAGAGGGCGTTTGAGGTGCTATCAACCTGGCGATCAAGCTCTGTGATGGTCATCAACGGGAGCTTCCAATCCTGGCCTGCTTCAGCAACGAGTACAGTTTGGTTATTTAGGGATTGAGCCTTGACTTGAAGAGCTTTCGGATCAAAGCCGCCATTCACAATTTCTGCGAGATTCGTTTCAATCTCATTGACGCGCCACTCAATCGGGAGCACGTTGTTTTGAGCGTCAGTGCCATTGGCGGCTGGTGTTGCAACTTTGAATAGAGGCACTCCATCTAGTCGCACATTAGCAATATGAATGTTGCCTCTCTGGATATAGTCGATACTGGGCTGTGGGCTTGAGCTACTGTTGAGTTCCGATAAGTTGGGAAACTGGGCATGGGCCGCTGGTGTATAGGTATGACTCACCGCCAAGGCCAGCAGGCTGGCAAATAGCCATTGTAAGAAGTGCGATCGCAACACTCTGCTGCAGCGAATTTTTCTAAAGTACATCCTGTGATCCGCTATTGGCCAGCCTCAGCCTACCGCTTGATTGGGGTTAGTGAGAACCTGCCACGACGACTCAAAAGCGATAGGTACATCAACTAGCTACACTTTTTGGTTGTGTAAGTTGCCCCCTGATTGAGGCCCAAAATAGTAACGTTACTATTTTGGGTAGCGTTACCGATCAATTCGCTTGCATAACGTCGTTTGCATCGGTGTCTGATCTGCGTGGACAATTGTGAAGCAACTCACACGGTTAGACTGCACCTTATGACCGTTGACGAGGTATTACAGATTGTTCAGGCTAGAGTGCCACGGCTCTCTTTCGTCAATGAACTGATCCTACAGAAGTCCTGGGAGGGGCAAACCTACACACATATGGCGGAAGAGCTGCACTATGAAGCAGCCTATCTGAAGAAAGTCGCTGCTGAACTATGGCAGTTGCTCTCTGAGATTTTCGGGGAGCCCATTACCAAACTCAATGTGCGGGCCGTCCTTGAAGCAAGGTCAATTACGCAGCAGCAAAATCAGTTGCTTGAAGAGCTTGAAGGGACCGAACCCCAAGCTCTAACTGCCAGTTCATCTGATTCTACTTTCAAGTTTCCTGGTGGGCCAATGTCCCTGGAATCATCTTTATATATTCCGCGCCCTCCGGTTGAGACCCTGGCTTGTCAAGAGATGTCTGCACCGGGGAGTTTAGTCCGCATCAAGGCCCCCAGAATGATGGGAAAAAGCTCGCTCCTGATTCGAATGCTTACTCACGCAGAGGAGCAGGGCTATCGCTCGGTGAGCTTGGATTGCCAGCATCTGAGCAATGGAACCTTAGAGAATCCAGATCAATTTTTGCGATGGTTCTGTGCCAACATCAGCCTTCAGCTAGAGCTAGACCCCAAGCTCGATGAGTATTGGGATGATGAAATTGGCAGCAGCATGAGCTGCTCTCGATATCTGAAACAGTATGTTCTGGCACAGCGGGTCCCACCTATCGTGTTGGTGCTCAATGAAGTCGATCGCCTGTTTGAACATGGCTTGGTTTCTCGGTGCTTCCTCCCCCTACTGAGGTCTTGGCATGAAGAGGCTAAGCGAGTTGAGCTGATGCAGAAACTCCGGTTGGTCTTGGTGTACTCAACAGAGGTCTATATTCCGCTTAACACGGTTCAATCCCCTTTCAATGTGGGTGTTCCGCTCAAACTACCCTCCTTCGATCTGGAGCAGAGTCAACGTTTAGCGCTGGGGTATGGACTGGACTGGGCCAAAGGTGATAATGGGGCTAAACGGTTAATCCCTTTGCAAGAATTGACGGGCGGACATCCTTACCTGACGCAGCTCGCCTTTTACAGTCTCAAGCGAGGAACGGTCGATCTTGCCGACCTTCTGGAGACTGCGCCGACTCTATCCGGCATTTATAGTGACCACTTGCGCTACTACCTCGCGATTTTGCAAGACTTGCCAGACCTCATGGATGCACTTAAGCAGGTTGTAACCACTGAACAGAGTGTCACCCTAGCACCCAGTTTTGCCTATAAGTTGGAAAGTATGGGGCTGGTAAAGCTGCAGGGCAATCAGGTGGTCCCGAGCTGCACCCTGTATCGTTTGTACTTTCGTTCACAACTCCCATGAACACCTATCGGTATCAGGTTGGGGGATGTCTAACCTACGATGCACCCTGCTATATCGTCCGTCCAGCGGATACAGAACTCTATGAAGCTATGAAATCAGGTGAGTTCTGTTATGTACTCAATTCACGGCAAATGGGTAAATCGTCTCTGTTGGTGAGAATGACTCATCTGCTCCAAACGGAAGGAAGCCGCTGCGTCACCGTCGATATGACCCGCATCGGCAGCGAAAATATCTCGCCTCAGCAATGGTACAAAGGTGTCTTAACCGAGCTGTGGGACGGGTTTGAGCTGCCTGTTAAGTTGCAGGATTGGTGGCATGACCATGAAACGCTCTCGATACTCCAGCGACTGAGCCGATTTGTTGATCTTCTTTTGCGCCACCACCCCCGTAAAAATCTCTATATCTTCATTGACGAAATTGACAGCATTCTCACCCTCGATTTCTCTGTGGATGACTTTTTTGCCCTGATTCGTTTCTGCTACAACCAGCGCGCCCACCAGCCGGAGTATAGTCGACTCACCTTTGCTTTATTTGGGGTGGCAACGCCTTCCGAGTTGATTCGAGACCGGACTCGAACCCCCTTCAATATCGGTAAAGCGATTCAATTGAAAGGTTTGCAGCCAGAGGAGTCCCAGTCTTTGGCTCAGGGGTTCGGGGATCACATCAACTATCCCCAAGCGGTCCTCAACACCATCCTGAGCTGGACGCGGGGACAGCCTTTTTTGACTCAAAAACTCTGTCGGCTCGTACAAACGGCACGGCCGGACACTTATCGTCTCACCCCTGAGGATGAAGCGATTTGGGTGGATGAGGTGGTGCAATCGCAACTGATCGAGGATTGGCAAACGCAAGATGATCCAGAGCATTTAAGAACCATTCGAGATCGCATCGAATGCAACCGAGAACGAACCGGAAGACTCCTGGCAACCTATCAGCGTGTGTGGGACGCAGAGTATGCAGAGAAGACATCAGATAGCCCTCCTCCTGTTGATCACAGCCCTGAGCAAACGGAGCTGCTGTTATCGGGATTAGTGGTTTCCCAGCAAGGGGTTCTGAGGGTCAAAAACCCAATTTATGCAGCGGTTTTCAATCGAGACTGGATCAAGGAACGCTTAGAGGCACTACGCCCCTATTCCGAAGCCTTTGATGCCTGGATCGGTTCCGACCGTCGAGATCAATCACGACTCTTGCGGGGACAGGCGCTTGAGGATGCCAAAGCCTGGGCAAGGGGAAAAAGCTTAAGCGATCAGGATTATCAGTTCTTAGCCAGTAGCGAAGCCCTTGAACGGGATGAGATGCAGCGGACCTTAGAGCTGGAGCGGGTCAGAGAAACAGAAGCCCGACTGACTGAAGAACGAAAAAACACCCGACTGCAAAAGACCCTACTGGGAGTTGTCAGTGCTGCATTGGTGGGCGTCGTACTTTTTAGTCTGGTACTTTGGCAACAGAATCAAGCCCTGGCCCTCCGAGAAGTTGAAGCGACTGCGGCCAAGGCTGAGGCACTCTTAGAATCAGACCAAAATCTGGACGCTCTGATCAGCGCAATTAAAGCCACTCGAAGGCTACAGTCTTTGGGAAACAGGGATACGGACCTGACTCGGAATTTACAATCGACTCTGAGTCAGGTGGTTTTAAACCTTTCTCACTACAACACCTTATCGGGACATCGAGCCAAAATTCGTACCGTTGCCTTTAGCCCCGAGGGTGAGATGCTTGCGACCGCCAGTGTCGATAGTACCGTCAAACTCTGGAACCGAGATGGCGCTCTGCTCAAGACGCTGACAGATCATGAGGCCGCCGTATCGTTCGTTGCCTTTAGCCCTGACGGCCAGATGCTTGCCACCGCTAGCGAAGACAAAACGGCCAAACTCTGGCGGCGGGACGGTACTCTGATCACCACCCTAAAAGGACATCAGGGTTCAGTTTGGAATGTTCACTTTAATTCTGATGGGCAGACTCTAGCCACAAACAGTGGGGATAACACCATTAAGCTGTGGCGAAGTGACGGCACTTTGATCAACACCATCAAAACCAGTGCTGTCGTTTTTAATATGGCATTTGCACCGGACGGTAAGAGCATAGCAACTAGAAGTGGTGACAATGCGATCAAACTCTTGGAGCTAGACGGTACCTTAGTGACCACCTTCAATAATCAAGACAGTCAGGCTCTAAGAATAACAATCAGCCCTGATGGTCAAATCCTAGCGGCGGCAAATGCAGACGGGACGGTCAGGCTGTGGCGACGGGACGGTACCCAGATTACCGATTTTCAAGCCCATCAACTCTCAGCGTTTAGTGTTGCCTTCAGCCCAGATGGGAAAAATCTTGCAACCGTCAGTAGTGACAAGACCGTAAAAATCTGGCGGCTTGACGGTACCCTGATCACCACCTTTAACTGTCATCAGGCTCAGATTTTGGATGTTCGGTTTAGCCCGGACGGGCAGACTCTAGCAACGTCTGGCATCGATAATAAAGTCATGCTTTGGCGGATCAACCATCCATTGGCTGTTCCCATTCATGGTCATAGCGGCTCGGTTTTTGATGTGGCATTCAGTTCTGATAGGAAGACGCTAGCAACTGCCAGTGAAGATACGACCGTCAAGTTATGGAGGCAGGATAAAACCCTGATCACGACCCTGCAAGGCCATCAAAGTCCGGTGAGGAAAGTCGCATTTAATCCCGATGGACAGACTCTAGCTACTGTGGGCGGTGAGGACAGCACAGTGAAACTTTGGAATCGGGATGGTACTTTGCTCAAGACAATCGATGAACAGCAAGGTGGACTTTGGGGCGTTGCTTTCAGTCCCGATGGAGAGATTCTGGCCTCATCGGGTGGAGACAATACTGCCAAGCTATGGAAACTTGATGGCACATTAGTTGCAACCTTAAAAGGGCATACGGCCCCAGTTTGGAGTGTTGCCTTTAGCCCTGATGGAGAAACTTTGGCCACTGCAAGTGGTGACTATACCACGAAGCTTTGGCACAGAGACGGTCGCGTTATCACCACTCTAGACAACGAAGGTGCGACGGTTTTTGATGTGGCATTTAGCCCCGATGGTCAAACACTGGCAACCGCCAGTCATGACGGTACAGCTAAACTCTGGAATCGGGATGGCACCCTGATCGAGAGACTTAATGGTCACGATGCTGCCGTCTATAATGTGGACTTTGCTCCAGATGGTCGAACCCTGGTGACCGCCAGTGGGGATAAGACTGTGAAACTCTGGCAGCCAGACGGTACCTTGATCACGTCTCTTGAGAAACATACAGGTGAAGTTTGGGGAATTAGCATTAGTCCTGACTCGCGGACAATGGCGACGACTAGTCGTGATCAAAGTACCCTCATGTGGGATTTAGAGCGGGTGCGGAACCTTGATTTACTCACCTATGGCTGTGATTGGGTACGGAATTATTTGAGAACCAATGCAGATGTTAAGAAGCGCGATTGCACCCTCTGCAATGGCGTCAAAACGCCCGAAGGATAGCACAGCGGAACTACTATAGCTGCCGGAGATCCTTCCCCCACACTACATTTTCCGCTGGGTGCAAATCGCTCTGCTGAGTCTAGCTCTGATTTACCTCAAACCCCATTTTCCGTCTCTTGTCCGATGCGCTTTCTATCGCCCAAACTGCGATGACAGGACAAACCAGCACCGCCAAGACTGCAGCCCACACAGCCTTGAAAATAACAAACCCCCACAGTGAGAGAGGGGCTGACCAAATTCTGGGCAGGATTAATACGGTCGGAACTGCAAATAGAAGAACGCCTAAGACTCCGAGAAAAAGACTGCGAATGAATATCGACCGACGATGCCAACCATTTGGGCCAAATTCTACGGTTGGAATATGATCAAGATCGCCCTTGTACACCTTGCCAGCAACCAGCCGGGAGTTGATCATAGTCATGATGAAGGGCAACAGTAACCCGGTTAGAAGTAGATCCGGGCCAACAGGTGACTCCTTCCAGTAGTTAATCATTTCTGCATTTCTGAGCGAGAGCCAGCTAATAGCACCATTAGCTACGATATTGGTCAGTGCCGGATTAACAATCTGTTCGGATAGAAGATACTGCTTGTGAGCATCAGAGAGCTTCATCGCTAGGCTGCCTTACCAAAAAAGATCATCGACGTCGTTCGCTTATTCAAGACTCCGCAGCACCGAGAGTTGCCGATTCAACACTATCAGTGGAGGATTTTCGCATGCCCCTTAGCTCTCTGTAGCTGAAGCCTGCGACTCCGCTATTTTTATTGTTTTTGTCAACCTTAGTCCAAAACAGGGTGAGTCCTGCCGACGCTAGGAGGGCAACGGTAAAACTGTTGAGGAGATCGCCTCCACCTGGAACATTAAATAGGGGTGAAAAGTCGGGCTTAGGAAAGAACAGCACACCCAAGGCAAGGCCAACAATAGAACTCCAGAAAGCGTTCAGAGCCGATTGGTGGCGATTGTAAAAGCTAAAGATGACCGGAAAAACCAACGCCGCACAGAGCAGATCGGCGATGAAAAAGAGGAAAATTACGCTATGGCCCTCCGTGGCAATCTGAATCGCAAGTACTCCAATCGCAATGGTGATGGCCCGAGCAACGATCAACGCCTGCGACTCATCTCGATCACCGAGTTTGCGTGTCAGCCTCAGAAAATCTAATGTCAGCACCGCTGTGATCGCGTTGAGCAAGGAATCGAGACTGCTCATCACGAGTGCGAGAGCCAACATTATGATGGCAAACTGCACCCAACCAGGTACCGATAAAGACGCCAATAAATCAAAAAACGCAGTTGAAGTCTGAAAATTCTTTCCAGCAGCCATCAGCCCTAGCAGACCCGCAATGAAAATGAGGGGCAGGATTACCAGCGCTGAACCCGAAAACGAGCGGCGTACCGTTTGTTCGTCGCGGCAAGCATAGACCCGCTGCCAATTGGCTTGATTAAATATTTCCGCAGCGGTAATGGCAATTAGTAAGGTTGCTCCAAAGCGCAAACCCCCAATGTTACCCAACGAGAGTAGTTCTGGTGAATTTTCTAAGACTGGCTCAAAGGCTGATCCCAGCCCGCCCAACGCCCATGCCGTGGTCGAAAAGCATACCACTAGCAGCGGCACAATCAGCATGAACTGGACCGCATCTGTCAAAATCGTCGCCCTGAGTCCCCCGATCGCCGTGTATAGAAAAATAACCGCCATCACCGCCAGCGACGTCTCTAAAGCAGACCAGGAAAGCTGCTGTTTTAGAACCTGGATGATTACCGTTAGTTCTGCTGTTAAATACACAAACATGTACAGGAGCATCACTGCTACAACCAACCAGTAGAGGAGACTGGCAATTCTGCGATGGTGAGGCTGCTGAGTGAAGCGGTTCCGAACATACTCATTGAGGGAGCTTCCCCAAGGCATAATTTGCCTGAGTCGTGGTCCTACAAATGCAAAGGTAAAGACGGCCATCGCCGTCCCCAAGCAATAACCAAGAACAGCCGTGATTCCGCCCAAGGCTGCGCCAGCTTCTGGTGGATTAAATAAAGTCCAGCCTCCCATTGCTGAGGCGGTCACTGTTGCGAGTGCTAGCTTACCGCCCACCTGGTTCCGGCTCACTAGGTAATTGTCTATAACGCTCTCTGATTGCTGCGCTAGTTTATCCATGCTGTCCGATACGCTTATCTCCGTCTCATAATGACATGGTGGCTGCTGTCCTTTTAGATGCTGTGAAACTCACTATGAGCAAAGCCCTTCTAACCTGGATTTTGTCTGAAATATGGCCCTGGTAAGGTTGTTTCTAGTAGTCCTAGACCTAATATGAGGTTCCGACACTTACCCCCCAAGCGCAAGCGTCAAACTGAATATTTAGAATGCGGCTGAGCAATGGTTACTATTTTTTAGAGAGAGTAACTATTTTCAAGTTCGTTATTTGAAGTCAACCAATACCTGTTTTCCAATGCGCCTCGGCACCTGCGCTTGTAAGCTGGTCACAGTTTTCTCGCCCTGCAAATCGTAATGAGCATTAGTGCCTTTCTTACCGTTGCCCTACCGCTCACTCTTTTGTCCGTGTCTAATCCGGTTTGCGCACAATACCAATTTGATCCGTCTCCTTCAGAAGGAGAGAAGGTTGCAAATCTCTATTGTCGCAATCTGGCTTATCGATTTGCTGAACGTGAAGCCTACAGTGGTATTCTGCAGGGCGCTACCAGAGGCGCTGCCCATCGAACAATTTTCGGTGGCATCTTGGGCCGTAGTCCAAGCAAAGTCGCAGTTTTAGGTTCAATCACTCGCGCCACCCGTCAATCAGAAACTTGGAGATTAACTTACAGGCGAGAATACAGCAACTGAAGCCGCCGCAATAATGATTTTAGATATTAGTCAGTTTAAGGATTGTAGACATGATTAAAAGAGGATTAGAGACAAGGAAGATGAGCTATTTAGTGCTGATTGGTGCTCTCTCTTCAATAAGTATCGGTACACCGGCTCAGGCGCAGACTGCTGCAGAGTCAGAAGATATTATCAACATGCAAACGGTCACTTGCAGAGATTTACTGAAGACAGACGGCGATGATCAACGCAACACTATCGTTTTTATGCATGGCTATCTCAATGGTAAAGCCGGTGATTCAAAGATTGACGGTCCAGAACTTGCGGAGACGACAGATAGGATCATGGATACCTGTGTTGACTCCCCTGACCGTAATTTACTCAGCGTCTTTGAAGAGAATCGTTCATCTTCTCCTAGTCAGTCTATTTCTGAAGAATCTCCTGCTCCGGCCCAAACAATCCCAGAGCTTCCTGTCTCAAAACCCTCTGTGGTTCCTCCCGTTCAAGGACTCTGGTAGGTTCTACAGATCGCTAGTTCAGAGTGTTGAATTCAAGGCAAGGAGCGTTGTTTTTGTCTTACAAAGTCAGGCTGCAGCCTCTGTCTAAGAAGTCGCAGCCTGACTAAGCCTCTGCTGATCAAAATGAAGCAGAATCAATCATCGTAATAGCAGTTATCGTATTCCCAGTATCCGCCACGGTCTCTACAGATTTGACTGCCGATAATACCACGAATGATTCGCCGTCGGATCACTCGCCTTCTATGCTGTCTTATGCCACGAATAATTCGCCGTCGAATTTGACGCCTTTTATGCTGTCTTATGCCTCGTATAATTCGTCGTCTAATGCGACGCTCTTTTCGAGGATCTCGCCGAGCGATGTCATCTTGAGCTTCAGAATTAATAGATTCAAGATCGGTTATTTCAGTAATCGGATTGTATGCAATGGATCGCGACGAAATAACCTCTTTTGCTTCAGCCGGTAAAGCGGTTAGAAGCGCTATGCCAGCCATTAGTGCCGCCAAGGTTTTTTTCATTAGTGTACCTGCTAATCGGGATAGGGCGCTGGTCACCCCTTCAAATGTCTCGGTATATAACCTTTCATCAATGGAGGTAGAGAGGCTGTTAGCTATTCGCTTCAAAAACGCTGAGTATCGTGCTGTCAGGGCTATCGATGCAAGCATCGAGAATTTTTTCTGATGCATCAGCGAGGGCTGGACCGTTGATGGTTAAGTCGCCCTTCGTACCATTGATGTAGCCATACATAAAGACAAATGTATTTGTTCGATCTTCACCATCGGTCTTCAAGAGATCCCGGCAGGTCACCGTTTTGAGATCAACGATATCGTCCTGTTCTTCTTCAGGTGCGGGCTGTGCCTGAGCTATTGTGCCAAAACTAACAGCAGCCATTGTGCCGCACAATAATAACCAGCCAAATTTCCTCATGATCGTTCCTCACCCAAATAATGACTATAGTTTCCGTAAGTTTGCGCGTCAGTTGATACGAGCTGCGGTCAACCTATCAAGGTTCGGTTGCGATCGCAACAACCGTACACGCACATCAATGCAGCAATTTGGTCACTCTGAGATGCAAACAAGTAACTTTTGCTTACTCCGATAGAAGGTCTGAGCCAACTACCATAGGAGACTAGTAGTCCATCTAAAAAACATTAAGACTACCAGATCGATAACTAACTCTGGTGAAGGGTAGTCTTTTTTTCAACTGTCTCTTAGAGTTGAGGAGTCTCCAATGGAAATTGAACGTCCAAATACCAGGGAGCTAACCCCCAAGCAAGCTCAACATCTCGAAAAGCTGAGAGCTTTTGTTACAGCGGCGTTAGAAGACGGCAAGCTAACTGAATCAGAAATTGCGGGCATCAAGTCAATCATTGAGGCAGATCACAGCATTACGCTTGAGGAGCTGCGAACGGTTTATGACACTGTCCATGCAGTGATGGGAGATGCTGCCCCCACATTGGACTGGCAGAGTTGAACCCCACAAATGACACACAATCTGCTACTCACCACCGAGATTGATATCCTCATTTTGCTCTTGGTGGCCTGTTTTGCTGCGATCGCCCTTAAGCGTCTTCAGTTTCCCTACACAATTGGCTTAGTGGTCGTTGGTCTCATTCTAGGGGGGGTGGGCCAGCATGTCCCTGCCCTAGAGATTGTACAAGCGCTCTCTCTGTCCCACGACTTAATTCTATTTGTCTTTGTCCCACCTCTGATCTTTGAGTCAGCTCTAAATCTAGACAGCCGTTTATTGCTCCGAAACCTCGGGCCAACTCTGATACTTGCGGCTCCCGGCCTCTTAATCTCCACCGCAATTGTGGGGAGTCTTTTGAGCTGGGGAACATCCTTAACGTTGCCCCAAGCGCTCTTATTCGGAAGCCTAATCTCGGCCACCGATCCCGTTGCAGTGATTGCACTCTTTAAAGAGTTAGGTGCACCCAAACAACTGGCCGTTTTAGTTGAGGGAGAGAGTTTATTTAATGACGTAACGGCAATCGTTTTTTTCAATATTATTCTGGCAACGATTGCAACCGAGGTAGGGTTTGAGAGAGCTATGATAGCGGCGGGAATAGTGCAGTTCCTCATATCATTTATAGGTGGCGTTTTTGTTGGGGCTATTTTGGGCTATAGTTCCCGATATCTAATGGCTCTTGTGAAAGAGAATGTGCTGGTTCTGGCGACGGTAACTACAGTACTGGCCTATGGTGTTTTTCTGCTGGCAGAAGAAGTTTTTGAAGTGTCGGGTGTCATTGCCATTGTCAGCGCGGGGCTGATGGCTGGGTGGTATAAATCAAATCGATTAAAACCTGAGCCAAGAGCATTTTTAGGTGAGTTTTGGGAATACGCTGCATTTCTTGCCAACAGCTTAATTTTCCTGCTTGTTGGTTTGACCATTTCTCAATTCCAGCTATTCGGACAGTTGCGACAAACAGAGTCTCTGCTGACGGCTTTCGGTCTCACGATTGGCGCAATTGTACTCGCTCGTGCTGTGGTTATTTTTGGGTTGATTCCTCTTGTAAATCTAACGAGTGAGTCGAAAATCGATCGCCGCTATCAGTTCGTCAGCTTTTGGGGTGGATTGCGCGGAGCCGTGTGCTTAGCCTTGGCCCTCAGCTTGGACTCAGATTTCCCCAATCGGGATCTGATTGTGACTTTAACGTTGGGGATTGCGCTATTTACGCTGTTGATTCCTGGGACAACAATTGGTGGATTGATTCGGACCTTCAAGTTGGACCGTCCTCCTATCATTGACCAGTGGTGTCAAGCGATTGCCAAAGTTGCGGTGAAACGTGCTGTTCTGAAACAGACTCACTTAGTAGAAAGTTTTCAACCTCGTTTCAATGAAGTGATAAACGAATTCCAACAATGCTATCAGAACGAGCTGCATGAGGCTGAACGGTCATTAGCACATCTCAGAGAGCAAATAGACCTTAATGAAGAAAATATTCAGCAGTTGGTTTGGCTAACAGCATTGGCCATCGAGCAGAAAAATTACCGAACACTTTATGATCAAGGCTTTATGTCCGAACCAGTGCTCGGACAATTTAATGCTCGCAGTATTCTGCTTCAAGATGCTGTGCTTTCTGGGTCAATTCCCTCTCAACCAGCTACCTTTAAACCTGTAGACACTTTTTGGGGGCATTCTATTCAAAATATTGTCGAACGGCTTGCCCCCAAGAGTTCTTGGCTAATGAGGATGCGATCTCAACTTATAATGTCCCAGTATGAGTATTGGGGAATATTAGCACAAACCAGTCAGCAAGTTCCTTTACAGCTTCAGAAATTTGCTGAAGAAGGTGGCCCCACATTCTTATTAGCTATTCAACCCTGCATAAATATATTTGAGCAGGAAAGGATTGACGCTACACTGAAGTGCGATCAGATTTCAGAACAATTTCGAGAAACAACGATCTCATGCCAAATCAAGATTTCAAATCGGGTTGCTCACTTCTTCCAAGATAAAACAATCAAGCAACTTGTTGCTAAGGGCATAATTAATGAGGAGACGGTGGAGCGGATTCAAAGTTAAGTGATTAAAATAATTCCCTGATCAAGCTCTAGCTTTTCCCCCTTTATCACAATCAATCAGAGAAATCCTTTCAACTTTACTCTCCTAAAAATTAATGATTACTTATCTGGCCTTGAGTTGATACAGCGGTACACGTATTGATTAGGACATTCAAATGGCTGAACACTATGCCTGCCATAGAAGGCCTGTCCTAATTCAGCCGGGTACTGCTATATCAAGTGGGTAGAAAATTATCTCAAAAATTTTTCGCAACTGATCTACAATCCTTCAATGGTTCCATCACCGGAATTTTGAGATCGAAATCGAGTGGCTCAGGCTGACGAGTCGGATCGAGGCCAAACTTTCCAAAACGATTGAGATGCTCCGTTGGATAGGGACTCATAGACGCAATTGCAGCCGCTTCAAACTCATAACCACGCTGACCTAAATCATGGAGAATGCGACTGATCTCCGACACATTATGGAGAATCACACAGTTTGCCACCAAGTGATTGAACTTGATGCGCTTGCGCTGCTCATCGCGATTATTGACGCCAATGACCTGCTGCTCTCCCCCAAATCCTAGCCACTTCACCAACCGATTCAACGATTCACACTTATTGGTTTCACCGTGAATCGAAGTGCGCATCAACGGATCATTGATGTACTGCAGCAAGAACTTAGTTCTGAGCACCCCACCTAATTCCTGAAATGCTTTGTAGAGCTTATTGTCCCGGCTATAGCTACCCAGCTTCCTCAAGATAGTAGATGCCTTAATCTTGCCCGCCTTGATGGAGAGCACCACCCTCAACATATCTGGCAGATGTCTCTCAATGAGACCCCAATCGGCAACATCTGTGAACAGCCCATCGAGATATTCATACTTCGTTTGGTGCGTAGGTCGATAAAACGTCAGCCCCTGCCAACCGCGAATTCTCGGCATGAGTGTAATGCCCAATAGGTAGGCAAGGGCAAAAACTGTAGCGCTTTGAGACTGTGTGTCGCCATGAATTGTATCGGGCTGCATGTCCGATTGATTTTTCAACAAACCATCAAGCATGTAGATCGCCTCCCACACCCCGCATGGAATGAAGTGACTGAAGAGCGCAATGTAGGTGTCAGAGACATGGTAGTAACCAATACCGCCATAGCCGCCATAGCGGATGTGGTATTCAGCCAATAGATTTTGCTCGTAGATCTTCCACTTCGTTCCATCGACAGCCGCTTTTTTTCCATCTCCCCAATACTTCGGAAGGGCAAACTCGTTGTAAGCATTGATGATTGCCTCAATGGCTTCGTTGAGCGTGTCTTCCTGGATGTGGCGATTGTTCACCCAAGCGATCTGTCGCCGGTCAATGCCTTGAACAGATCGCGACATTTGACTTGGACCCAAATTGCAGTTATGTGGAATTAAAATGGATATAAATCCATAACCTGATTGGGATAAAAGAATGTCTGATATTCATTGGCATCGCTATCCAAAAGTTGCCCAATCAACCATGGCAAAAACATGGTTAGAGATTCAATTTAATCTCGGTCTTGCCTTGAATACTGTAGAAGCCTATGGGCGAGCACTCGAAGACTTTCATTCCTTTTGCGGCCAGATCTCAATTGAACCTAACCTGGCTAAACGAGAGCATATTGCTGCTTACATTCGAGACCTAATGACACGTCCCAATCCACGTTGTTCCAAAGTGGATGTCCTGGAATCAAATGATGGTCTTTCCAATGCCACGATTCAGCAGCGTTTGACAGCAGTTCGGCTTTACTACGATTTCCTGATGGAAGAAGGTCTCCGTGAACAAAACCCTGTTGGACGAGGGCGATACACCCCTGGAAAAGGTTTTGGAGGGGAACGTGGCCGTGGATTGATCCCACGATTCCATAAAATGCCGTGGATTCCCAATGACGCAGAATGGAACCGTATTCTTGAAGCTACCCGTGTAGAGTCCTTGCGTAATCGGTTGATGCTGGTCTTTTCCTATGATGCTGCTTTGCGCCGTGAAGAACTCTGTAGTCTCAAAACTGGTGACATAGATCCTTCCAGTCGTTTGCTTCATATTCGTGCTGAAACAACGAAGAGTCGTAGAGGTAGAGTCGTTCCTTATTCGGTGCAAACAGACGATCTGTACCGGGCTTATTTAGTGCACCGACGAAATTTGAGTCACAGTCGTGGTCCACTATTCCTGTCAGAATCGCCTCGTAACCTTGGTCAACCCATATCGATTTGGACTTGGTCGAAAGTAATTCAGGGAATTTCAAAGCGTTCTGAGTTAGACCAGTTCTCAACTCACACCCCACGGCACTTATGCTTAACAGATCTTGCGCGTGCAAATTGGGATATCCACGAAATTGCTACATTTGCTGGTCATCGCAGTATCCAAACGACATTGCTCTATATCCATTTGAGTGGGCGGGAATTAGCTCTCAAACTAGAGCAAGGAATGGCTGCAATTCATAGTTGGCGAATACAACAGCTTTCCGAGGTACTTGTATGAAAGCAGAAAAACAGTCATCCAATTTAGTTAAGGGCCGTTGGAGTTGGCCTGTTGATCCTCAATGCTACGACCGAACCCATCAACTTAGTTCAATTGAAGAATCAGTCTTAGAAAGCTACTTGTCCAAGAGAAAAACGCCAGAGCAAGCTGTATCGATACACGCGAATATCGACCTGACTCGACTGCGTCATCCGATTCATGCAGCCCTTGATGTAACAGAAGCGGCCCCCTCTTCAAGGCGAGCAGTTGTACGCTTTCTTATGAGTGAAATGTATCTGCGTCATTCAACATTCTGGGCTTGGCCAAGTACCGATTGGATCACCCTATTGCACAACAATAACGTGGCATTGCGCTCCCCTCTTCCAGGCGATTGTCGCCAGCATCTCATCGCCATCGCTTATCTACTCTGTGATTTTGTGGCGATAGATGAGCTTGGCCCCTTTAGTCGCGCATCCCTTGCCAACAAAGTTTTTCGTTGTGATCTCCTTGAACTTGCCTTCCAAAAAGTGTTGCCTATCCTAATCCAGTGGGGATATTCAGAGAGCCGGATGAGCAGATCAATGACCAAGGCGATTTACGAAGTCCTTCTGCTCAATCGCAGCCCTTATCTTGAAGACCTCACAAGTGAAGTCCTGCAGAAAATTTACTCCAATCAGATACTCAACGATTTCCAGGATGATGTTTGGCTATTATCTAGAGCCCTAAACAGTTTGGGACTCATTGAAAGCGCTCTCATCATGCCAAGTAGCAAGATAGCCCGGTACAAGGGAGAGGGAGCAACATTTGGCATTCCTGACGTTTGGGTATCTTGGTGTCAACGGTGGCGTGATACATCAACACTCGCACCTCGGACGAGAGAAACTATTCACTATAATCTGCTCAAAGCTGGACAATGGATTGCTTGGGAAAACCCTGAAGCAGCTCATCCTGAAAGCTGGACCCGCAAGACGGCGGCGTTGTATGTCGCTGCTGTAGATCGCATGACTGTGGGGCAATGGAAAAACAGTCGAAACCTAATTGCGAATCGAGTTGGGAAGCCACTAACCCCCCGGACCAAAGCTCACCATCTTTCTGCTATTCGTACGTTCTTCCGCGATTGCCATAACTGGGGTTGGCTTCCCGTTCGCTTTGACCCCTTGCGTAGTCTTGCAACTCCGCGCTCAATTCGGGCGCTCATTGGCCCAAACCCACGGGTTATAGCGGATGATATCTGGGCGAAGTTGTTATGGGCTGGGCTAAACCTAAGTTTAGAAGACCTACCCAAAGCAGGGTATAAAGCTGGTAGGACCCAGGCAGAAGAACGCACTCCTTGGTACCCCTTGGAGATGTTCCAGGCCTTATCCATCATCTGGTTATTTTCCGGTCTACGTTCAGATGAAATTTGGAGACTACGACTGGGGTGTGTCCGCTGGCACAGAGAAGCTGTCAAGGTTGTTCCGACGAAGATCGATCTGACTCAGGATGCAGTCTGTTTCCTCGACGTTCCGACGAACAAAACAGGACGTGCATTCACGAAGCCAGTAGATCGCGTTATCGGAGAGGCGATAGAGGCTTGGGAAAGAGTTCGTCCAAAACAACCGAGCGCCTGTGATCCAAAAACAGGTGAAGTGGTCCAATTTCTCTTTGCGTATCGGGGACGCCGTGTTGGTCGCAATTTTCTGAATCGGACTATCATTCCTATGTTATGCCGTAAAGCGAGTGTCCCTGAACAGGATGCTCGGGGCCCACTTACGAGCCACCGAGCACGTTCTACTATTGCTTCCCAACTCTTTAATGCAAGGGAGCCAATGTCTTTATTTGAGTTACAGGAATGGCTAGGGCACCGTTCTGCAGTTTCTACACAGCACTATGTAAAAATTACCCCAACAAAATTGGCTAAAGCCTATGCAGATGCAGATTACTTTAAGCGCAATGTAAGAGCGATTGAGGTCCTTATCGATCCAAATGCAATCAAAAGTGGTTCAGCCATGAATGGAGAACCCTGGAAATTCTATGATTTGGGCCACGGCTATTGCTCATATGATTTTTTTGACCAGTGTCCACATCGTATGGCTTGCGCCAAATGCAGCTTCTATATCCCCAAAGAATCAAGTCAATCTCAGCTTCTAGAGTCGAAAAAGAATCTCCAAAGAATGCTACAAATCATTCCTCTCAATGAAGATGAACGTGCCGCAGTAGAAGACGGTCTAGCTGCCATAGAGAAGTTACGCGCCAAGTTAGTAGATGTCCCGACTCCTGCAGGGCTAACCCCACAACAGTTAGAGAGATCTATCAATGCACAGACAAACGAAACAATTGCAGAACCAGAAGTTAAGCCAATTTTGATCAATGCTTAGACGCAATACGGCAGGATTAAAGGAAAATGCTCTGAAGAAGAGAGAAGATGCTTACCAAAAAGCAGAAGACGGAATCCAGAGACTTCTACAGACAGGCAGTCCCATCAACTTTGGGAAGGTTGCTGAGGTGGCGGGTGTCTCAAGGGCATGGCTATATAAGCAGCCGGACATCAGATCTAAAATAGAAAAGCATCGAGAGATTCAAACCCAAAAAGCTCGTCAGCCAAAAGAGAAGAAAAGTCCTGATTCAAAGAAAGAGCCAAAAACTAAGGTTTTCAGGGAGCATATCCAGATTTTAGAGGCAGAAAATTTAGATCTAATAAGTCAAATCGAGCAATTGGGTGTGTGAGGCGACAATTACATAGGCCTCATGACAATTACGTAGCCTAATCAATTAACCCTCTCCCCCCACTGTGTTTACACAGTGGCAGCGGCTGAGCGTGTCACAGAGGAAAGACACTA
>CALFCG010000263.1 GCA_937951315.1 uncultured cyanobacterium
CGATGTAATCCACACCCAGGCGGACCTGACCGAAATTGCCCCCAAGTTAGCCCTAAATGTCGATGAGGTCATGGCTCAACGAGCGGGGTTAGATAATGGTGCGATCGCAACTCAGCTCAACAGCAGTTTAGACGGCGTCACCGGCGGCTCAATTTTAGAAGGCACCGAAGAACTCCCAATCCGAGTCCGGCTCGGAGACAGCCAGCGCGGAAATCTTTCCCAGATTGAATCTTTAGATTTGTTATCTAGCAACGGCAACCGGGTGCCCTTTGGGACCGTGGCCTCGACCCGTTTAGTACCGGACATCAGCACCATCGTTCGTCGGGATGGTCAACGGATCAATACCGTGCAGGCCTTTCTAACAGCCGGGGCTTTACCCGATACAGTGCTCACCCAGTTTCAGCAGCAACTCCAAGATCTGAATTTTGAACTGCCTCCCGGCTATCGAATTGAATATGGGGGAGAGGCGGATGCTCGGGGCAGTGCCGTCGGTAATCTGCTCTCAACAGTAGGTGTCTTGGTGATTCTGATGACGGCGATTCTGGTGCTGTCTTTTAACTCCTTTGCCTTGGCCGGGGTGTTAGCTGTGGTTGCGATCGCATCAGTGGGATTAGCCGCCCTCGCCCTCTGGACCTTCAATTCACTCTTTGGCTTCACAGCCATCCTTGGCACTTTGGGACTGATTGGCCTTGCCCTCAACGATTCCATTGTTGTTTTAGCTGCGCTGCAGGCTGATCCTCTGGCCCGTCAAGGCGATCGAAAAGCCACTCAAACGGTTGTACTGAAGGCAACACGTCACATCATTGCGACGACCGTGACAACAATGATTGGCTTTGTGCCCCTGATGCTCGATCCAACTGGTTTTTGGCCGCCCCTTGCAATCTCCATTGCCGGTGGATTGGGCGGTGCAACGCTATTAGCACTCTATTTCATTCCATCTGCATATTTGTGGCTCAAGCAGTCTGCCAAGAGAAAGAAAACGCAGTCTAGTGTCCGCAAGAATATCTCTCTTAGCACTTGAGAGGGTATCGCTCTTGATATCAAAACTCGAAAGTGACAACGGTTGTTGCTAACATCATCATTCCCCGTCAGACTCTCTTCCCTAAAGCTTAAAAATGTGGCCCCAATGCATTAGCGAGATCAAAAGTGTAGGAGCCAAATAGAGAACGTTAGGTTGACACTGCTGGGCAGACTTCAGATTCATACAGGTTAATCTTCAGATTCTGCTCATATTTAGGGTAAACAGTGAGGCTAGCTTTGAGGGATACCTAATTAAGCATTACTGAAAGAGAATTAAATCCATTTTGAGGGGAGTCAATCTTCAATTTTCGATCCTGCAAACCGTCTGCTCTAAGTGGTGTCAATCACTAGGGCAAGCACAAGAATCGGAATGCAGTTTTCGCTGAAGTAGGTACATCTAAATTAGGTTTTCTACACAAGCCTCAGTGGGAATCTAGAACATTCCCAGAGGACGTTCTAGATTCCTATTTTCTGAGGTGACAGCACCTTAGAAACGCTATACACAACATATTGAGGGTGTCGTCATGAAGAAGCTATTTGTTAACGTATTGGTTGCGGTTGCAATGGTCAGCGGAATAAACGCAATTCCTTTAGAAGCCCAGGCTTCTGCTGCAACGGTCGTCTCTGAAGCAGGGGTGCTTCGTAACGGACAAGATCACTTTTTCGACGTTGCTGTTCAGGCAGATCCGCTGCAACGTCTCAGTGTTCAATGCGTAACATTCCATGAGCTTGATAGCGTAGCCGTGTTCGTTGATGGGGTGCAAGTTGAAGCCAAAGAGGACTTTGGTTTTGAAGAGTTTACCCTCACCTTCGCAGAGCCGATTCCCACCGGTAAGACGATTCGAGTGGTGATGCTAAACTCTCGCGTTCAAGGGAAAGTTCTCACAGGTCTCGCCGTCCCCTACCGCATCTTTGCTAACTATCCCAGTCTCAGCAACGATGAATTCCCCCTCGGAACAGCAGTCGTGAGATCACCTGCCAAACGATAGTCATTTTCTGGAATTTGATGCACTCAATAGACGCTGATTTATCAGTGTCTATTGAGTTGTTCCATATAATGCCAACCACTCTTGGGTTACTTGATCAAGTGAGCGATTTTCCCGGCAGACTTTATAGTCAAGTTCTGCAATCACATCATTTGAGAAACGTAGTGAATCTAAAGTTTCAAGCTCTGCTTGGGTAAACATCATCGCTCTATCTTGCCTAAGCAGTAGAACCGCTCTATCAACACTCCCCAGAAGCCCCTTGGGGTCTTTTAAGTCGCGAATACTATAACGGTGGTGCAAAAACTGAGGTTTCCACAAAGGAATAACAATCCAGTCTTGATTTTCCACCGCCTGCTCAAAGGTGCCAAAACAGTCCTCTTCTGTACCTGTCAGAAATCGATAGCCTGCTTCGTTAAGCCCATACTCCTCTATCATTTGGAGCGAAAAACGACTGATTCCAGCGCCAGCATTAATTCCCTGAATCGTCGGTTTCATTTTTTCAATCACGCCAGATTTCAAAAGGTCAGAAACCTCTGCAACATCTGCAACGGAGATGTAATCTGGTACACCCCATAATGCATAGGGTTCATAATGCAGACCGAGTTCGATTAGGGGTGAGGTTTCCTCCACGTCGGCTTTATACACGCCGTGACTAGAAGGCAGCCAAGCAGAAGCCAACATATCAATGCTTCCAGCTTTCAGTTGTTTAAAGTTCTCCTCATGGGGAGCGTAAACGCGACCAACCTCAAATCCCATCCCTTGCAAAGCATGGGTCACGAAAGAGGCAGCAACGTGATGGAAAGACAAATCGGTCACACCAATGGTGACTTTTTTCAACATGATTGATATTCCTATTGAAGGAGGTACCCCTGCATTGCATGGCCCACCTCCGCAGTACCAACTGACAAAATGATTGCGATTTCGCAACTAAGCGATTCGCGTCATTTCATTGAGGGTAAAACTCTCAACAGCCCCCTCAGTGGTAGCCATATAGTCCTTCAAGTGCTGGTTGCCCATATGGGTTTGCCACAGTTCACGCGAATCCCAATTCTCGTAGAACAAGAAGTGAGCAGGGTTGTCATTGTCCTGGTGTAAATCGTATTGCACGCAGCCCGCTTCAGCTCGCGTAATGTCGATGAGTTTTTCGAGTTCTGATTTCACAAAATCAATCTGGTCTGATTTCGCATAGATCTGTCCAATGATGGTTAGTTTTGGTATTGACATAGTTCTCCTGATTTGAGTGGGTAGAGCAGCCCCAATGACAGCAAGGTGCTGTCACCAGATCATGCTGTTTTAGTGAAATCCTTTACGAACAATCTTGCGGCGAGCCAAACCATAAGGCGTCTGCATGGTTCATAAAACTGGAGGGCTATAGGGCAACAGCTTTCATGACTGCCTCCTTTGAGGCTCGGCATATTTTCAGTCTAGTCATTCAGAAATAAAGAGACAATTGCCTTAAAATCGAAAACAATTTTCACAAAAGCTGAATAATATGGCCAAGATTGATGATATAGCTCTGTTTGTTCAGGTCGTAAAAGCGGGTGGGCTGGCCGCTGCAGGGCGACAGATCGGCCTCTCCCCTGCCAGCATGACAGCGCGCATGAAAGCGTTGGAAGCTCGATACAATACGCGTCTACTCAATCGCAGCACTCGCAGTATCTCGCTGACCGCTGCAGGGCAACGCTTTTATGAGGCTTGTGTGCGAGTTGTTGCTGATGTTGCTGAGGCAGAGGCTGTACTTCAGGATGGCAAACAGGACTATTCAGGGCAGCTTAAGGTGACTGCCCCTTCAGATTTTGGCCGTCAGTTTGTCGCCCCAGCACTAGCGGAGTTTGTCACGGAGCATCCACAGGTAAAACCCTATCTGCATTTGAGTGAAAACATGGTCAATTTAATCGAAGAAGGGTTTGACCTCGGGATACGGCACGGTAACCTACCCGACAGTAATTTAATGATGAAATCGCTAGCAACCAATAACCGGAGAGTGCTCTGTGCCTCTCCGAAATATCTCCAAAAGTATGGCATTCCGCAACAACCGGAAGATCTAGAACAACATCGATGCTTAGTGATGGAGCGTTTAGGAGAGCAACTGAATCAATGGCGATTTCAATCAGAGCAGAGAACCATAACCATTAGAGTCAATGCGGCTTTGTTGGGCAATGATGGGGCGCTCATGCGTCAGTGGGCATTGCTAGATTGCGGTATTGCTCTCAAATCAATTTGGGATGTTAATCAAGATCTAGCAGCAGGGCGATTGCTGACCGTTCTAAATGATTATGTCGTCGGTGCTTATCTAGGAGATAACAAAAGGGTGGGTTTGCAAATACTCTATCCAAGCCGCCAATATCTCCCGAGACAAGTCTCTGGCTTTATTGAGTCTTTCTTGAAGTACATGACAGGCAAAATAATTAGTGATTAAGCTCATATCTCGATTTCTTGAGATAGCCTACAAATCCATCGAGCAATAAATATAGAGACCACTCTTCTCCAGAACCCCACGGTTTCTTGCTATAAAGATTTTCTGCTCTAGGGATATAAACTTTGAGCAGGTATTTTGGAACAAGTCAGAAGTGAGGAAAAGTGGAGATAATATAGCTGTCGGAATTTTACTGATCTAGTGTATCTTTCGTAAGCTTATTCTTCCCCACTACAGCTTACTGCTATAAACAACCAAAACCACACTTACTCAGCTCCTCACACACAATATTGCGACAGACTAGAATAAGAAGAATCTGTATTGAGAATACCCTCACGGCAAAAGACGATCGAAGCCCTCTATGGCCCCTAAATTGTCGGGGTTTATGAGTATATCAACTTGGGTCTCTAGACATTTTCAAAAAAAAGACAAAGTATCAACAGTTAATATCTACAATATAGAGTGCTTTTTAATTTTGAAATATATTTATATACTATCACCATTACTTTAATCTTCATGGTTTTAGATTATGTCTAGTTTTGAAATAAATTCCGTTGTCATGAAAATAGTCTCTTTTATAAGTCCATTTTTATCTATTCTCTATCGACTTGGAGATAAGGCTGCCGACAAAGCTGTGGAGAGTGCTGGTGAAAAACTTAATGCAGCCGCTTGGTGCAAAGCAAAAGAAATATGGAAAATTTTAGGACCTAAAATTAAGGAGAAAGCATCAGCAAATGAATCTGCGTTAGATTTAGTCAATAATCCTGAAGAGGAGGATAATCAAGCTGCATTCAGAGTTCAAGTACGGAAGCTACTAGAGACGGATCTAGATCTAAAAGTAGAAATCGAAAAAATTCTTAGCAATAACTCCATTGCTTCTGTTCCTAGAGAACAGATCACTCAGGCAGTAACTGGTGATCAGAACCAAGTAATTGGAAATGTGACAGGTGGAATAGTCATTAATAATGTGAGTAAAGGTGAGTAGTTGATGTCTGATACTTTTTCTAAAAATCCCAAACTAGAAGCTTCTTTCAAGCAAGAAATAAAGGGAGATGGGAATCAGGCAATCAGCACTGTATCCGAACTAAATATCCATAATTATTATGATGGTTCCAATCGCAAAAAGACAAATGCCGACTCTTCGAAAGAAGTAGATATTGGTCCTAATCCTTATAAAGGCTTGTTAGCATTTCAAGAAGAAGATAACGAACATTTTTTTGGGCGTGAAAAACAAATATGGCAACTCTGGGAGAAATTCAAATCCTTGCATGAAGGTGAGGAAAATATTCGACTGATACCCATTTATGGGCCTTCGGGCTCAGGTAAGTCTTCTTTGGTAAGAGCTGGCTTCATAAATGCATTGAAGAAGCGGCCAATATCGGGACAGGCCCGAATTTTAACTTTTGTTCCAGGTAAGTACCCTCTGGAAGCACTTGCAAAAATCCTAGCCCAAGCCGTAACAAATGATTCCGCTCCTCTTGCCAAAATTGATGAATTTGTTAAAGTACTGGCGAAACCTAACACAAAGGGAAAGTATAACGGCTTGCGCCGCATTGCAGATTTACTACCCGATATTTCTACATCTCCGTTGGTTGTCCTTGTGGATCAATTCGAGGAAATCTACACTCTTTGCAAGGATCCAGACGAGCGTACTGCTTTTATTCATAATTTGCTTCATGCCGCTTTAGAAACATCCAGACATGTTTCTGTACTTATCACACTGCGGAGCGACTTCTTAAGGGAAACACAACAGTTCCCACGACTGAATCGTCTGGTTTCAGAACAGGGGTTTCTAGTACCAGTAATGCTTGAAGAAGAGCTTCAAGATGCTATTAGTAAGCCTGCTGAGCAAGCTGGATTTCCTCTAGAAA
The DNA here is from genome assembly GCA_937951315.1 of uncultured cyanobacterium. Classification (GTDB taxonomy): domain Bacteria; phylum Cyanobacteriota; class Cyanobacteriia; order Thermosynechococcales; family Thermosynechococcaceae; genus RCC1774. The sequence continues at coordinate 6,294 of CALFCG010000263.1, forward strand.
ATGCTATCGTTCGCTTGCTCAAGGAACAGGCTAAGGCACGTGAAGGAGTATTGCCCCTACTTCAGTTTGCTTTAAGTCATATTTGGGAAGGACTAGAAAAAGGCCTCTCTCCGTCAGAGACACTGAACAAGATCGGTGGTGTGGGTGGTGCGCTAGCTGGAAAAGCCCAAGATGTTTATGACGATCTCACTATCAAGGAAAAAGATATCGCACGACGGGTTTTTGTCGGTTTAGTACAGCTCGGAGAAGGAAGTAGCGATACACGACGACGGGCCAAAATTGAGGAATTCGCTACAGCGAAGAATTCTCTGGATGAAGTAAAGAAAGTGATTGAAAAATATGCATCACGAAAGATCAGACTCATTACACTCTTAAATACTGATGGTGAAAACATGGTTGAGGTGACTCATGAAGCTTTATTAGATCATTGGGATAATTTTAAGCAGTGGGTTGATGGGCAACGAGATCTAATCAGACAACAACGAAAAATTGAACTTTTAGCTACAGAGTGGAAAAATAAATCTAGAGAAACTAGTTATCTTCTTCAAGGACTCCAGCTCAAAAACGCAAATAATTTCCGCAATAATTATAATGAATCATTACCACTCTCAACATTGGCTGAAGACTTTATCAAAAAGAGTTATAAGCACAGAAGAAGAAAAATCTTGATCTGGATCTTAACACTCGTTTTGACAATTAAAATTATCGCAGCAATTTCCATAGAGCAAAAAACATTATGGCAAACGATAGATGAGTCCCAAGGGAAAATTGATAGTTCTTCAAGAAATCAAGCCATCGAAAAGTTGGTCAAAATGGGCGAGAGCTTGGAACGGAGAAATTTCAGCGGAATTAATTTGAGCAAAGTTGACTTGAGCAAAGCTGATCTAAGTCGTGCAACAATTAACGATACAAATCTTAGTTATTCCAGTCTTGGTCATGCGAATCTTCTCTTAGCAAGCTTACAGAAGTCTAACCTCAATCATGCATTTATGATGGGTGCAAATCTTAGTGATGCAAATCTTAGTGGTGCGGATCTAAGCGATGCTGTATTAGCAGATGCTGTTTATACAGAAAATACGACTTTCCCAAAAGACTTTTCTCCAGAGGAACATGGTATGTACTTAATTGGCCCTGGTGCCAAACTTAATCATGCGAATCTAATTGATATGAATCTGTTGGCTGCACAACTAAATGGTGCTGATCTCAAGGAGTCAAATCTTACTATTACAGATTTGAGATTTGCCCAGCTTAGTAAAGCTAATCTAACGGGAGCAACTATGTATTCTACAAAACTTCTTGCTGCTGATCTGAGCTCTTCCATCCTTTCTGGAGCTGATCTCACTCTAGCTAACCTAGAGTACAGTCATCTTACAAATGCAGATTTAAGAGAAGTTGACTTTCATCGCACCCGCTTATCAAGCGCTGATCTGAAAGGAGCAAAACTCAGCTTTGCAAAAAATTTAACTGTGAACCAAGTCAAATCTGCTCAAAACTGGGAGCAAGCGATATACGACGATGAATTTTGTGCTCAATTACAATTACAAAACTGCCGCACTCAATGATTAGAGGACGCAAGATATTATCTCCATTACCTTGCGCTATGAAGGATGTGTTTAGTTAATGCCTTGTGCAATGGACTTCTGGCTGAATACCATAAGGTTCCTCGTCAATTTAGTCATGAGATCGAAAGAGCCTGAGGCAATCGGCCAATTCCTAAATCAATGTTCTCAACGGTAAGTTCGGCATACCCAAAAATAAACTCCCCAGTCTCTTGAGGATGGAGATAGTGATTCTGAGCTGACATTAGACCCACACCCACCTGAGCAGCACGCTCAACCACTTCTTGATCTGCAAGTGAGGTCTGGAGCTTAACCATCACATGAATTCCGGCCTGCTCCCCCATGATGGTGACCCGGTTGCCAAAGTGGTGCTTGAGGGCAGAGACAATAGCCTGTCGACGTTGATCGTAGAGAGATCGCATCCTGCGGATATGCTGCTCGAGATGGCCACCTTGTATAAAATCGGTGAGGACTTGTTGTTCTAGAAACGGCAGTTGGCGATCGCACAGCCATTTTGCCTTCTCAAACAACGCCACTAACGTCTGAGGCAAGACCAAGTAGCCCAGTCTTAGCGAGGGAAACAACACCTTGGAAAAAGTACCGATGTATAAAACAGACCCACTTTGATCTAACCCTTGCAGCGCGGGAATCGGTCGCTCACCATATCGATATTCACTGTCATAGTCATCTTCAATAATTAACGCGCCGCGCTGCTGAACCCAGGCCAACAACTCTAACCGGCGCGGCAGTGACAAAATGGCCCCGGTCGGAAACTGGTGTGAAGGTGTCACATGCACCAGCTTAAGAGGCATCTGATCGGGTAACTCACTCACCTGCAGTCCGGCTTCATCCACAGGCACCGGCACAATTTTTGCACCTTGAGTTGAGCATAACTGTCGAGCGCTAGGGTAACCCGGTTCTTCCATTGCGATCGCATCGCCAGCATCAATCAACAACCGCAAAATCAGATCCAACGCCTGCTGACTACCATTGGTCATCACCACCTGCTCAGGCGTACATTGCACAGCCCGTGACCGCGCCAGATACTGGGCGATTTGCTCACGCAAGGGAAAGTAACCCAACGGATCGACCGCATAGTCCAGCCAATCGGCAGCAGCACACCGTTGAGACAATAGCTTTCGCCATAGTTTCACAGGAAACTGGTCTAAGGCTGGACGACCATAACGGAAGCTAAAGGGCACCTCGACGTCTGGCACCCGTCCAAGATCGGTCTCTGCCAATGCTGCGCCATATTGTGAAAGCTGCAGCGGCCTTTTGGTGATCGATTCTGCTGTCATCGGCGAGTCTGATTGCAGCAAATCATCGGGAATCTGGCTACAAACATAAGTCCCCGAGCCGACAATGGCTTCTAAATATCCTTCGCTCAAAAGTTGCTCATAACAAAGGGTCACTGTCGTACGAGAAATGCTCAGGGATTGGGCTAGCGATCGCGTTGACGGAATTTTTTGATTGGGTAACAGTCGCCCTCTCAAAATGGCCTGTCGCAACTCGCGGTAAAGCTGTTGCTGCAAAGGCTGCTCTCGATCAATCGCTAGAACTAAATCGCTGTACATAGTACTCAAGCAACAAAGTGGACTTATATACATTAATGAAATTGGCCCTTGAAGCAGTCCAATTTTGCTCTTAGATTAACAGCAACGCCAACACGGAGGCCCAAAAGATGCAGCCCACCTCACGAACCCAGATTAGAAGGGCACCTCAGCGCGGTGACTATGACCGCGCCGTTATTCACCACATCCTTGATGAAGCCCTGGTTTGCCACGTGGGATTTATCGCTGACGGCCAACCCTTCGTTATTCCGACGGCCTATGGGCGGCTTGAAGACCAGCTTTATATACATGGTTCGCCCGCCAGTCGGATGTTGCAATCGCTCCAAACCCACATAGACGTTTGTGTGACGGTGACCCTCCTCGACGGCCTAGTCCTAGCACGCTCTGCCTATCACCATTCCATGAACTATCGCTCGGTCGTCCTTTTCGGCACAGCAACCACAGTCACCGATCCGGCAGAAAAGTGGCAAGCCCTCAAAGCCTTTACCGATCATGTCGTGCCCCAACGCTGGTCCGAAGTTAGACCTCCAAATCCTCAAGAGCTTCAAGGCACCCTTGTTCTCGCCCTCCCCTTAACAGAAGCCTCCGCAAAAATTCGGACTGGCCCACCCCTGGATGATGAAGACGACTATCAGCTTCCCGTATGGGCAGGCGTCTTGCCGCTTCAGCTCACCGTCAACCCACCGAGGCGTGATCCTCGCTTACCGGCAGAGATCACGATTCCCAATCACATCCAGAACTACACGCGCCCGACAGGACCATGACTCAACTCAGTGTCAACCTCAACAAAGTGGCACTCCTTCGCAATACACGTCATCTCGGCATTCCCAGTCTTACCCGAGCTGCAGACCTGTGTATCGCTGCCGGTGCCCAAAGTATTACCGTCCATCCCCGTCCCGATCAACGCCATATCCGTCCCACAGATGTCTATGCCTTAGCAGAACAGGTAACCGTAGAGCTCAACATCGAAGGCAACCCCTTTCAGCCCCCCTTCATGGAGATTGTGCGTCAGGTGAAACCCACGCAATGCACCCTCGTCCCAGATCTCCCCCAGACCTTTACCTCCGATCACGGTTGGGATCTGACCCAGGACAGTCAGCGTTTAGCACCTGTGATTGAGGCACTCAAGAAATTGGGGACTCGCGTCAGTCTATTCATGGATGCAGACCCAGCAGTCATGACAGCCGTCAAGCAACTGGGGGCAGATCGGATCGAACTTTTCACAGAACCATACGCAGCCGCCCACGATCAAGACCATTCTCAGAGGGTCTTTCAAAGCTTTGCGGAAACAGCTCAAGCTGCCCAAGCCATCGGACTAGGTGTTAACGCCGGCCATGATTTAAATCTGCAGAATCTAGCAAAGTTTTGTACGATTCCCAACATATTGGAGGTCTCGATTGGTCACGCCCTGATTGCTGATGCCCTAGAAATGGGTTTATCCTCGGCCGTACAAGCCTACCTGGAGATTTTGGGGGCAACCTAACAGGCGTGGGGGTTTGTTCTTTACGTCTGATGAATCACCATTCAACAGACGCCTTCAAAGCTAGAAACTTCCATCTTCCTCCCCTCTAGAGAGTCACCAGTCGCCAGCAATCTGACATGTACCCCAGCTATGAACGCTGCTTGAAGCTTCAGGAATCTGGCCTCAGGACAAAAGCCAACCAGATGGCACCCAAAGTCGTGTCAGATTTTTGGCAATCTCCCTCACGTCAGTTCATTTCCAAACTGTGTGAGGTCTCAGACGACCAGAGAATTAACCATTTACTATGGCGAGGTATTGTCTTTCGGTGGGTTCAGCCCCGTCTGGAAACGGAGGCTGCTGCCGTTCGTTACCTCCTTCAGACCATTCAGAATCTATACAGCGATCAAGCAGCACACCAACAAGTTGATTATCTGACGGAAGAAGACTTAATTCGCAAGCTGCTCCGCTTAGAACCGAACGATAGATGGGCCAAGCAACAATTGCGATCGCGTTTGAGCCACTGGTTGGCA
>CALFCG010000264.1 GCA_937951315.1 uncultured cyanobacterium
CCGCGGTCAACAGCATCGACGGCCTTTTGGCGAAAGTCATCACTGTAGGGAGCAGGCATCGGAGATGAAAGGGATGAGACTAGCTCTAATATGTCCTAACTATATCCCCCATTGCAATAATTTGGCATTTGAGAGTAGCACAAAGTAACGAAAAAGGGATAAAAAACTCTCTTGTTTATAGAACTGGAACGATCATAAACAAGGCTTAAACAGAAATAACCTATCTCTTAATTTGTTCTTGAACTTCTTTTTACTTATCTTTGGGAACCTATCATGAGGGTTCTCTAAGTGTGTGTCTCGAAAGCGTCGGTCTCAAATCTTGTATTCCCCTCATCTAGTGGCTGAGGGCTAACATAATTCCTTGCTGGAAGACCTACCCACCCTGCTTCACGAATGATTCTCTTTTGAGCTTTTGGGCAAACGGCTTGTTTCGGTTTTTCTCCGTTTGATTGACGTTTATTAAGAAAACTAAAGGCAGATATAGATTTTGATTTGCGCGTTATAGCAAATAAAAACCGTTAAATCTCATAAAGTGTCTGTCTGCTTCTATCGGTAGCCTGAGAGCTTTTGTTCTCGTAAATAACGAATTTCGTGTGTCCAAGGAATTCTATTTTCATGTGTACTTTGTTTGTGCACTTGGGGGTTTGCTTGTGGGTAATTTTTAGAGGATTAGTTTTCTATGGCGATTGAACTGAGTCAGATTGGCACATTTGCGACAGGTGTGTTTGATGAAAGTGCTGCTGAAATCGTAGCGTTTGACCCTGGGAGTCAGCGTTTGTTCGTTGTAAACGGGGATAGCAATGGCATTGATGTTCTTGATCTCTCTGATCCGACAAGCCCGACCCTGATTGATACTATCGACGTTAGCCTTAGTGGTGGCCCCAACAGCACAGCCGTAGCCAACGGAGTGGTCGCTGTGGCTCTTGAAGATGTTTCAGCTTCAGAAACTGGAACGGTCGCATTCTTCGATGCCGCAAGCCTGACGCTTCTAAATGTGGTGCCCGTTGGCGTTTTGCCCGATACGGTAGCGTTTACGCCTGACGGGACAAAGTTGCTGGTTGCCAATGAGGGAGAGCCAGTAGGTGACGATGATGACCAGCTCTCTATCGATCCTGAGGGCAGCATCAGTATTATTGACCTTTCTGCTGGGGTTGAGGAGGCATCAGTCACCACGGCTGATTTTTCTGCCTTTAATGGACGTGAAAATGATTTGCGTGGGGATGGCGTTCGCATTTTTCCCGGTCGCACTGTTGCTCAAGACCTAGAACCTGAATTTATCTCTGTTTCTCCTGATGGGACGACGGCTTTTGTCACGCTCCAGGAAAATAATGCTGTGGCAGTGGTTGATATTGAGTCCTCGGCGGTTGTTGATATTCTGCCTTTGGGTGTTACTGATTTTAGTCGAGGGTTGCCTCAGCTTGAGACCTTCGATATCCCTGAGCTGACCACTGACTCTTTTCAAATTGGGACCGATCTGGAAGGTAATCCTATTTTTCTGGGTGGCCTGTCGGGCTTAGCCTTTGATGGCGTGAATCCAGAAAATGGGAATCCTCGGTTTCTCGCGATTAATGATCGGGGGCCAGTTGCGGTATCTAATGATACCCCTGATCCAGATTCTAGCGATCGCCCTTTTTTGGCCCCTGATTTACAGGTGACAGTTTTGACCCTTGAGCTGGATGAGGCCTCGGGACAGGTCTCTGTCGTGGAAAGTTTGGGGCTAACCCGTTCAGTGGAGGGTGTTCCCTTTCCCGTGCCTGTCACAGGACTGCCCAACATACCTGGCTTCTTTGAGGTGCCGGTGGATCCAGCAACGGGTGAGCCTTTGCCCAATGACTTTTTCGGATTAGACAGCGAAGGTATTCTTCGCGGTTCCGATGGCAATCTATATATTGCGGATGAACAGGCTCCTTCTATCAATGTGTTCTCGGCGGGCGGTGTTCTGGTTGACCGATTTGTGCCAGTGGGTTTTGCTGCCCAAAGTGAATCAGGTTCCCCTGCAGGTACCTTTGGCTCTGAAACGTTGCCTGAAGTCTATCTCAATCGCCGCAATAATAGAGGTTTTGAAGGGATTGCTTTTGATGATGAGCGCAATATTGTCTATGGCTTCATCCAAACACCTTTGTCAAACCCCGATGCCGATACAAGTAATGGGTCCAGCATTTTGCGTGTTTTGGGTATTGACCCCACAACAGGAGAACCCGTCGAGGAATTTGTCTACGTTCTCCAGACACCGTCGCTGGTGACCACAGACTCTGAGACTGGCTTTGGCGACGCCGAAGTTGACCGAATTGGAGATGCGGTGTTTGCAGGGGATGGTCAGTTCTATGTGATTGAACGTGACAACGAAGATCTTGATACTGCACAGCAACGTATTTTTCAAATTGATCTGCATGGGGCGACCAATATTCTGGGGACTGATTTATCCAATGCAACGGATGGCACGACTCTAGAACAGCTTTCACCTGATGAACTGGTTGAAGCTGGGATTCAGCCGATTAAAAAGATTCAGGTTACGAACCTACCGTCTCTCGGATTTAGTCCTAGTGCTCAAGCAGAGGGCTTGGCACTCCTTGATGATGGTCGTCTTGCAGTCATTAACGATAATGATTATGAAGGTTCCGACACCCCAACCCAGTTAGGTTTGATTAACTTCGATCAGGTTAGCAATGGTCTAGACCCGAGTAATGAAGATGGAGGGATCAATATTGATAACGTTCCTGCTTTCGGTCTGTTCCAGCCCGATAGCATTGCGACCTTCGAAGCTGATGGTCAAACCTTCTTTATCACAGCCAATGAAGGGGATGGCCGAGATAGCTTTGAAGACCTCACAGATATTGAGCGAGTCGGGGATTTAGAGCTTGATCCAGAGGCATTCCCAGATGCAGAGCGTCTTCAAGAGGACGAAAACCTGGGCCGCCTAGAGGTTTCCACTATTGATGGTGATCTTGATGGCGATGGGGACTTTGACCAGTTGTTCGCTTTTGGATCCCGTTCCTTCTCGATCCGGGATGCTTTAGGCAATCTTGTCTTTGATAGTGGGGACCAGTTTGAACGCATTACGGCAGAGGTCCTCCCCGACGACTTCAATTCTGACAATGATGAGAATGGCAGTTTCGATAGTCGCAGTGATGATGGTGGGCCTGAGCCAGAAGGATTGGCCGTGGGCGTGGTTGGCGATCGCACCTTCGCTTTCATCGGTCTGGAGCGTGTTGGCGGCGTTGTCGTATTTGATGTCTCTGACCCTGCCCATTCTGAATTTGTGCAGTATATCAACAACCGAGATTTCTCTGTGGATGTGGAGCTACCCGACGGGACCTTGAATCCAGAAGCAGGTGATCTTGGCCCCGAAGGCTTGCTGTTTATTGATGCTGATGAGAGTCCCAATGGCTCACCTCTACTCGTGGTGGGGAATGAAGTGAGTGGTACCACCACCGTTTTCCAGATTGATGATTTAGGAGGGGACGATCTCAATGATATCTTGATCGGAACTGCAGAGGCAGATGCCCTTGATGGATTAGACGGTAACGACGTGATTCGTGGCCTATTGGGTGATGATTTGCTCTCTGGCGGAAATGGCTCTGACAACATTCGAGGAGGAGCGGGTCGCGATACACTGCAAGGCGGTAATGGCCAAGATCGTTTAGGCGGCAGACGTGGCGATGATGTGATTGAGGGTGGAAACGGTCAAGATGTCCTTCGAGGCGGGAGAGGTGCAGACCTGTTATTGGGGGGAGCCGATGGTGATCTAATTGTTGGCAACCTCGGAAGAGATACACTCATTGGTGGGGCAGGTCCAGATATACTCTCTGGAGGAAGTGGTGCTGACCTGTTTGTCCTAGAAGTTGAGCCGGATCAAGACATCATTCGTGACTTCCAGTTGGGACAAGATACTTTGGGATTATCTGAAGGATTGTCCGTTGATCAGCTCGGGGTCTCAGTTCAAAGTGGTGATACTTTCATTCTTTTGGAGTCAGCGAATCAAACGCTTGCTGTCTTGAGCGATGTAGTAGCGGAGTTGGAAGAGCTGACCTTTAGACCCTTCTCCCCTGTGGTTTAACTGTCAACCTCCCTAGAAATGGTGCTGTTAACGGTGGGGAGGCAGCACTGTTTCTTTTCTTTATGATGCTAGTGGATTGGATTAAATTTAACGGCTAATCGAGACTCTGATTAATCTCGTTGGGAGTGAGTGAGCAAACTCTTGATTTGAGCCAGATTTCTCTGGGCCATATTCAGCCTTACCTGAGTTGTCTTATGAAACTGAGCTTTTGCGGCTTCGATGTTTTGGGCCGGTTTAAAGCCGTATCGGCGGGTAAACTCACTCATAATATGTGCCACCGCAAAATCTGTGATACTGCGTCGATCCGCTTGCCACACAACGAGTGGGTCCGACAGCATTGCGGCTTCATAGCTGGGGAAATAGTCAACCCCCTCAGCCGTTGCTGTCAGTTCTCCCAATGCTGAACGGAGGGTGGATTTAGACATCATGTTGGCGACCATCACATCCTGACCCGTGAAGGTACGCTGTAGCGCTACGGGAGAAAGCGTAAAGACAATTTTAAGGTTGGGTTTTCCGTGTTTTTGCAAGAGCATACAAATTGACTTTAGCAACACCAAGCAGTCTTGATAAAACAGGGGTTTGAGACCGAATCTTTCAGGATATTGCTTGATCAGACGTGGGGAAGGCGCTTCCGTTAGCGCGAGTTTTGTGGTGCGGTCGTACCAGGTTTCTGTTAAACCCAGCGTGACAATGACCAAGTCTGCTTGAAATGCTTGGGCAAAGTAATGCTGCAGCACAGCTCGTCTGGCTTTCATCAATTGCAAGTCTCCCCGAGGCGTTTGCTCCCGGAGGTAGAGGTCCGTATATTTCCCTTGATTTTCAATAAAGCCTTGTTCTGGGAATGCTTCGATACCCGCCGCCCAGGCTAATTCTTGATGAATTGATATCGGGTTATATTTATT
>CALFCG010000265.1 GCA_937951315.1 uncultured cyanobacterium
CATCCATCAATCGCTGGTCTGAGTATAGCGTTGACCTTCCCCCCTGTTGCTTCAGTTGCGCAGCCTCAATCAGAGGAATCGCTGAGTCCGCACCATTGATATACTTCTGGCGGGTTTGCTCGCGCTGCTGAGTCTGCAGCAGTACCGAAAGGGTGGCGATGGCCTCATCTGCATTGCTGACGGGATAAGACCACCGAATCGATCGCTGTTTTTGGTCATCATACCGACGACCATGGGGAATCGAAATTAAGGGCGTGCCCAGTGCCACGGCCTCAAAAATGGTGTTATAGCCCCCGCCCCCCACAATCACGTTGGCCTGTTGCAAAACCATCATCCCTGGCCAATGTTGCACCCAACATTCCTCAGGACAGTTTTTTGGCTGTTGGTGGGCTAAACAGCGCACCGTCACCAGTGGAAAGGCGGCTTGAATCTTGGCCGTCAGGTCTCCCCAGAACTCTAGTTCCTCTGGATTCCCCGCCGCAGAGATGATCACTAAAGGCTGAGGTACCTGAACCCGCTCTAACTCTTGATGACGCAGCATGAGCCACGGTTCGGTTCTAACCGCTTGGGGCATACCGGCAAAACAAACATGCTCATGTTCACCGGGGACAAGGACCAAATCGTATTGTTGAGCCACCCAAGATCGCAGTTCTTTGGCCGCCACATAGTCTGGATTTAAAGCCCGGTGAATGAGAACCTTTGGCACCTTGAGGCTGGGCAAGCTGGTCACCAGTTCTCCCCCTAGCCCCCTGGGAAAGGTATCAACAATGAAGCAGTCAAATTCAGTCTTTAAGATCTGCTCTTGGATTTGGTCACTGATCTCCGTCGGTTCTGCTTGGGCGGATAGAACCTGCAGTTCAAGGTGTAAAGGCGGCTCTCCCTCAGGAGGATTGAGGACACCTGCTGTCTGGATCTGATCCTTCACCCAGCCTGCGTAGGGAGAGTTCGTCAAAATGCGAACCCGATATTTCTGAGCCGCCCTGCGTCCCAAAGCCACCGCCCGATTTAAATGTCCCCAGCCCCCTCCCAGAGCGTAAATCAGCCAGGATGTCATGGGCTAGCTGTCACCAAATCCGGTTTCATAGTCGGTGTCGGTTTCATCTTCAAAGCTGGCCGCATCCGCCTCAGTAAAGTCAACGTTCCGGGAATCTCTGTTGTAGGAGTATCGATCGCGATCTCGGTAGTAACTATACCCCCAATATCCGCGGCCATAGCGTCCATAGTTCGGATACAGATCATAGTCGTAAAAATAGGGGTCGTTTGTGACCTGACCATTTCGACAGTGGGGACAGCCTTGAGGTGTGGTGCGTTCACAGGGGCGTTTGAACAAGAAACCCACTTTGCGATCGCATCTCCAGTTTCCAGCCATGTTGCCACCTGTCGGCGTCGAACTCGACAACCCAGAGGCCAACTCACCCATGTCGCCAGCCTCACGGATTGGAGCGGGAGGTGTGACATCTGCTGACGGTGGATTCTGAATCGCTTCAACGCTTTGCCCCCTGAGATCCTCAAGGGGGGGGGGTGGAGGTGTCAGCGTTTGAGGTGCCGGTGTCGGAGGCGGAGTTGACGGGGGTGGCGTGAAGGGTGGCGTGGGTGTCTCTAAGGGAACCGCTGCAGTGAAAGCTTCTTCTGTTGGCAGCTTGAATTCTATTTCAAACGGACCGATTTGGATGCGATCGCCTTCTTGCAAGGGGGCTGATTCAAAAGAGATGCCATTCACGCTCAAAGCTGCATGGGATTGGCATTGAATCATCACCTCTCCATCCTGCTCTTCGAGCAAGGCATGGTAGATCTCCACGTCATTGTTGGCCAACACCACTCTGCTAACGGCCTGCCCCTGCAACGTACCGGGCATCAAACCAAAACTGCGTCCCAGGGCAATGGGTAACGCGAAAACGGGCTGATAGACTTGACCGCTGCTCGGATCAGTCCAAATGAGTTGAATACGCATCAGGGAGTGGATTGAGAAACGGCATAGGCGAGAGCAGCCTGTTGTTCTGGCTTTAGCACATCAAAGCCAAAGGCCGCCATGGCAATGGGAGAAACTTTGTCCTTTGAGTAGAGAACGGTTGTATCGTCTGCATTGCGGAGTGAAGTTTTACCTTCCTTTACTTTGATCTTGTAGAGCGATTGCTTCTCCGGCGATTCAATTTCAAAGCCATAGTCTCTTTTCTTAATCCGGTAGATGGGCTGATCGCCACCGGTTTCTAGCTTATAGTCCCCATCATCTTGCTGCCGGAGAATATAGAGTTCTTCTGATTGCTCAGCATTCTCGAGTTTCCAGGCCCCTGTCGTGGGCACCACATACCCGAGCACTGTATCCTGAGCGTCCTTGATTTTGACCTTTTGAGTTGCATCGATCTTCAATCGGGCAATTTCAGCGCCCGAGGCTTCCTCTAGCTTGGCTCCGTCAGACTTGTATTTAAGGGTGAAGCGCTCTTGCCCTCCGTCTTGCTTAAACTTGACTGATTCTTTAACGGCAACGGTTTCACCGGATGGGGTTTCACCCGAAGTTGTCTGCTCGGGCTGTGTCTGCTCGGACTGTACCGCGCTGTCATTGGTGGCGGGGGCGTCTGTTGTGCTACAGCTATTGAGGAGCAGGACCGGAACCAGCAGGAGGCCCATCAGCAACGTGTTTAGGATTAATGTTTTACGGGGTTGAGTCATGGAGAAATGAGATCAGAGACGATAGTAAGTAAAGGGCTGCAGGATGACAATTAGGCTGTTTTAGAAAGCTGTTTGGCTAAGTTGAGACCCTGATAAAGACTCAAGAACATTTGAGTGACCAGATGATC
>CALFCG010000266.1 GCA_937951315.1 uncultured cyanobacterium
GGCATAGTGGAAGTTGGGATCTTTGGCATCAATAGAAATGGCCTGACGGTAGGCTGTCACCGCCTCATCATAGGCACCCCGCTTCGCCTGAATATAACCAATCGCAGAGAAGATGCGTGCGTTTCTAGAGTCAAGCTGGGCTGCTTGCTGATATTTCGCCAGTGCTGCCGGTAGATCGTCTTGATCCACTAGCTTTTTTCCTTCTTCAAACAACTTAAATAACCGTTCACTATTGGCTTGACTTTGGGCCTGCACCGATGTCGGGAGTGAAAGGACCACCCCTGCGCTCAAAGTTAAACATAAACCCGCTAATACGACCCGAGAATAACGCACAAATTTCTCCTAATATCTCAACTGCAAATATTTATAAAAAGGCAATATACTTCACGGTTTTTAATCCGTCCTTAAGACAAAAGGCACGTTTAATTAAAGTTCCCCAAATTTGAGTTAAACCAGAAGTACATCTACTTAAGTCTCTCCCCATAGAGACTTAAATCTAGCCGTTCTAGTTTCAAGTTTGGCAGATTTTCCGCTGAAAATGGTGTCAGGACGGTTATCGATAGTCCATCAGCGAGGCAATTATGACCACTTTCCGCAATATTGCGATTGTGGGTCCTTACTCCAGTGGTAAAACTACCCTTTTGGAAAGTTTACTCTACGTCAGTGGAGCGATTACCCGTAAAGGATCCATCTCAGACAAAAACACGGTGGGTGATGCTGCGGCAGAAGCCCGCGATCGCCAAATGAGTACAGAAGTAACGGCTGCCAGCCTCGAGCATGGCGGCCTTTCTTTTAACTTTTTAGACTGTCCCGGCTCTGTTGAGCTCCTCCAGGAGACATTAAATGTCTTAGTAGGAGTGGATGCAGCGGTGGTGGTCTGCGAGCCAGAGCCCGATCGCGTACTCACACTGGCCCCTCTGTTTCAAACCTTAGATGAGTGGGAGATTCCCCATCTGGTCTTCATCAACAAAATGGACCGGTCCCATGCTGAGTTCAATGATGTTCTGGCAGCTCTTAAACAGGTCTCCAGCCGTCCTCTAGTCATGCACCAATATCCCATTGGCAATGGTGAGACGCTCACCGGTTTTATTGATCTGGTCAGTGAGCAAGCCTATCAGTACCATTCAGAGGCTGCCGCCGATCCGATTCCGTTCCCGGCAGAGCTCAAGGAGCAAGAACAAGCTGCCCATACAGCCATGCTGGAAACCTTGGCTGACTTCGACGATCATCTCCTAGAGGAACTTCTAGAAGATATTGAGCCGCCCCAAGAAGAAGTGCTGCAAGATTTCAAAACAGAACTAGGGGCCGACTTAATTGTGCCGGTTTTCATCGGCGAAGCGGATAAAGAGTTTGGTGTCCGTCCCCTCCTCGATGCCTTGGTGAAGGAAGCGCCGGATGCCAGCGAAACAGCTGCCCGTCGCGGCCTCCACGCTGAAGCAGAGCGGCCTGTAGCGCAGGTCTTGAAGACGTTCTTCTCATCCCAAGGGGGCAAGCTGTCACTGGTGCGGATCTGGCAGGGGCAACTCAATGATGGCATGACACTGAATGAGGCCCGGGTCGGCGGCATTTATCACATGATGGGTCAGCAGCAGAAAAGTGCCATTCAGGCCCAAGCCGGTGAAATCGTTGTCCTCAGTCGAATGGATGAGATTAAAACAGGCGATACGCTTACGGTGGCAGGCAAGACCTTTTCATTGCCGAAGGCCCATCCACTAGAGCCGGTGTTCTCGCTGGCGATTAAGCCGGAGAAACGCAAGGATGAGGTGAAGTTAAGTGGTGCGATCGCAAAGTTAATCCAAGAAGACCCAGGCCTATCTTGGGAGCATCGAGAGGCCACCCACGAGATGATTCTCTGGGGCCAAGGGGATATCCATTTACAAATTGCCAAGGATCGAATGGGTCGCAAATTCAAGCTACCCGTCAAAACGCACACTCCCCATGTGCCCTATAAAGAGAGCATTCGCAAACCCACCCACAGCCACGGTCGATATAAACACCAAACCGGGGGCCACGGACAGTTTGGCGATGTCCACCTCGACATCCAACCCCAATCTCGGGGTGAAGGCTTCCGGTTCCAGGAAAAAGTTGTTGGCGGCTCTGTCCCTCGGCAATACATTCCCGGCGTCGAAACCGGTGTGCGGGAGTTCCTGCAGCAGGGAACATTGGGCTTCCCGGTGGTGGATGTCTCGGTGACCCTCACCGACGGGGCTTATCATTCCGTCGATAGTTCAGAGCAGGCCTTTAAGCAGGCGGCTCGGATTGCGATGCAGTCCGGGCTCGTTAACTGCGAGCCGGTCCTCTTAGAGCCCATCGAACGGGTCACCATTTCGACGCCCGCCAGCTTGACCTCTAAGGTGTTGGGTTTAATCACCAATCACCGCGGTCAAATTCTAGGCTACGACGCCAAGGCGGGCTGGACCGACTGGGATGAAATCTCGGCCTATCTGCCCATGGCGGAGATGCAGACCCTGATCATTGAGTTGCGATCGCAAACTCAAGGCGTCGGCTTCTTTAACTGGCAAGATGATCACCTTGAGATTGTCCCCGATAGAGTTGCCGAACGCGTCCTCAATCAAGTGGAAGCCCCCTCACCTTCTTAATCAAAGATTAAGACTCAAAAATAGGGGTTGCAGCCTGAGGTTGAGTCCGGTATGCTCAGGACCAATCACGGGCTGTAACTTCCTCCACGCAACCGCTGCAGGCAGGTTGATAGTCTTGATTTTTGTGCAGATGAAGATGATTTAAATCACCGGTTAACCCGGCAAAAATCACTGCTTTAAGCTGCATCAATGCCTAGGCTATGAAGCACGGGCAGTAGACAGATAACAGATCAATTTTTTCAATAGCCAAAGTACGTTTTGAGTACCTGATGGGTAATAATACGTACTGAGGAGACAATGTGCTTGTGTGTGAGGAATTTTGCTCGTGGCGTTTGTATTTAGAGATAGCCGCCGGACTCGTATATCAACAGAGCCTGGCCAATTTCATCAGGGCCGTAAATCGTTACAGCAGCTACCAATTGGCGTCTTTGACAGTGGCTCTGGCGGTTTAACGGTACTAAAGGAACTTCAGGCCCAGCTTCCGCGAGAATCATTTCTTTACTTCGGCGATACCGCCAACGTTCCCTACGGCTCTCAGCCCCAAGCCAATATCCTGCAGTACTCCCGCCAGATTTTAGACTGGATGACACAATACCCAGTCAAGATGGCAATTATGGCCTGCAACACTAGTTCAGCCTTAGCTCTGGACGCAGTCCGATCTGAATTCAACATTCCCATTCTCGGGATTATTCTCCCCGGTGCCCGTGCCGCAGCTGTGAAGGGAAAGCGAATCGGTATCATTGCCACCCCAGCAACCGTTGCTAGCAACAGCTACCGCGAAGCTATTTTAGAGAAAAACCCTCAGGCAGAAGTTTTTCAAGTTGCTTGTCCTGAATTTGTCCCCCTGATTGAGGGCAATCTCATTGACGAACCCACCACAATAAATGTGGTGCAGCAGCGTTTGCAGCCCTTAATTGATGCTCAGATTGACACCCTTGTTTACGGCTGCACCCATTACCCCCATCTCGCTCCTGTCGTTGAGGCACTGTTACCCAAATCGGTCAAAATTGTTAATCCCGCCGTTCGCATGGCCACCGCAACAGCTCAAGAATTGAGCATTTTGCAACTGCATACCAGTCGTCGGCCTCAACGCCCCAGATTTTTTGTGAGTGGATGCCCAAAGCAGTTTGCCAGCCTTTCTAAACAATGGCTGGGTCGGCGTCCTTGGGTTGACCAAGTGATCTTTACAGACGAGCTAGAAACAGTACCAGCCCCCAAAACCTCGACAGCAGATGTCACTGCTGAAACAATAGTTTTGTAGTTCTGCCTCAACCACGCAGCCAATCTGTCAAGATTAGTGAAGGAGTTAGGGGATCGGCAACTGTCGATCGTTGCTCTCGCGTGAGGCAAAACTCTAGCTGGACGTTCTGTGACACCTCAAATCATGCACATGCTTCATCAACGGTTAAGACAAGCCCTTACATTTGGGTTGGGTTTAGTGCTGTCTTTTAGCCTATGGGCCGCGGTTTCTCCCACCGCAAACGCTGCATTACCTCCCGGCAATGCGGTCAATGATCCGAGAGCTTTACTACGGCTTTCTTTGCCCCTTGAGAACCAAGATATTCGTAAGATACAGCTCTATCTAGAGGGAACGTCCCCCCAACTGCGAGGCAAACGTTGGGCAGAAATTTCCAAGGATCTCTCTAAGGCCTCTTCCGCCTTGGCTGTTAGAAAAGCAGGCATTTTGGATGATGTTCCTGCAGCACGACAAGAAACAGCCGTTGCCTTGTTGGATGAGATTTCAGCGGGAATCAGTGAACTGAGAATCCTCGCAGAGCAGCAAGAGCCACAGCCCTTCAAAGATGCTAGGGCACCGGTGCTCAGAGCGGTCGGTAATCTCGAAGAATTGATGGTGCAGGGATATCCATTTGAAGTTCCCGCAAAATACAGCAACCTACCCCAGCTTAAAGGTCGGGCAACGGTGGTTATCGACACGACAAAAGGACCGATGACCGCGATCTTGGATGGTTACAATGCCCCAGTCACAGCCGGAAATTTTGTTGACCTTGTCAAGCGGGGCTTCTATGACGGCTTACCCTTTACGCGTACAGATTCGTCTTTTGTAATCCAGACCGGCGATCCAGACGGACCCGAGGACGGCTTTGTCAAGAATGGTGAAACCCGGACGATTCCTCTCGAAGTTATGGTCGAGGGTGATGCTGAACCCATCTATGAATTTACAACTGAGGAGCTGGGCATCTATCCAGCCAAACCAACCTTGCCTTTCTCTTCCTATGGAACAATGGCAATGGCGACGGCACCCGATGAGCCCAACGGTGCATCTTCTCAGTTTTTCTTTCTGCTCTTTGAAGCCGATTTGACACCCGCTGGCGCAAATCTACTAGATGGCCGTTACGCAGTGTTTGGGTATCTTGTCGAAGGCCAGGATGTACTAGGTGAGTTAACCAAAGACGACAAGATTAAGTCAGCCAAGGTTATCGAAGGTCTCGAGAACCTAGTTTAGACGCTGGGTCATGTCAGAAACAGTTGCGGAGCTAGGAGAGAAGGCTATTCTACAACGGCTGCAGCCCTATTGTTCTGGTGACAAACTGGGAGATGATGCAGCGGTTCTAGAACCGCTGCCAGGCTTTTTACTCGTTGTTTCAACAGACATGCTGGTGGACGGGGTCCATTTTAGCGATCGCACCACCTCTCCCTTTGATATCGGCTGGCGGACCGCCGCCGCGAATCTATCTGACTTAGCCGCCATGGGAGCGACACCGCTGGGCCTGACCGTCGGCCTAGGGCTCCCCCCCTCTCTACCAGTGGACCAGCTGGAGCAAATTTATCAGGGTATTAGCGCCTGTTTACAGCAGCACAGGACGACCGTTATTGGCGGAGACATTTGCCGTAGCGAAGTCTTAACGCTGAGTATGACAGCACTGGGACAAGTCACACCGCAGCAGCAAATCCTCCGAACGACGGCCCAACCCGGAGACGCAATTTTGGTCACGGGTCCCCACGGGGGTTCGCGGGCAGGTCTAGAAATTTTACAGAATCCTGAATGGGGCGAGTCCATCAGTCAAGACGACCGCATCGCGCTTTGTCGCGCTCATCAAAGACCCCAACCCCGCTTAGATGTGCTTCCGTTACTCCGCCAGCATTATCCAGACAAACGGGTGGCAGGAATGGACAGCAGTGATGGACTCGCGGATGCCGTTTTGCAAATTTGTCGAGCCAGTGATGTCGGGGCAGTGTTGACTGGCCTCCCTATTCCTCTCATGTTCACAACCATCGACCCACAACTTGCCCAAGAGTGGACATTATACGGCGGTGAAGATTTTGAACTCGTCCTCTGCTTACCACCCACTGCAGCGGCTGCCGTGGCCCAGTCAATCGGTCCAAACGCCAAAGTCATCGGCCAGATTGTTGCAGGGCAAACCGTAACGCTCATGCCTCCGACACCAGCAGCCACTGCTCGAACACTCACGCTCCAGCAGGGATTTCAGCACTTTGGGGCACCGGCAACCAATTAAAGACGAAGCAGCTTACAACAAACCCATCAAGTGAAGCGGGCCGTGACCACTGGCCAACTCAACCAAGAGAGCAATAAAGCCCACCATCGCCAAACGGCCATTCCAGCGTTCAGCCGAGGTGGTCATCCCCCACGCCCTTTGCTCTTGAGGATAGATTTTGACCTTTTGACTCGGATGCATGACCTGTGAGAAGTCGCGTGCAGGTTGTTCTAACGCATCAACAACTAAATTACTCAGGGCATTAATGAAAGTTGTTTCGGTATTGGGGGCTGGCACACGACGAAATTCTTCAATGCCAGCTTCTTCGGCTAGCTCGCGATACTCCATATCAATTTCTTGCAGCGTCTCGATATGCTCAGAGATAAAGCTGATAGGGACGACTGCTAAGCGCTTAACACCCTCTTGGGCGATATCTACGATCACTTCATCGGTATAGGGTTGTAGCCACTCTTTAGGACCAACACGGCTCTGGTAGGCCAAAATTGATGGATTTGGGCGTTCTAACGTCTCCAAGATTAACTTCGTGCTAGCCTCAATCTCTTTTTGGTAAGGATCGCCCAGCTCTTCAACGTAGCTTTTTGGAACACCATGGGCGCTAAAAAAGATGGTGACATCATCAGGGTTATCAAACTCATCAAGTTCGTTCCTCAGCAAATCTGCCATGGATTTGATGTAACCCGGATTATCACACCAAGAGGGAATGACACTGTATTTAATTTTTTGGAGCTCAGGGTCCCGCATCCAGAGGTTTTCTAAAAGCCGAAAACTGGAACCGCTCGTGCTAATCGAAAATTGTGGGTAAAGCGGAAGAATAATCAGCTCTTCGATGCCATCTTTCTTGATACTTGCGATCGCATCTTCCGTGAACGGATGCCAATACCGCATGCCGACATAAACCTGGGCTTCATGCCCCTGAGCTTTTAGAGCCTCTTTCAGCGCCTGTGCCTGCTCTTCAGTAATGCGCCGAAGGGGAGAGCCACCACCAATAAGACGATAATTCTCTTGCGACTTGGCAAACCGCAGCGTGGAGATCAGCCAAGCAACCGCTTTCTGCAGACCCTGAATTGGCAACCTGAGAATTTCGGGATCAGAGAACAGGTTGTAGAGGAATGGGCGGACATCCTCTAACCGTTCTGGCCCTCCTAAGTTGAGCAGTAAAACCCCGACACGGCTCATAGACTTTAGATTCAGACCTACCTTACGACAACGTAATCGATTGTAACAATATATCTTTTCTTAAGCATTGAAGGAATTCAATCCGCTGCATTGAGCAGGGTGATGGACAGCGAGCAATTACAACTTATACCCCTCAAGGTTTTCAGAATCAGGCTATGATTGATACATATCTTAACGATCAACCGCTTTTGGAGGTAGCCGATGGTTGCACTAAACGACAAGCGCACTGCAACTCAGAATCGACTCACAACTCAAACTCAAGAGATTGCCGCTAACACAACAGTACTGCGTTCTCTGGACTGGGACCGTGATCGCTTTGATATCGAATTTGGCCTTCAGAATGGGACCACATACAACTCATACCTCATTCGCGGAGAAAAAACGGCCCTCGTTGACACCTCTCATGAGAAATTCCGAGATCTGTATCTAAAGCTTCTGCATCAGGCCATTAATCCAGCGGAGATAGATTATCTCGTCATCAGCCACACCGAGCCGGATCATAGCGGCCTGGTCCCCGATGTCTTAGCGTTGGCCCCCAACGCCACAGTGGTAGGTGCCAAAGTCGCCCTTAAATTCCTCGAAGATCTCGTACACCAGCCCTTTCCACAAAAGATTGTCAAGAGTGGCGAACAGCTTGATCTCGGTAATGGACACGTCCTAGAGTTTCTTAGCGCACCAAACCTCCATTGGCCCGACACGATTTTCACCTACGACCACGGGTCCGAGATTCTCTATACCTGCGATGCCTTTGGTGCCCACTACTGTAAAGACGGCATATTTGATGAAGATTTAGAGGATCTCTCACCAGACTATCGTTTTTACTACGAGTGCTTAATGGCCCCAAATGCACGCTCAGTCCTGTCTGCCATGAAGCGAATGGACAAACTAGAGGGTGATATTACTACCATTGCAACGGGCCACGGCCCACTGCTCCGACATAATTTATCCGAGCTCACAGGACGCTACCGCGAGTGGAGTAAAGCCAAAGCCAAAGCGGAGAAGACAGCAGCAGTTTTCTACATCTCAGATTATGGATATAGCGATCGCATCTCGCAGGCCGTTGCTCGCGGCATCTCAAAAACCGGCGTCGCCGTCGAAATGATGGATCTTAAAGTTGCCGAGGTTCAAGAGGTTCAAGAACTCGCCAGCCACGTTTCAGCCATAGCTCTAACGCCCCCTCCAGCCTCTGGGCCCTACGCAACCAAGGTCCAAACGGGCTTAGCCACCATTCTGACAGCAGCCAATACCAAGCAAATCGTAGGCGTCTATGAATCCTATGGTGGCGATGATCAACCCGTCGATCCGATTGTGACCCAATTCCGTGACCTAGGCCTTAAGGAAGGATTTCCCACGGTGCGTGTCAAGGATACTCCCAACGAAGCCATCTATCAGCAGTGCGAAGAATCAGGAACTGACCTCGGTCAAAAGTTAACCCTGAAAGATAACATCAAAAAAGTGAAGGCCATTGATAATGACCTAGAAAAAGCACTCGGTAGAATTAGCGGTGGACTGTACATCATCACCGCTCAGAAAGGGAATCTGACAGGGGCCATGCTGGCTTCTTGGGTTGCTCAGGCCAGCTTTGATCCCCCCGGATTTACAGTGGCGGTTGCGAAGGATCGCGCCATTGAATCTTTAATGCAGGTCGGCGATACCTTTGTGCTTAATATTTTGGAAGCCGATAACTACTCACACCTAATGAGTCACTTTCTCAAGCGATTTCCACCCGGTGCAGATCGCTTTGCAGGTGTAAAAACTCGTGAAGCTGAAAACGGCTCCCCGATCTTAGGTGATGCGCTTGCTTATTTAGAATGCGAAGTTGTTAGCCGCATGGAATGCAGCGACCACTGGCTCGTCTACAGTCAGGTTAAAGCTGGCAAAGTCTCGAATCTTGACAGCTTAACTGCCGTTCATCATCGCCAAGTCGGCACTTATTACTAGACAACGAGAACAATGCATCGTCAAAATGCTCTCCAATTTGAAAGCTGGAGAGCATGCAGATAAACCAAGCTCAATGGATGAGCAAAATATATTCCAGCTTGTTAAACGCCATCAAGAACTGATTACGCACTCTAGAACTGCGCCCCTTCGCGGTCGTCGGGACCATCGCAGCCCCATCTAAAAGCAAGCCGACGCAGGTAGCTTACTAGACGCTTCTTTTTGGTACCTACCCCCTGCGAATGTAAAAACTCACTCAACTCAGCGACAATCGCTTGTGACTCCCTTGCAGGTCAATCAACTTTAACGTTGATAGTCTCTGAATCTGGCCTGTAATCCCTCTGGATAGTTTTCGCAGTACTTCCCACAAGTATTATCTGCTCGGTAGTCGCGAAGTCTGGCACCAGAATAACCGGATGGATAATTCTGACAAAGTTCACCACTGCAGCTCGTGGTCGCATCAGCCGCAGAAAACGACAGGGCAGGAAGGGTAGCTAAACCAATCACGAATAAAATCTTTTTCATCATTAACGCTCCAAAAAAATGATAGAAACAGAATATCTAGAATGCTCAAACGAACATAAAAAAGGGAAGGAATCAGACACTTAATCTAAAAATAAGAAGCATAAGGCTCCAAGCAATCCATAATTAGATCTACGGATCAATGTTCGAAAAAATCAGTACAAGAAAAATTCCAGCCGATTAATATACAAACAAAAATTGAACTTTATGCGACAGAAAGGCTTATCGAATAAAGCCTTATAACCTCAAGAAAGAATCCAGTTTATTTGCTCGCAGGACATAGACTTATGCCATACATGAGTCGATCCTTCAATTATCCTATCAGTAGTAATTTCTATGCATCATGGGTACTTACACGTATTTTTTAACCGGTGAATAAAATCAAAGACCAGCTTTCATAACGCACATTATGAACCCAAAAATCGTCTATTCCCAGACAATCTTTGGGTTCATTTATATTAGGTAAATAGCTCCATCACCTACACGCTCTGATATCAGGGACGGCAAGATAAACAAGAAGCCCCTGCAGCTTGCCCCAATAGGCCCCAAGATAAATTCGAGGATATCGAAAATAGAAGACTTACAACAGATTCACAATACTCGTAAATACACGGAGGATTTACTCTGACAACAAATCTGTCATCGAGCTTATACTTCAAAATTATTGAGCGGTTCGAAGCTTCAGAAAAGTGAGTGGGACATCCCATGAGACCTTATTTCAGCTCCCCATCACAGCATGCAAAGCAGTTCCAGAATTTAATCACTGACATCAATTAGAGTTCAAAACGATTTCTGAGCCCAAAGCATCGAAGTCAAAATAGTCACGCTTTTAGGAACCTAGAGAGAACGACAGAATAAGACATTCAGCAATTCATATTGACTAAAAAAATCAGAATAAGGCTCAGGGTATTGAGACTGAGGAGCACGACAATTTAATGATCTACAGATGAACGTTGAGCCGAAATCAAGGGAATACTATTAAATATTCGGTCTGTTCTCATTCCTATATGTAGCACAGTCACGAAAAACGCCACAGCTAGCGATGCAAGTGAGGCCAAGAACCACCTTCAAAGCTCTAGTAAACTAGAGCTCATTTGAGCAGCTTAGTTTTACATTCTTGTAGACCAATCCTAACATTCAGATAAAGGACCATAATGCTGCCTGTTAGTGAAATGGCTATTAAAAATCTCATTTTATTTGGAACAGATTTCAATCTCAAGACCAACAATCTTGAGAGAAATACAAACTAGTGACATCCAAAATTGCTACATTTTTGCAGGAATTTTATATACAAACTTCCTAAAAATGTGTTTCTACTGAGGTGACATCTTACAGCATCTTCGAGAATGGAACAGTCCTTAACCCAGATAGCAATGCTAGGTACTGAAGACCGATGAGTTTCTTGAGACTTTTCTCTTATCTTTAGCTATTCCCTTTTCCTCTTCACTATCGTATCAATGATGCGCTCTATCTTTGATTCAACCCAAGCACTTATTCTGATCGTAGATGACATGCCCACCAATCTAGAGGTGGTCTCTGTCGCTCTCAATGATGCAGGCTACGATGTGTCAATCGCAACCAGTGGCGAACGAGCATTGCTACAGATCGAACGCAGATGCCCTGACCTAATCTTGCTAGATGTAATGATGCCAGGAATGGATGGCTTTGAGACCTGTATCCAGCTCAAGGCAAATTCCAGAACAGCCGAGATTCCTGTCATATTTATGACAGCTCTAGCAGATGTAGATCACAAAATGAAGGGTTTTGAGGTCGGTGGTGTGGACTACATTACAAAGCCCTTCCAAGAAAAGGAAGTGCTGGCCCGAATCAAAACTCATCTAAGACTCAAGCACACAGAAGATCGCCTAGAAAGAATCCTAAATTCTCTGGAAGAGGTGGTTTGGTCAATTACCCTCGACCCACTCCGTTGTCTATATCTCAACCCTGCTGTTGAGAAAATCTTTGGACGATCTGCAGATGACTTTCTTCAATGCCCAGATCTATGGTTTGAGCTGATTCACCCTGATGATCGAGAATGGGTTAAAACCGCTTTTCGCGGCTCAGAACAGAATCACGATATTGAACTAGAGTACCGAATCCTCAATATCGATGGGAACGTTCGCTGGCTGAAGGTTCGAGCACAGGCGAATTCCTATGACACTACTCAGTATCGTCTAGACGGAATTTTGTACGACATTACTGATCGAAAAGAAGTTGAAACTCAACTACTCCATACTGCACAACATGATTCACTCACAGGGCTTCAAAATCGCAGGTTGTTTATTGAGAATGTGAATAAACTTCTAAAACAGGCTCAGCTAAAAGAAGACTTGCAGTTTGCCGTTTTATTTATAGACCTAGATCGCTTTAAAAATATCAACGATAGCTTAGGACATCATTACGGCGATAAACTCCTGACCGAAATTGCCAAAGCGCTGAAAGACATTGTTCGTCCCACAGAAACCATTGCCCGCATCGGAGGTGATGAGTTCACAATACTTTTGGCAAATATCCATCATCCTAACGATGCCATTCAGGTCGCTCAAAGGATTGAGGCTAAACTCAAAGTCCCAATGGATTTAGGGGGTCATGCAATAACCACGACTGCGAGTATTGGAATCGCAATGGGTTCAGCTAGGTATAAAAATGCAGATGAGCTATTGCGCGATGCTGACATTGCGATGTACCAAGCCAAGCGACAGGGGAAAGCACAGTACCAACTGTTTGAGTCAGAGATGCATGCCAAAGTGCTGCATCAGATTTCACTAGAACAGGATTTAGCTCTAGCGCTTGAGAGAGAAGAATTTTTGCTACATTACCAACCCATTCTAGATTTAGAATCGGAGAAACTCTTAGGTTTCGAGGCATTGGTGCGCTGGCATCAGCCAGAACGAGGGCTTGTATCCCCTGCAGAATTTATCCCGCTTGCAGAAGAAAGTGGACTGATCGAATTACTCGGTGAACAAATTCTGCGACAGGCCTGCCAGCAGATGAATCGGTGGCAGACCGAATATAGAGGAATATCTAATCTGACGATGAGCGTCAATATATCCAGTCGCCAATTACATTCACCGAACTTCTTGAATATGCTCGATGCCGTTCTTTCTGAAACTGGCATGAGTGGTCAAGCTCTCAAGCTAGAAATTACCGAAAGTTTATTGCTCGGTGACGATCCGGAACTCTTAGAAATATTCTATGCTTTACAGAAACGTGAAATTCAGCTGAGTCTTGATGATTTTGGCACTGGGTATTCATCCTTGAGCTATCTCCATCGCTTCCCGATTAATACCCTGAAAATTGATAGATCATTTATCAATCGAATGGAATCTGATCCTCAGAGCTATGCAATCGTGAAAACGATGACAACCTTAGCCGAGACCCTCGACATGGATGTTGTTGCAGAGGGTGTTGAGACATCTTCACAGGTCGTTTTACTTAAGGCACTTCAGTGCAACAGTGTGCAGGGATATTTTTTCTCTAAGCCTTTACCGGCAGTGCAAGCGACAGAAATGCTAGCAACTTTACCCCAAAGGGAATCTGCGGTCTTAGGGCTAAGTTAACCTCCAAACGAACATAGAGGCAGATCAGCCATTGAATTCTGGTAATGAT
Source organism: uncultured cyanobacterium (assembly GCA_937951315.1). GTDB lineage: Bacteria > Cyanobacteriota > Cyanobacteriia > Thermosynechococcales > Thermosynechococcaceae > RCC1774. The sequence goes on from CALFCG010000266.1 coordinate 13,322, forward strand.
CCTTTCCTATCGGGCTTTGAGCCGAAAATGTTCATACGTGGGTAGATCAAAAACTCATCACATGAACAGTTTCGGCTGTAGTAACCACCGCAGGCTTCCTTGTGCATTACCGACGTGGTGCCATATATCAATATCAAAGTCGATCCGAGCCATTGCTCCGGTGGGGAATCGAATGTGTCCCCCACCCATCAACTGTGACGCTAAAACTGACCAGGTGGGTTCATGGCCCGCCAGTAGCAACGTTTCTACATTATTGGAGACTTGATGAACAACTGCCAAAACCTGAGAGGTACTAGCCTCGTAAAGCTTGTTTGTGACCTGAACCGGACACCCCCATTTCCCTGTCCACAGAGCTAAGTCTACGGTTTGTTTAGCTCTCACAGCAGAAGAGGTGATCACGAGTTGGGGAGAGGCATTGCTCAATAAACGCCCCATTGTCCTTGCCGTTTCAATTCCCCGCTTTGCTAAGGGGCGATCGCAATCCTTTTCATAAGCTGCACCCCAGTCTGACTTCGCATGACGAAAAAGAATGAGTCGCTTCACCATCGTAAAATCTCAACCATATATAGTTCACACGTACTATAAACTTACAGGAACATCACTTGATTACCGCTTGGAGGTGCATTGTGAGCAATCCTTTTCAACAACATGGGGCCTTTAGCTGGTTTGAGCTAATGACTTCAGATCAAGCTGCAGCAAAGCAATTCTATAGTGAACTCTTTGACTGGTCACTCCAGGATGACCCCGTTGAGGGTATGAACTACACCGTTGTAAAGGTTGGCGATCTAGTCGGTAGGGGGTATCATGCCGCTTTCCGCACCGCAGGTGACCACCAATCCTCCTCCCTGTTGGGGTGTATACATCGCAGTTGACGATGTAGATTTGACAGCCCGGCAGGCGGTTGAAGTGGGGCAACAGTCAGGGTAACACCCCGAGATATCCAAGATGTAGGACGTTTTGCTGTGATTCAAGATCCGCAGGGTGCCGTACTCTCGATCATGACTTACTATGAGCAAGATACAGCGTGAGGCACAAATGCTCTACAGCCAAAAACAGTACAACGTATAACGTATACCCACCTACTTTGGAAAGAGATTCCTGTAGGTGGGTACTTTGTAGGTGAAAGAAGCCGATACCTCACCTATTTTTGTCAGTCCAGCAGATCGGTTAAGCGAGTGCCTCTAGTTGAAGCTCTGCAGCATCGAGTCCACTTTGATTTCCGGCAATATTCAAGATATCTTCATCGCCAAGGTCAAGACTCAGCAAACTTGAATTGACTCGGGTCGATTCTATTGAGCCTCCGGCACCCAAATAATCAGTGAAATCTAAGAGATCGTCAGACCTGAAGTTCCGAATTCGATCTGTATCGGATTGACCATCGAGCAGATCGGCCTCAAACACGAAGATGTCAGCACCCCGAGCACCTGTCAAGGTATCATCACCTGTGCCGCCAATGATCGTATCGTCCCCGGAGCCACCGACAATACGATCATTATCAGCCCCCCCTGTGAGTAAGTCGGCGCCGCTATTGCCACTGATGTTATCTCTGCCTGCTCCACCATTAATAACATCGTCGCCGCCTCGGCCAATGAGACGATCGTTCCCGTCAAAACCGTTGATTAAGTCAATATCTGCCGTGCCATCGAGACGATTATTGGTTTCATCCCCAGAGATAATGTTGTCTGGGATGGTTGCGACCCATAGTTCGTTCCCCGTTGTACCATCATTTGCTGTGAAGAAGAGCTGATCTCCCACAACGGTGAGGTCACCTGGGTAGGAACTATCACTACCTGGATTGATGTCCTGGAAAAGCTGTGTCCCCTCCGTCGTCCCATCAGTGACCCAGAGTTCTTGGCCATTGAAGGCATCGGTCGCAGTGAAAAAGAGCAAATCGTCAGCAACTGTCAGGTTAGACACCCCACCGTAATAGTAGCCGCCGTTGGTAGGATTGATGTCGACGAGTAGTTGGGTACCTGCTGCAGTGCCGTCACTGACCCATAGCTCATTACCATTTTCCCCATCAATGGCGGTGAAAAATAACTGACCATTGAATTCGGTAAAATCATCTGCATAGGAACTATTTAGAGACCCTCCATAGTAGCCATAAGAACTACCAGGGTTGATGTCTACGAGTAGTTGTGTGCCTGCTGCTGTGCCATCACTGACCCACAACTCATTGCCGGTCTCTCCGTTATTAGCGGTAAAAAATAACTGGCCATCGAACTCCGTAAAGTTATACGCATAGGAGCCATAGATATACCCATAATCAGAACTGCCGGGCCTGATATCTACGAGTAATTGTGTACCTGCTGCTGTGCCATCACTGACCCACAGCTCATTGCCATTTTCCCCATCATTGGCGGTAAAAAATAACTGACCATTGAATTCGGTAAAGTCATTCGCATAGGAGCCATAGACATAGCCATAATCAGAACTGCCGGGCCTGATATCTACAAGTAGTTGTGTGCCTGATTCTGTGCCGTCACTGACCCAAAGTTCATTGCCATTTTCCCCATCATTGGCGGTGAAAAATAGCTGACCATTGAATTCGGTAAAGTCATCCGCAGAAGAACCGTATGGATACTCTCCATAGTAGCCAGAATAACTGCCAGTATTGATATCTCTTAAAAGTTGGGCACCACCAGATAATTCGTTGATTTCGGCAGTAGTAATCACGAGCTCGTAATCGCCCGTGGAGCTAGAGTCAGACGTGCTGCCTGCAACGCTAGGATTGTAGCCAAAGTTCGAAAAGCCACTCACACCTACAAAATAGTTACCTGCAGCGGGTGGCCTGAATCCAATAAATGAATCTAAGCTGCCAGAATCATCATTCTGCGCTAACTCATTACCATCTGCATCAAAAACTCTCAGGATCGGATCAAGGGTTGACCCAACATCACTGGCATTAATATCAAAAAATACGCCGGTATTCTCTGATAGTTCAAGCTCAAATAGATCAACATCATCGGCAGAGCC
>CALFCG010000267.1 GCA_937951315.1 uncultured cyanobacterium
CCCGAAGATACCTGCGGCAAAGATTGGCGGCCCATTGGGGGAGACTATGGTGATCCCGATTTAGCGACAGCTATTACAGCAGCCAAGGATCAAGGCAAGTCAGTGCCATTGGTGGCGTTTGGCCATATGCATCATTCCCTCCGGCATACCAAAGAGGTGCAGCGAACGCGTCTCTGCCGACAAAACGGTACGGTGTATTTAAATGCTGCCTGTGTCCCTCGCATTATGGAAACCAAAACGGGTGAACAACATAATTTCTCGGTGGTGACGCTGCAGGCAAATCAAGTCACCGAGGTCAATCTTGTATGGGTCGATGCAGAACTTGCGATCGCATCTACAGAATGCCTATACACCAAGGCTACTTTTGATTGATTTGAAGTCTTGAGCAGAATCAGGAAAAGACCCAATGGCTAACTCCGCCTTCAGAGACAGCGCTATATGCTGAATCGCACATGGCGTTAAGCATTTGGGGGTGCTCAAGCAGATCCGATCTGGAACAGTTGACGAATACTGCCACGGTAGTCAATGATAGAAACTCACGACAAACCGTCGATGCCAGCGGAACTGGCGGAATTGGTAGACGCGCTAGATTCAGGTTCTAGTGTCAGCAATGACTTCCGGGTTCAAGTCCCGGGTTCCGCATCTATCTAAATCATCATCATGCTGACAAGTCTGCAAAATCCTGTGGTTAAGCAGATGCGCAAACTACAGCGGGCGAAGTATCGAAAACAGCAGGGCGTTTTTCTATTGGAAGGTACACACCTCCTGCAAGAAGCGAGTGCTGTCGGTTGGCCTTTAGAACGTATCTGTTGCACGCCAACATGGTCTGAGAAGCATCCCCAGCTTTGGCAGCAACTCCAGGATCAGGGTCCTGCAGAACTGGTCAGTGCAGAGGTGTTGGGGGCAATTGCCACGACGAATACACCCGATGGGGTCGTTGCGATCGCAACCTCGAAAACCACCACAGCTCCTCAAATAAAAAGTCTCGGTCTCGTCCTAGAAACCATCCAGGATCCTGGCAACCTGGGTACGATGATCCGGACCGCCGCCGCTGCAGGCGCAGAAGGTCTCTTACTCAGCTCTGATACCGTTGATCCCGAACATCCCAAAGTACTGCGAGCATCAGCAGGCGCTTGGTTTCACATTGGCATTGGTATCTGTGATCCTCTACCACAGGTGTTATCTCAACATAAAGAACAGGGGTTTCAGCTATTAGCAACCCAGCCCGAAGCTGAGCAGGTTTACTGGCAGACGAATCTCCAGCAGCCGACACTCATTCTCGTGGGCAATGAAGGAGCCGGACTTTCAGCGACCCTATCAGCCATGGCCGATACTCACGTGCACATTCCAACGGTACAGGCCATAGAGTCTTTAAACGCCGGGGTTGCAGCCGCTTTACTCCTATACGAAGCTCAGCGGCAGAGGCGCTAAAGAAGAATCATCCTCCCCTCCCCGCAGCCAGCGCAAAACCATAGATTTTTCCGTTCTATTCTTCTTCCCCAGCCCCAACGCCCTTTGGAATCACGGGTTCGACCTCTAAATCTTCTTCAGAGGCTTCGCTACCACCACCAACCACCACAAGGTCAATCTGCTGGCGATAGTAGTCCACGCTTTTGACTTCAACCTCAACACGATCGCCCAATTGGTATTGGCGACGATTTTTGCGACCAATCAGCGTCTGTTGCCGGGAGCGATATTCGTACCAGTCATCCTTCAGAGAACTGACATGAACTAAACCCTCCACCATCAAATCCTCAATGCGGACAAAGAAGCCATAGGACTGAATACCGGTAATCAAACCCTGCAAAACTTGCCCGGTATGTCCCTGCATTTGCTTGGTTTTCTGAAGGCCCAGAAGATCTCCCTCCGCTTGGCGGCAAAGTTGTTCAGCTTCATTAAGCTGGGGCACTGCCGTTGCAATCTCACCTTCCAGTTGGCGCTGTACCTCTGGGGGCAAAACATTCCAGCTAATTTGTCCGTGACAGGAGCTATGGCGTAGATTCACCTTCTCCTTCGCTCGAGTGGTGCGGCGATCTCTTCCCTCAGCAAAAACAGCCTGCAGCACATATTGATTGAGCAAATCACTATAACGATTGAGGGGCGACGTAAATTGCCCATAGTTTTGAACCTGAGCCAAACCAAAGTGTGGCCCCGAGACATCACTATGAGTCGCCGGCTTCAGCGTTCCTTTCAATAAATCGTAGAGAACCGGAGCCTGCTCTGCCCCTTGAAACTTCTCAATGCAAGTTTGATAATCCTGGGGCTGCACAGCCTCATCATCCTGAAGCGCGAGGGGCAATCCAACATTGCTCGCCAGCTTCATGACATCTTGAATATCCTGTACATCCGGTGGAGACTGCACACGATATACCGCTGGAACACCCAGGGCATTCAGATGTTGGGTGACCAGTTGATTCGCCAAAACCAAAAATTCAGCCACCATGGCTCGGGCATCAGCAGGCGCACTCACCACAACCCCTAACGCATCATCATCACCACACATTCGAGGCGGAGGAGCAACAAGGGGGAGAACAAAACTGCCCCGCTGCTGTCGCTGCTGCATTAAAACTTGGCTGACTTCTTGGAGCTGTTCGACTAAATCGTTCACTGCGGCCAACTTCTTCGCCGCCGGCTTCTTCTGATCTTTGCGATCGAGAAACCCCTGTGCCTCCTGATAGCTCAACTGATGATCCACATTAATCACCGTCGGCTGCACTTCAAACTCCACAACCTCTCCATCAGGTGCCAAAGTCACCAAGACAGAGATCGCCAATCGTTCTGTTTTAGGTAGCAAAGCGCCAATCCGCTCCAAGAGTTCCTCAGGATAAAGAGCTAGCACTTTATCACCGAGACACATGGTATGTCCCCGGCGAGCAGCCTCTTGGGTCAGGGTTTCACCAATGGGCAAATAGTAGGATAGATCAACAACATGCACCCCTAATTGCCAATTACCACCTTTAACAGACTCCAGCGAAAGCGCATGATCGAGACTGGTCGCTTGGTCGGCATCACCAATCGTCAGCGTGGGCACCTTTTGTAAGGTCACTCTTTTCTTCTGATCTGCTTTACGTAACTTACGGGGCAGCTCCTCAACCGCATTAAGAACGAGATCAGGGAACGTGCGTGGCAAATCATATTTGCAGTAAACCAGCTCGGTGTCTGCAGCAGACTGAGCATCACTTCCCAAAACCTGAGTCACGCGTCCCTTAGGATGCAGCGGACCTAAGGGGTATTGCAAAACCTCAACATGAACGAGGTTTTCAATCGCTTCCTTCAGAGAAATATCGTGTTTCTTGGCATCTAGCTCTAGCTCAAACAGCAGACGATCATCCAGGGGAACCGCTCGAAACTGCTCAGTCTCAATTTCTTTGACACGAGCAATCACAGATGGGTTAGCTCGCTCCAAAATCACTCGCACTTCACCTTCAGGACTGCGACGTCGCCGCCCCTCTTTCGTGACCTTAACCAGGACGCGATCACCATTCCAGGCATTGTTCAGCTGACTTTCGCGAATGTAGATATCTTCAGTATCTTCAGTATCTTGAATTGCAAAACAAAATCCCTTACTTGAGCAGCGAAGCTTACCTTCGACTAACTCTTCCTCTACAGCACGACGATATCGACCCCGTTCTTTGGTTAAGACACCAATTCTTACCAGCGCATCAAGAGCAATTTGCAGATGCTGAAGGCTCGTTTCCTCTTCGCAGTTTAATTTCTTTTCTAGGACTTTTGGGGCAACTAGCTTATCGTCTGTAAAGCTCTTGAGAAGCGAGCTAATCGAAAGTTCCATGCAGGTAGGGATCCTTAAATTCTCAGGCAGAAATAATGTCCGTTGTTGACCCCAACTTTTTAGGAGGCAGCCGAGAGCAATTCGGTCGGCAAACTCACAGTTGGATAAATTAGATCAATACCCCAGTCATATCAGCAGGAACCCTATCGAAGGTGGGTTGCGGTTGCTTGTAGTCTCTGTTGAGTTTCAACCGCGTGACCAGCAGACGCTTTCTCGTCTTGCTGCCATGAAACCTAGGGCATCAACGGAGGGCAATGAGCAAAGAGTGATGAAATGACTCTTCTGCACAGAATGCCTTAACTAATCATCCTTCACTACAGATGTGCAACTGTCAAACGAATTGAGAGAGCCTATCGTTGACCAGTCACAATGTAGGCCACTCGCTTGCCAATATTAGTAGCATGGTCCGCCATTCGCTCTAAAGCACGAATTACTAACATCATCAGCAGTAAAGGTTCGACAGAGCCTTGAATATTGGTCATCTGGGCCAAGATCTCATAGATCTTTGTATAACTATCGTCAACGGCATCATCTCGCTTTTTAATTTCGAGGCCAGATTCCGCGTCTAGATTTGTCAGCGAGGCGAGACTCATGGTCAGCATGGCTCGCGTAAGGTTCGACATATGCTCAGCCTCATCCATACAAGGCGGGACTGGATAGGGAAAGAGCTGAATGGAGACTTCTCCGAGATCTTCTGCATAATCTCCGATACGTTCTAAGTCTCGAACCAATTGCATGAGCGTGCCAATCAATCTCAAATCTGAAGCCACAGGTGCCTGTAAAGCAATTAACTGAAGACAACTTTCCTCGATTTGACGATAATACTGATCAATCTGTTTATCTTGACGCGCAAGCTGATCGACAACCTCAATATTACGCTCAAATAATGCTTGATGGGCCAGCCAAGCAGACTGCTCTACCAGAGCCCCCATTCTCAAGACATCTCCTTGAATCTCCTGTACCTGTCTTTCGTATTGGCTTCTAATCACCTTGGCTGCTTGTGACACGCAGAGATCTCCTGGGCAGTTTTATGCTGAAGTCATCTCGATATATTGCCCTGAATGGGAATGACTTACATTTTCATAAGCCTACTCTAGCGCAACCCAATCGATACCTTTGTATTAATACTTGCGATGAAGGGCTATTTTGAAGCGACAGAACAGAACGATGCTGATGTCCCTTCGGAGGTACATGCCACCCTTAATTAGGGTGTGAGAGAATTCATGGGCAAGTTATGGAGACAATGGAGGGTCAAAATTTAAGACTTTCAGGGCTTTACACTTGTGACTGGTGCTTGTGATCACTTTTGTCTCCTACTGTTCTATATCAGAGGGGTTCCCTCCGACGGGCGGAAGAGCGAAAATTCATGGACTGCCATTCCTAATATCGATGAGGAGGATGCCAAGATAACAAACAGCAGTCTTCTTTTCGTGCTTTATCTTCAAGGCTTTGTGTCATGTACTCGCAGTTCAGAACTCAATATCCCACCGGGAGCCTCACCGCTGAGTTAGTGCACATGCAGCAAGGGCATTACGTGGTCCGAGCCATTGTCCAGGTCGGAGAGGTAACACTCGCAACGGGCCTATCAGCCGCAGAAACAGTTGAACAAGCCGAAGATCAAGCCCGTAGTCGGGCGTTGGTCGTCTTAGGGATTGAATCGGGTTATGCACACTTATTAGACTCGCCCAATCAGCCTCCGGCACAACTGAATCCCGCACCGCAGGAAACTGGCTTAGAGCTGTCAATCCCTGAAGCCTCTTCAGCATGGCAAGAGTCGGAAGACATGGCCTCAGAATTTCTGGAGCCCGAGCCTGTGGTTGCACCGAAGGCTCGCAATGGCCGCAGTCGGTCCACCAAAAAGGCAAGGAAACCATCGCCAGCAACAGCCCCCATAGACCTGTCCGATATCATTGCTCAAACAGATGTCGAGTTAAAGCGCTTGGGGTGGACCAATACCCAGGGCCGCAAATATTTGGAACAGACCTACAATAAGCGATCGCGTCAGCAGCTGACCGATGAAGAGCTACTGGAATTTCTACAAACACTCCAGGATTTACCTGCTGCAGATCCTCCTTTCTAGGACCAGATCCCAATAAACCAGCAATAGCCGCACTTTACGCCAGTGCCGTGCTTTTCATGAGCCTTAATCTGTTTTATCGATCGACACAGATGACACCAAGCGCATGTTTTTCAAGTTACCTATAGCCCACGCAACCTCAGTTATGTTAAGTTAAAAGACTGTTGATTGTATTTTCAACATTAAACTATCAGGCTCGGTAGCTCAGTTGGTTAGAGCAGGGGACTCATAAGCCCAAGGTCGGCAGTTCAAATCTGCCTCGAGCCATTCGACACAGACTTATAGACAAGGCTTGGTCATCTCCCTTTATGATGTCGGGTAGTCCGGTGTGAGTTTGCACAGGCCAGATACCCATGTGGAGTTTGTTGAGATGTCAAACCTACCCGTTTCTCTGCCCT
>CALFCG010000268.1 GCA_937951315.1 uncultured cyanobacterium
AGGAAAGAGACATCATGATCAATAATTTTATATTCTATATATCTTAGGATTCATATAATAATGAGAACAAAAAATAGATGTTTTTATGATTTCAGATTCTTGATTTATTATTTCGAGTCACAAAGGTTTTTAGCTAAATACTGCAGCTAGGGAGTTATAGTGAGCATCTCTGTTCTCTGTAACTTCTCTATCGTAGGAATCCTAAGAATAAAAATGTCTTAACCGACTGGCTCAAGGCAATAAAACCCAGGAGAATATATATTTGACAGCAATCAAAAGGTAGAAACAATGAAGAGCATCTGAGGAATCAGACCCTTTCTATTCAATTTCCTAAGAGGGCATCAAAGTTCTTACCATCGACAGACAATTTCGGTCATCTGGCAGGCGATCATAGGTAAACTGCCAGCCTCGTTCACGAGATAACTTAAGAAATAACACCTGTCCCCAATGGCACTCTCGCCGTAAAGGATCAAATTCTTGAGCTGCAGCACCACTGAGTTGATTCATTGCAGCAGAGAAATCGTAGAATGGTCCAATATCCCAAATCATAATTTGTAAAGCCGGACCATTCATCTCAACATTAATCTCTACGGGAGTCTTCTCAGATAGCTGAGCATGGGCATGTTGGACAACATTTGTGAATCCTTCAACTAAGGCTGTTTTCGCCTCAATCGGTAGAAAAGGATCATCAATTCCAGAAAGGTCCAAGTGATCGAACCAATTAATGAGCACATCTAATTCGTCAAGGTGACTCTTGATCCGTAAAGAAGCTGGAAGAGATGAAAAATCAAAAGACATTATTTAAACAGCTCCTGAGTCTTTGCTAAACACAACTAATACAGTTTTTATCAATAGCTTTAGGTCATAGGTAAAGCTCCAATTCTCCTGATAATTGAGGTCCATCTGAATCACATCTTCAAACTCTCTGACCTTAGAACGACCCTTCACTTGCCACTCACCACTAATCCCGGGCCGCACATCTAAGCGTTGCCAATTCGGAATTTTGTACTGCTCAATTTCATCGGGGGTTGGTGGACGTGTCCCAATCAAACTCATATCTCCGATCAAGACGTTCCAAAACTGAGGGAATTCATCTAGGCTGGTCTTCCGAATAAAGCGGCCCACACGAGTAATTCGAGGATCTCGATCATTTTTAAAGAAGGCGCCACTTGCTTCGTTTTTAACACTTGATTTGAGGGCCTCAGCGTCAGAGACCATAGACCGAAATTTCCAAATTCGGAACTGCCGACCCATTACACCACAGCGGACTTGGCTAAACAAAATCGGACCTGGGCTGTCGAGTCGAATTGCGATCGCAAGGGGCACAAATAAAATTCCGGTAATCGTTAAGCCCACGAACCCACCGACAATATCCAACAATCGCTTCGAGCGCGATCTCACAGATGGATGAATTTGAACCTGTTGTGGTCCCGTCTTCAATAGATCGGTCGGATTAAGTGCATCGGTGGCAGCATCCAGCCCCAACGTCTGCTCTAAACCCGCCAAAGAAAAAACAAACTTGACCTGAGGCGTAAGTCCCCAGAATAAGAGGTCTAACCCCCTTTTTTTTGCTAGCCGATAGCTACTCACTAAAGCCCCAATACCGCTGCTGTCTACAACAGAAGTATGACCAAAATCTAGAACAATCTTGGTGAGATCAGCCTGCTCTTCCAGCCAGTCCTGGAAAATTTTCCGAAAGGGAGGGGCCTCGATTACGCTCAGCCGGGGAAGCATCTGCACCAGCAGCACATCTCCAACCCGCGTAGTTTGAAAAGAGGAAGCAAGAGACAGAGTCGTCATAGTCAAATCCAGAAAAAGAAAAAATCATTGAAAGAACCAAGTTTCAGTAGAAGCAAGACCTGTCTCAATCAAGACCTGTTCTACAGAACTTTGTATCTGGGGGTTAGGTTGTAATACCATCTCCCAAAGCCACCGTTTCCTTCGCTGCCTTACCAGCAAAACGCTGATTTAGCTTGTGACAAATTACCTTCGCATTCTGCTCAGAGATATCACTAATAGGAGAGTACTTCGGGGCAGCAACAAAACGAACAATATCCCCAAGAGACCACGCAACAGGAACATCCATCTCAGATAAAGCCAGTGCCATCTCTATTTGGTGATTATCAACATGTTCACCAAAAGCATGGGTACGTGGCACCAACATATAGGGTTTTTGTAGAGAGTCCAACAGCAATACAGTCCCTTCACCACAATGGGCAATCACAAGACGGGCATCTTGAATGAACCCCTTAAAACGCTCTTCTTTAACAAACTTATATACCTTTGAACCTTCAGGTAAATAGGTACTGTTACCATACTGCACAACAATTTCATCTTGCAGAAGATCATGTTGTTGTAGTATGTCGAGCCAACGCATTAAACGATTAAAAGGATATTGCTCAGTCCCTGCAGTTACAAAAATCATGGTGTCTCCGGTGACATAATCAATTCAGCTTTCGGGTAAAGTGTCACCAGCTGTTGCCAATGCACATATAAAACACTTAAAAAAGGCAGGACTAACCTAGCCGATAAACTTAAGCTCGTTACTCTTGTCACCGACTCTACAAAAACAGTTTGACAACCAAACAGCTTCCCCAAAATCAGGAAGGGTACGGCAACCCCAGCGCCAGTTGTCATGATGACATCGGGACGATACTCACGCAGAACCTGCACAGATAGAACTAAATTTCTTAAAAGATTAGGAATATTTCGGTTTGTTGGACTATGCGCCCAAATTACTGATTCCTTCGATTCTTCGCAATAGGCAGCGGTAGTCGCCGTGTCAAATGTCACCCAACGACGATCGTGCTGACTCCAAAAAGGCATAAGTTGTTGAAGGGCTTTAAAGTGCCCTCCAGAAGAACAGACAAGTAAAACTTTCATTACTGTTTAGTGTAGTGAGTAACACAGAAGCATTTGAGTCTAGCTTGCCCAATTCTCGATCGAAACTTTCTTCAGAACAAGTCTTTTAAATATGTCTTAAATGGTAGGTGGCAAAACGATTGACAAGACCAATAAGCCTTAGAGAAGGCAGAGGCTGAAATCCAGGCTCAAAAAGGATTAAAACGTGACGGAAGACAATCGTTGTATATGTTTAGAAATTCAAAAACATACATAAGTCAAACGTAAAATTGTGATCAAATTTTGATCGTAGAAAAACTCTTGAAACGATTATTAGTCTATTTCTAAATCAGGCTCTTGAGGGTGAAGGAATCAACTGAAACTGGGCAGACTGAAAACACAGACCCATGCATGATTAATGAAAAGGTCGTTATGAACCTACCCAACTTTCTAATCATCGGTGCAGCAAAGTCCGGCACGACCGCCTTGCATAACTATCTTCAGCAGCATCCTCAGGTATATATGACACCGGAGAAAGAGACTAATTTCTTTGCCTTCGCTGGTGAGAATCTTCACTTCCAAGGGCCTGGAGACACAGCGATCAATACCTTCTCCATTACCGATCTCGAAAACTATGCTGCACAGTTCGCAGAGGTCACAGACGAAATAGCGCTCGGTGAAGCTTGTCCTCTATACCTCTACCACCCTCAAGCGCCCGATCGGATCAAAGCCAATATTCCGGATGCAAAACTAATCGTCATTCTCCGCAGTCCTGTGGAGCGGGCCCATGCCAACTTCTTGCACCTTGTCCGTGATGGTCGTGAACCTCATCCAGACTTTGCCAATGCCCTACAGGATGAAACACAGCGAATTCGAGACAATTGGGAATGGTTTTGGCACTACCGTCAGCAAGGCTTCTACGCAACACAACTGCAGCGATATTATGATCGCTTCCCCTCAAACCAGATCAAAATCTATCTCTACGAAGACCTGGTCCACTCTTCTGAGAATTTACTGCGCGATATCTTTCAATACCTCGAGGTTGATCCCTCTCATATGCCAGACATGACCATTCGCCCCAATAAATCGGGGGTGCCTAAAAATCGCCTCATGCATCGGATATTAACGCAGCCCAATCCCCTCAAGGCAATGCTGAAGCCTTTGTTCCCCGAACGCCTGCGGCAAAAAATTCAGCATCAGAATTTAGGCAAACCTCAAATTTCTCCTGAGGTTCGCCAATCCTTAGCAGCACTCTATCGGGACGAGATTCTCCACTGCCAGGATCTCATCCAACGTGATTTAACGGCTTGGCTAGCCACTGCCTAATACCAAACTCTGTTATTGAATGAAGTCTTTGCGATGAACGCTTTTTCTAGCCTCAGCCTAAAACTGAAATCCATGAATAACCCCTTTGCCCGTGATATGGGTTGGCTGGGGAGTGCGCAAATCGTGAATCGTTTTACACGCTTAGCCGCGACGGTGGTCCTTGCACGTTACTTAAGTCCCCATGACTATGGGTTGGCCGCAATTATTATGACCACCAACGAATTCGTGCGGGTGTTCATGCGCAACGGAATCGGCACACGCTTAATTCAAGTCAGTGAGGATCGCCTCGAAACGCTTTGCCAATCAGCTTACTGGCTCAATTGGGTCCTATTCTCAGCCCTATTCGTCATTCAATCTCTGGCCGCTTTCCCCGTGGCCTGGTTCTACAACGATACGCAGCTGATTTTACCCATTTGTGCCCTCGCGGGGACCTTACTGCTGCTGCCGATCGCAATGATTCAAAATGCTCTGATCCAGCGTCAGGGAAAGATGTGGGTGATAGCCGTCAGCGACACAATGCAGGTGACAACAGAGAATCTCTCTTCTCTGGTGTTTGCGCTCGCTGGCTTTGGTGTGTGGGCGATTGTTTTGCCCCGCCTAATTGTGCCACCGATTTGGATTGCGATGATGCTCAAACATCATTCGTGGCGACCTCGTATGCGCTTTTCAACGAAGGGCTGGGGCGAATTAATCACCTTTGGCAGAAGTGTTTTGGGCGTTGAGTTGCTCAATACATTGCGCTTTAATCTGGATTATTTATTGGTAGGTAGATTTCTGGGTGTTGAAGCGTTAGGAGCCTATTTCTTTGCTTTTAACGCAGGGCTTGGGCTAAGTCTGGGGCTTATTACCTCCGTTAAGGTGGCGCTGCTACCTCGACTTTGTCAGGCACGATCTCAACTTGAACAATTCCGCCAAGTCTACTTCAAAAGCCTCAAAACCATCACTTTCTTCTTCGTCCCAGTCGTAATCTTACAGGCCAGCCTCGCCCCGTTCTACGTTCCCCTTGTCTTCGGCGACAAGTGGACTTCAGCTGTTCCGATTTTGGTCTTAGTCTGTCTTTCAGCCATCCCACGCCCCTTTGCCAACGCTGCCTCCCAGCTTTTATTAGCGGTTGACCGCCCAGGCATAGACTTAGCCTGGAATCTTATCTTCACCGGACTCTTCGCCTGCGGAATTCTCCTCGGGGTCCAGGGACAAAGTATTGGGGTTGCGACCGCTGTGCTGCTGACTCACTTTATTTGCTTGCCTCTCTTCACAATTTGGGCAACCCGCTTTGTCTTTCGTCGCTTAGAAATGGCTCAAGCCACCCCAACGACTTAGGGCATCAA